>JBCCLR010000058.1:0-18236 GCA_039026755.1 Pseudomonadota bacterium | reverse complement strand
GTCGAGTGAGTTGCCGGTCGGCCGGTCAAAACCGAGCGCCTCTGCGGTGGCAAAGCGGTCTATGGGAAAGGACGTGCCAGCCAAAGCGCCGGCGCCAAGCGGGCATTCATTCAGCCGCTTGCGGCAATCAGACAAACGGCTTCGGTCGCGCCTGATCATCTGCCAATAGGCCATGAGATGGTGCCCGAGCGTGACCGGCTGCGCGGTCTGTAAATGGGTAAAGCCCGGCATGATCGTCTCGGCATGGCGCTCAGCCTGGGTGACGAGGGCGTCTTCCAGGCCGTTGAGCAGGCCATCGAGATGGTCGATTGCACCGCGCACCCAGAGTTTAAAGTCTGTGGCCACTTGGTCGTTGCGCGAGCGTGCGGTATGCAGGCGGCCCGCTGCAGGGCCGATCAGCTCGCGCAGCCGCGCTTCAACATGCATGTGAATGTCTTCCAGCGCCGGGTCGGTCTTAAAGTCTCCTGACGCAATTTCAGCCTCGATTGTGTCAAGCCCGGCCAAAATCGCGTCTTTGTCCGCGTCGCTTATGATGTCTTGCGCGGCCAACATGGCGCAGTGCGCGCGCGAGCCGGCTAAGTCTTCGCGCCAAAGCCTCTGGTCAAAGTCGATGCTGGCGTTAATCGCCTGCATAACCGCATCCGGCCCAGCTGCAAAACGCCCGCCCCACATTTGCGATGCGGCTGACTTGGGCTGCGCTGCGGACCGGTCATTGGTTGACATGGTGGTGGTACCTTACGTTATGAACGGCGAGCACCTTCAAACAGCGTGGGCTTTTACCACATGATCCGTTTGTTTCTTCTCGCTTGCTTTGCCACCCTTTTGACAAGCTGTTCTGCGCCGTCCGATAGCGCGGGCAGCGCAAGCCTGCAAGACCTGGCGCGTGCCAGCTTAAAGAAAATGGAGATTTTCGCTGAACCCAAGCCCTTGCCAGACGTGCCGGTTACGCTTGGTACGGACGAAACGCCCGCCACGCTGACCGCGCTTGCGAGCGGTGCGCGCCTTATTAATTTATGGGCGACATGGTGCGCGCCTTGCGTGAAAGAGTTGCCCGCGCTGGACCGGCTTGCCGCGCAAGAAAACGACGATGGCTTTGAAATTATCGCGATCAGCATTGATCGCGGACGAACCGATACCATTGCCAGTTTTTTAGCGAAGAACGAGATCAACAACCTGCCGCTCGTGCGGGACAAGGCCGCCGCGCTGCCGCAGGCCATGGGGCTTGGTGTTTTGCCGGTTACATTTGTGGTGAGCGGTGAGGGCAAAATTATCGGTCAATTGCTTGGTGAGGCGGATTGGGATTCGCCCGAAGCAAAAGCTTTTGTGGATAAGTTGCAGGAAACCAGCGCCGCGTCTTAACGCTGCTTGCAGGGTGGATGCGCCTAGGTTAGGTCGGGCACATCGTTGTTTAAAAACAGGGCGCTGCCATGTCCGATCGCCGCACGCCAGCGCGTGCTTTAATTTCCGTTTCCGATAAGTCTGGTCTCGATGTCCTCGCCGCTGCGCTCGCGCCGCTCGATATCCAAGTGCTGAGCACCGGCGGCACAGCTAAAGCGCTTGCAGATTTAGGCCTTGCGGTCACCGAAGTCGCTGATCACACTGGGTTTCCGGAAATGATGAATGGCCGGGTCAAAACATTGCATCCGGCAATTCACGGCGGGCTTTTGGCGTTGCGCGATAATGCCGAGCATGTTGCTGCCATGACGGCGCATCAGATTGCGCCGATCGATTTGCTCGTCGTCAATCTGTATCCTTTTGAGGCCACAGTGGCGCGCGGTGCTGGTTGGGATGAAACCATTGAAAATATAGATATTGGCGGCCCCGCGATGATCCGATCGGCCGCTAAAAACCATGCTGATGTGGCGGTTGTGACGGCGCCTGAAGACTATGCTGAGCTTGCCGAGCAACTGCGCCAAGGCGGTACGACAACCGCCTTTCGGCGCGCTCTGGCTGGCAAAGCCTATGCCCGAACCGCCGCTTATGATAGCGCTATTGCTGCACACTTTAATGCGCATACGGCAGACGTTCTGCCACAACGCTTAACACTGGGCGGCAGCCGTGGTGACCTGCTGCGCTATGGAGAAAACCCGCACCAAAAAGCAGCCTTTTATAGCTTTGCGGGCGCTGGCCAGCCCAGCGTTGCAACCGCTCAGCAGGCGCAAGGAAAGTCGCTTAGCTTTAACAATCTCAACGATACCGATGCTGCCTTTGCGCTGGTGTCAGATATGCCGCGTGATGCTGCATCGGTGGCAATTATCAAACACGCCAATCCCTGCGGCGCAGCGATTGGCGATACCGTGCTTGAGGCCTACACCAAAGCGCTTGCGTGCGATAGCGTTAGCGCTTTTGGCGGTATCGTCGCCACCAATCAGCCGCTCGATGCTGCCGCAGCGGAGGTGATTACGGCGATTTTTACCGAAGTGGTGATTGCACCGGGCGCGGACGATGCAGCCAAACAGGTTTTCGCAAAAAAGAAAAACCTGCGCCTCTTGCTCACGGACGGCCTGGCCGATCCAGGAGCAGCTTCTTTGAACGTTCGCAGCCTGTCGGGCGGCCTCTTGGTGCAGACCAATGACACTGGGCGGGTGACTGAAGCGGATGTTAAGGTCGTGACAAAGCGGGCGCCAACGCCGCAAGAGATGGCAGATATGTTGCTGGCCTTCCGCATTGCAAAGCATGTCAAATCAAACGCGATTATTTATGTCAAAGATGGCACGACAGTTGGCATTGGTGCCGGTCAAATGAGCCGGGTTGATTCCAGCCGCATCGCCGCCCGCAAAGCAGAGGATGCGGCGCAGCAGGCCGGCCTGAGCGAGCCTGCAACCATCGGCAGTGTCGTCGCCTCTGACGCATTCTTCCCCTTCGCAGACGGTCTACTTGCCGCTGCGGATGCTGGCGCCACAGCGGTGATCCAGCCTGGCGGCTCGATGCGGGATGATGAGGTTATAGCCGCTGCAGATGAGGCAGGGCTAGCGATGGTATTCACTGGAATGCGGCACTTTCGTCATTAGTCAATCGGCTTATTGACCGAACGTTCGGTCGCTTATTCTGCGGCGTCTAACGCACGCCGTTCCAGTCGTGCTTCACCCGCTGGGTCTGGGTGTACGATGACATCTGCGTCAGGGAAAGCGCGTTCAATGGCCAGTTCGATCCGATCGACAATATCGTGCGCTTTGCGAAAGCTTATATTGGGGTCAATCTGGATATCAAGCTGGATAAAGCGTTGATCGCCCGCCCGGCGCGTGCGCAGCGCATGAAAGCTGATAATGTCCGGATCATCGGCGAGCAGCTGCTTTATGACTGCATGGTCCTCGCGCGGCAGTTCCTCATCCATCAGCTGCGGGATCGCGTGTTTGGCCACCTGCCAACCAGCCATCAGCAGAAATCCAGCGGCGACAAAACCAGCCACCGCATCGGCACGTGGAAGTGTAAAATATAGCCCAAGCGCCACCGCAATGAGCGCCCCGCCATTGGCCAGCACATCACCCATATAATGTGCTCGGTCGGCTTTGACGATGAGGGAGCCAGAACGCTTCAGCGCGAATGTTTGAAAAGACACCAGTGCAACGGTCAGCAACAAGGAGAGGCACAGCACGCCAAGGGCTAGAATGGGCCGTTCAATTACCTGGGGCGAGACCATGCGCTGGACGCTCTCCCAGGCGACCAAAGTAGCTGATGCAGCGATCAGTGCCACTTGGCCAAGGGCAGTGAGCGCTTCGGCTTTATTGTGGCCGAAGCGGTGGTTTTCATCAGGCGGCAGCGCCGCATAGCGCACTGCGCGTGCGGCTATTAAGCTGCCGGAGAGGTCGAGGCCGCTGTCTGCAAGTGACCCAAGCACAGCCGCCGAGCCGGTAATGCCCCAGGCGATCAACTTGGCAAAACAGAGGGCCGCTGCCACGAAGATGGCGGCAAGCGTTGCAGCCCGCGCCCAGGCCAGGGTGCTTTGTTCAGTATACGAAATATTTGGCGCTGACGTCATATCGCTAGGACATACGCGAATTGCGCGCATTTGGCGATGGCGAAGCAAAGCGATGACATTTTAGCCGGGTCCCATTCCGGACATTGCTTTCAATAGCATCCACCAAAGCCGCGCGAGACCCGCACCCAAGCCATTGCCATACAGAGTGACCCCACTTGCGATTGAGCCTAGGATATGCGGCATGAATTGAGCGTTAAGGCCAATCGGTCTGAGGCCGGCTTAACCTGATCGTGCCGCCGCGCCTTTCGGTTCCATAGCGACCGCTGCCGGGGCAAACGCTGGCACCCGCAGTGGCACTTGCGCTGCGAGCCCCGTTTTGGGTTTTAGCTTGGCAGCAAACACCTCTTTTTTGGCTGTGACCACAAACACCCCGCCGAATCGCGGCCAGATTAAGCGGCCCGGCCGTTCCGCCGTATTTAACCACCGCCCTAAGGCTTTAAAAGGTGGCAACATCAGCGCCACATTCCAAGCACACGGCGTCAGGCCAGCTTCGCGCATTAATGCGCTTAATTGCCGTGCGGAAAATGGCCTGCCATTGCCAAATGGCGTTGCATCAGCACGGCTCCATGCGCCGAGCCGGTTTGGAACGACGGCGTAGACTTGCCCGCCGGGCGCAAGGACGCGGGCAATCTCCATCAGCGTTGTGCCCACACGGCCGCTAAACTCAAGGCAATGCACCAAAAGTACATAGTCAAACATCGCATCAGGAAACGGCAGATCCTCAACATCGGTCAAGCATGACACGTTGGTCGCAGCCCCTTTTGCCGGATTGGCTGTTTTGCATTTAGGGGCTTGGATGTTGCTATAGCTAAGCGCAATCGCGCCTTGGCGTGCTGGCATAGCTGCTACAATGCGTTCCGCATCACGCGCGATGGTATGTACGTACGGAACTCCATAGCCGAGCACCAGGACCCGCTCGCCGGGCTTGGCTTCAGGCAAAGCCGAGGCAATCGCCGCCGCGGCTTTATCGCCGAGGGAAGATGCATAAAAAGCTTTAAGCGCAAGGACGTCCGGGCGCATGCTGTTCCCACATCACTTGATTACGAAAAGGCAAAATACGTACAAGCAGCGTTGAACGCCAGACCCTTTTGTCCGCAAGCCTGTTTTGACCCAATGCCCTAATTGCCGAATTTTCGATCTGAAAGAGTGTTAGTCGTTGAAACGAGCGAATAAAAAATAAAAATGAGGGGCCTTCACTGCCCCTCATCTTATCAGAGTACAGGGTTATGGGCGCTCAACGCACATGGCAATGCCCATGCCGCCGCCAATACAAAGCGTTGCCAAACCCTTTTTGGCATCACGGCGCTGCATTTCAAACAGCAGGGTATTGAGCACCCGTGCTCCTGATGCGCCAATCGGGTGGCCAATGGCGATGGCGCCGCCGTTCACATTCACTTTCGCGGGATCCCAGCCGAGGCCTTTATTGACCGATAGCGCCTGGGCGGCAAATGCTTCATTCGCTTCAACCAGGTCTAGATCGTCCTTGCTCCAGCCGGCTTTTTCAAGTGCTGCGGTGGATGCGGGGATTGGGCCGGTCCCCATAATGGCCGGGTCAACGCCGGCTTGGGCCCAGGACACAATCTTAGCCATCGGCGTGATGCCGCGTTTTTCTGCTTCATCTGCGCTCATGAGCACTGTTGCTGCCGCACCGTCGTTGATGCCTGACGCGTTGCCTGCGGTCACGGTGCCGTCTTTTTTAAACGCTGCACGCAGGCCTGAGAGGGAGTCTTTGGTCACACCGTGGCGAATATATTCATCGCTTTCCACCACTGTTTCGCCCTTGCGGGTTTTGATGACAACGGGCACGATTTCGTCTTTGAACTTGCCGGCTTTTTGCGCCGCTTCTGCCTTATTTTGGCTGGCCGCAGCAAACTCATCCTGCTCATCGCGTGTGATCTGGAATTTCTCCGCTACGTTTTCGGCTGTATTGCCCATATGATAGCCGTTGAAGGCATCCATCAAGCCATCATGGATCATCGTGTCGAGCAGCTGGAGCGGCCCCATCTTAGTGCCGTTACGCAAATGCTGGCAATGCGGGGCTTGGCTCATTGATTCTTGGCCGCCTGCCACTACGATGCTGCTATCTCCGTTTTTTATGGCCTGATAGCCAAGCGCAACCGACCGCAGGCCCGATCCACACAGCTGGTTAACCCCCCACGCTGGGCTTTCGACAGGAATGCCGGCATTGACAGATGCTTGGCGCGCAGGGTTTTGCCCTTGGCCAGCGGTTAAGATCTGCCCCATAATCACTTCAGACACGTCTGCCGCATCAACACCGGCACGCTCCAGTGCGCCTTTAATGGCAACTTCGCCAAGGTAATGCGCGGAAACTGACGACAAAGCGCCCGAAAAAGACCCAACCGGCGTGCGCGCCGCGCTGGCAATAACAACATCTGACATTAACTTCTCCTTGTGATCGTTCTAAGGCCGTCATGAGCCCCGATTTGCGCCGCAACTGAGTTCGTTCAGCGCGGATCACTATGTACCGCCCAAGACCTATATTGGCCATACGCAAAAAGGCTAAGGTGATAGAAACTGATGCCAGCGACGTACATAAAATCTAATCAAATTTAGAAAATCGGGCGCGGCTGAGGGTTAATGGCGCTTCATCCACTGTGTGACGGGGTGCCAGCACTGCCGCTTTGCTTTTGAGCCCACCATCATACCGACATGACCGGCGCTTGGGCTAATCAGGTGGGCGTCCGGCAATTGCCGTCCTAAGGCCAAAGTTGAGCTTTTTGGCACAATGCGGTCCTGCCCGGCAGCGACGACCATCGATGGGCAGGAAAGTGCAGCAGGATGGACAGGCGTGCCTGCCACGTGCCAGTGGCCACCATAGGGATCGTTGTTGCCGTAAAATCGCTCAAAACAGTCTTCCACAACACCGCGAACCAAGGCCGGACCGTCGTTTGACCAATCTTCAACTGCAATAAAGTGTTCAATGCGGCGGCGGTTTTTCAGATTGTTTGGATCTAAGGCTGCGAAATCGACGAATTTGCGCTCAATTTGTGTCGGATCAAGTTGCGCAAACAGAGCTTGCAATGCATCAGCAGGCATTTCGGCCGTTTTATTGAGGATTGGCCTCAGCTGGTTGAGCGTCTGCGCGACAACAGCGCGCGCCGCGTCGCCCATGGCATGAAAATCCCACGGTGTCGCAATTGCGCAAAAGCTGCGGACCAACTGCCGTTGCTTCAATGCTGCTGCCAAGGCTAGGTTGCCGCCTAAGCAATACCCAATGAGATGAACAGGGCCAAACTGATCAGCCGCATAAGACAATGCACGGCATAGTCGGTGCATGACATAATCGGCAATATTAAATCCGCGCTCGGCGGGCGTTGGCGTGCCCCAATCAACGCGCAAAACCCGCAGGCCCTGGCTGATGAGGTATTCAGCAAAGCTCGCACCAGGCAGCAAATCAAGCACCCAGCTCGGATTTATAAGCGACGGCACGAGCAAAACCGGTGGTCCGGTGCCGCCATGATCCAGCAGTGTTAAAGACCCAGCTTTAAAGACAATTTGCGATGCGGATGGCGGTCGTTCAAACTGGGCGGATTGATAGTGCTCAACGCCCTTTAAAAACGCCGCAAGACGCGCTTCGCAATGCGCTGCTAGCGCCGTGGCAAGGTCGGCGCTGGATACATCTTCATAGCGTAAGTGCCATGCCGCCATCGCTTCGTGCTCTGGTCCACAGGCAATTTTATCGCCGCGGTGCGCAGTATCGCGCCATGCCGGAAGTGCGGCCTGCGCACTGGCATATTGAGCGCGCACCATTGCCATATGGAGCACCAGAGGCACTGGCCCATTGCGCTTTTGCCGCTCTGGTGTGTGCGGCGCTGACGCTCCGTGTTGCATGTGCTGCGGGCCTGCCATCTTCATATGCGGCAGGCCGTGCCGCACAGTTTTGCGGGCGTCACGCGGCACCGCACTTATTCCCGCGCTCCGCCGGGTGTCTTATGTGCCCGCCTTGACGGGCCGTCAGCCAACTTTGCTGCAGTGCGTAAGTTGTTTTGCCAAAGTTCAAAATATGCCGCCGCAGCAGTTTTCGCGCACTGTACTTTTGCGCGCTTTGCCGCATCTTTTTGCTGCAAATTTGCTGCAGATGCTGCAGCGCTCTTGTGCGGCGCATTATCTTCCATATAGTGAGTGTAGCGGGATTTGGCGTAAGCTCAATCCCCGCCATAAAATTCCAGATTAAAGGCCTGTTCCGGTAAGGGTTATTCATATGAAATCAGCAGGAACTAAAGCAGATCCTATCATTATCAAAAAATATGCGAATCGGCGGCTGTATAACACCAATACAAGCAGCTACGTGACACTCGATTTCCTTGCCCAAATGGTGAAGGATAAAAGCGAGTTTAAAGTGCTGGACGCAAAGTCCGGCGAGGATTTAACGCGTTCGGTCCTCACGCAAATCATCGTCGAGGAGGAAAGCAAGGGCGAAACGCTTTTGCCGCTATCGTTCCTGCGCCAGCTTATCGCGTTCTATGGCGGTGGTATGGATGCGTTGGTGCCACGTTATCTTGAACAAAGCATGGCGGCCTTTGCCGAGCAACAAGACACATGGCGGCAAATGATGACGGGTGGCGGCGCCCTGCCGACATTTGAGAATATGACGCGCAATAATATGGCAATGTTTGAACAAGCAGCCAAAATGTGGACAGGTGGACTAAAGCCGCAAGCTGATGCAACCGGCTATCAAGCGGATGATGAGCTGCTGCAGATGCGAGAACAAATTGCAGCGATGCAGAGTCAACTCGATCAGCTCAGCGACAAAAAATAACCAGATCGTATAGGAAAAAAACGGCGACGCGTTCCCGCCACCGTTTTTTTATCTCCTATACCGAGTTGAGTAAAGTCGCACTGAGCCTTTAGCCCGCGATAAAGCCTTTTTCTGTGAGCCAAGCCAAAATCGTATCCGCTGCCTCTTCAGCTGATTGCGATACCGTATTGATTGAGATCTCTGGATGCTCCGGCGCTTCATAGGGGCTATCGATGCCCGTGAAGTTCTTAATGTCGCCGGCGCGTGCCTTTTTATACAGGCCTTTCACATCGCGCTCTTCAGCGACATCAAGTGGGGTATCGACGTGGATTTCAATAAATTCGCCTTCTTCCATCATGCTGCGTGCCATGCGGCGTTCAGAGCGGAATGGCGAGATAAAGCTGACCAGCGTAATGAGCCCGGCGTCTGCCATAAGTTTTGCAACTTCTGCAACCCGGCGAATATTTTCCACGCGGTCGGCGTCGGTAAAGCCAAGATCTCGGTTAAGACCATGCCGCACATTATCGCCGTCCAGCATATATGTATGCCGGCCATCAGCCACCAGCTTTTTCTCCAGCGCGTTGGCGATGGTGGATTTCCCAGAGCCGGATAGGCCGGTAAACCATAGAACCGCGGCTTTCTGGCCTTTTTGGTCCGCATGAACAGAGCGGTCCACGTCGAGCGCTTGCCAGTGGATATTATCCGCGCGCCGCAGCGCGAAATCGAGCAGACCCATGCCAACCGTGTCATTGGTAATTCGGTCGATGAGAATAAATCCACCGGTTTGACGCGATGCTTCATAGGCGTCGAAGGCAATGCGCTGGTCGAGCGACAACGTGCACACACCCACCTCGTTGAGCGCCAAAGTCTTTGCAGGGCATTCTTCAAGTGTGTTCACGTCAACGCTGTGCTTTGGCGCATTGACTGTCGCCGTCACCGATTGTGCGCCGATTTTAAGAATGTATTTTCGCCCAGGCAGCATGGCTTGTTCGCTCATCCACAGCAGCCGGGCCTGAAACTGGTCGGACACTTCAGCAGGGCTTGCACCTGCGCAGATAACATCGCCGCGCGCACAATCGACTTCATCGGCAAATGTGAGCGTGACGGACTGGCCAGCAGCCGCCTCGTCTAACGTGCCGCTGAATGTCACGATCTCTTTAACTGTCGTCTCGCGCCCGGACGGCATCACTTTTACGCTATCGCCGGGTTTGATCACACCGTTTGCAACCTGGCCGGAAAAACCGCGGAAGTTCAGGTTGGGACGGTTGACCCACTGTACTGGCATGCGGAAGGGGCCAGCCGCGCTGCGGTCTGCCACATCAACCTCTTCAAGGTGCTGGATCAATGACGGCCCGTCAAACCACCCCATATGGTCGCTTGGCCTAATGATATTATCGCCTGCCAACGCAGAAATCGGGATCGCTTGGATGGACAAATCGCTTTGCAAATTGTCTGCAAAGGCCTCAAAGTCTCGCACGATATCGTTGTAAATGGCTTCGTCGTAGTCGACCAAATCCATTTTATTGACTGCGAGCACGATGTTTCGAATGCCCAAAAGTGATACAATAAATGCATGCCGACGCGTTTGCGTGAGCACGCCGCGCCGAGCATCTATCAGCAGGACGGCAACATCAGCTGTTGATGCGCCGGTCGCCATGTTCCGCGTATATTGCTCATGGCCCGGCGTGTCGGCGACAATAAACTTGCGGGCTTTGGTGGCAAAAAACCGGTAGGCAACATCAATTGTGATGCCTTGTTCGCGTTCGGCAGCTAAGCCATCGACGAGCAAGGCCAGATCGATATTTTCGCCCTGCGTGCCGACTTTTTTAGAATCGCGTTCAAGCGCTTCTAAATGATCTGTGAACACCATATTCGCATCATAGAGCATGCGGCCAATCAAAGTTGACTTGCCGTCGTCGACGGAACCGCACGTAATAAAACGCAGCAGTGATTTCGTGCTGGGCGCAGTCACCTCTTGGACGACAGGGCGTGCGCTTGTTGCTTGTGCTGCTTCCATTTTTTGTTGTGCTCCTGCAATCGTATATTTGCTTAGCGGCAGCGCTGGCTGCCGAAGGTTGCTCATCTTGTGCGAAGTCTATCACCGCCTCATGTCATTGTGCAGTGCGTATACCTACAATCACCGCTGAGACAAACGATATATCGCGCTATATCTACTAATGGTTCAATAACTAAAACATGGTTTAAGCGCAGATCAGTAAACAGGAGATTGCAATTTTGCGCCAGCAACAAGATATCTCGCACTATGATGTGTTAATCATTGGCGGCGGCGTCAATGGTGTTGGTATTGCGCGCGATGCCGCGGGGCGTGGTCTGCGGGTATGCTTGGCGGAAATGCACGACCTGGCCAGCGCGACATCCTCTTGGTCAACCAAGCTCATCCACGGCGGACTGCGTTATCTGGAAAGCTATGAGTTTAAGCTGGTGCGCGAGAGTTTGATTGAGCGCGAAATTCTGCTCAACGCTGCGCCGCATTTGATTGAACCCTTGCGTTTTATTTTGCCCCATCATGCGGGCCTTCGTCCGGCGTGGCTGCTGCGGCTTGGGCTATTTTTATATGATCATATCGGCGGGCGGCGATTGTTGCCGGCAACGCAGAAGATCACTTTGCCAGGCAGTGCCTATGGCGCGCCCTTAAAGTCTGACTTTAAGCATGGCTTTGAGTATTCTGACTGCCGCGTCGATGATGCGCGGCTGGTGCTTGCAAATGCGATGGATGCAGCTGCACGCGGCGCGGACATATGTTTGCGCACCAAAGTTGTGGCAGCTGCTCGAGTTGACGGGGTGTGGCGCGTGAGGCTCGAAGCAGGCGGAGAGATCCGAGACGTTATGGCCAAAACGCTGGTCAATGCTGCTGGGCCGTGGGTTACCCAGCTTTATGAGGCAATTGACGGTGTAACGCCGACCAAAAAGCTCCGGCTCGTCAAAGGCAGCCATCTGTTTGTCAAAGCGCATTATGCGCATGACCGGGCCTATATCTTTCAACATGCCGATGGCCGGATCGTCTTCGCCATTCCCTACCGACACGATCTGACGCTCATTGGCACCACCGACGAGCCCTATGACGGCAATCCTGCGGATGCCAAGATTTCAGACGATGAAATTAGCTATCTCTGCGATCTCGTCTCTGAATATTTCAACCAGCCGATTACACCGAGCGATGTTGTCTCGACGTATTCTGGCGTTCGGCCACTCTTTGACGAATTGGGCAAAGGTGATGCGTCCAAGGTCACGCGTGATTATGCATTTGAAGTTCAGGACCAAAACGGCACGGCGCCGTTTCTGGCGATTTATGGCGGAAAGCTAACCACCTACCGTAAGCTTGCGCTGGATGCTTTGAAATCTCTGCAGCCTTATTTGCCGACGATGGGGCCAGAGTGGACAAAAACCGCCCGGCTGCCCGGCGGCGAGATGGGCTATCAAGGCTTTGCGGCTTTTATTGATGAGATCAAGCGCAGCTATCCGTTCTTGCCAGATGAAATGGTGCAGCGATTATGCACGTCTTATGGCTCGGCGGTGCGCCAGATACTTGGAAATGCCAAAGCGTTGGCTGATTTGGGCACACACTTCGGCGCTGACCTCTACGCCGCCGAATTGGAGCATATGCGCCAGTGCGAGTGGGCTCATACTGCAGAAGACGCGCTCACGCGCCGGTCTAAGCTCTACTTAAAGCTCAGCGAAGCCGAGCAACAAAAGGTGGCAGATTGGTTTACAAGCGCTGTTGAAGATCATGCTGTAGCAGAGCGTACCCCCGCTACAGCCGGGTAAGCCCTAGTTGAAGTTTGCCGTAAACTGCACACCAAATGTACGCGGCTCATTCACGAAGCCGGTTAGATTGTTAAAATCAATACCGCCCTTTGCATTGTCTTCATCGGTGATGTTGCGCGCAAACACAGCCACTTCGTATTGGCCATCGTTATGCCGGTACCCCGCTTTTAAGCCCCCTTCAAAGGTATTGTTAGAGAAGTATTCTTCGCTCTCATACAGGAAGAAGTTGGTGCGCCCCTGCAGGAACCAATCTGTTTGCGCAAAAATGGCGCCATTATCAGAGATCGGCTGCTGATAGGACAGGATCGCATACAGGTTGTAATCAGGTGCTTGTGGGAACGGGTTGCCATCAATAATGGCGTTGCCGTCAGCATTAAGCGGATCTGTGACTGTACATTGCGCACAGATCCCCGTTGCAAGGCCATCTTGCTGTAATTCAGTTTCCGTCCATGCAAAGCCAAGTGTACCTGACAGGTATTCAGTAAAGACGAAAGTTGCATCGGCCTCAAAACCGTAGCCGACACCTTTTTCTGAATTGAGCAGCTGAATGAGGTTTCCTTCGCCGCCGGCAGCTGTCAGCTGCAAGCCATCGACTTCATAATAAAAAGCCGCAACATTGAGGCGTAGACGATCTTCAAACAGCTCAGATTTCGCCCCCACTTCAAAACTTATAACAGTTTCCGAATCGGCCGTTGAAGCTGGCGCGCCAAAGGCAACATCGCGGCCCTGAATGGTTGGCGCCCTAAACCCGCGCGCAATGCGTGTATAAAGATTAACCTCATCACTAGCCTGATAATTCAGCGCGAGGTCCCATGTGACGCGTTCATCGCCAACGCTGACGTCGAGCGGGTCGAGCGTTGCAGCGCTGGTATCGCCTTGCGCGCTCAGGACTTCAAATTCTCGATCATCTTCCGTGTAACGGATGCCAGCTGTCACAGTGAGTTGGTCGGTCAGTTCATAAGCAGCTTGGCCAAACACGGCCCAGCTGTCATTGGTATGCCGCACTGTGCTTGGCGGTACAAAAAATGGGTTTGTAGTGATGGTCAGGTCACTATCAAAATAAAAGAAGCCGACCTGCCAACTGAGCGGACCGTCAATCTCGCTGGCCAAGCGGAACTCTTGGGTAAACTGGTCCAAATCATCAATGCCATCTTGCGTGTCACTTGGGAATGGGATGATGCCTGGGCCTTGCTCCGGCAAAAACGCAGCACCAAAACCACCGTCGATGTCGCCGCGGCTGGTGCCGTTGGTTGTTTCAAACGCGGTGATAGAGGTCAGGGTTGCAGAGCTAAAATCATAACTGATCTGCACATTCGTGCCCCATCCATCATATTCTTGGGGGTTATTGTCTCCGCCATCAAAAAACACGGTTTCGCGGTCATAATTTGCGTTGAGCTCGTTGTTGCCGGGGCCGAAAATATTCGCACGAAATATCGCCGATGTGCCTTCTAAATCGCGGTAGTGAAAGCGCGCGAGGACTTCCAGCTCTTCAGTTGGTGTAGCGAGCAGTTGCAAGCGCGTGGCAAACTCGCGAAAACCGCCGATGGCATCATCTTCGCCCGTAAAAGCATTGTCGATGTAGTCATCGCGGCGTTGCACCAGGCCAGAAATACGCATGGCCAGCTTGTCTTCAATCAGCGGCCCGGAAAATGCGCCCTCAGCCGTAATCGTATTGCGATTACCGTAGGTGAGGCTGCCATAGCCTTCGGGATCAAAGGTTGGGCGGCGGGTATCAAATTTGACGATACCGGCCGGCGTATTTCGGCCAAACAGCGTGCCTTGTGGCCCCTTCAGCACTTCGACGCGGTCCACGTCGAAAATCGGTGTTGATTTAAGCACCACATTTTCCATAACGACTTCATCGATGATGACCGACACCGGCTGTGATGCAGCCAAATCAAAGTCGGTATTGCCGAGGCCGCGAATGTAAAAGCGTGGTGCAACGCGGCCATTTGAAGATTCGATATTGAGCGAAGGAATGCGCGATGATAGGGCGCGAATGTCTTCCCCCGCAGCAAAGATATCGCGCATTTTTGTGCCCGATAGCGTGTTGACTGTGATGGGAACCTCTTGCAGGTTTTCACTGCGGCGTTGGGCAGTGACGAAGATTTCTTCCAGGCCTTCAAAATCCTGCGCGCCGGCATTTGACGCTGCCGCCAGGCTCGCTCCTATCGCAAACAAACTTCCACATGTTTTTAAGCGTCCGCGCATCCCCGCAGCCCTCCTCTTTCGCTCATTTCGCCCCGGTTAGATCAAGGGACTGGAGTGAGGAGATATGCGCACTCCAATGCGCGCTTTATCGCACATGCGAAAAACCCCCACGTCGTTTCAGCGGTATGGCGAGTCTGCAATGAAGTCAACGGGCGAGGATAACCTTTCGTTAATCATCTCAAAGGTGTTGTGCGCGCGCCACGCTTATGTGCCTGTTGGTGCGGCAGCCCTTGCGATGCGGCCTGGATCGGCGCGGCGCGCGCTGCCGCCATTGCAGCCACGCTGCCACCATGCGGGTCGGCCGCTAAGATGGCAAAGAGCTGCGCTGCTTTGGTGCGTAAATTTGGGTCGTTCTGCCGGGCCCATAAATCAGCCAAGTCATAGCGAATCTGTGCCACTTGAGGGGCAAGATATGCTGCTTCTTCAAGGACTTGGCGCTCAGCTTGCGAAATTGGTGCAGATTGCGCCTTATAGTAAAAATAGAGCGTTGGATAGTGCGCGTTATCGCGCTGAAAGGCTGCTGCGAAGGTGCGGTGGCTGCGTTCAATCAATGCCGCTTTTTTAGCGGCATTGCCTGCATTTTCGCGCGCTTCTAGGAGATAAGATAGCCCCAAGTAAAACAGTGGCTTAACATCATTCGGGCGCTGCTCTGCCAGCGATTGGAGAGCCTCTCGGCCAGCTGCGCGTTCACCAAATAGGCTATTGGCATGCGCCCATGTGCGCTCGGCCAAATAGTCCCCCACATGCTTTTCTTTCGCACGTGCAACATCGCGTAAAGCCTCAGCGTAGAACGCCCCTTCGATGCCGATATCAAGCTTGGCTGCGATAACCAGCACATCATTGGCACTGTTTGACAACTTGGCGACCTGCGCTGCGGCAGTATCAGGGCGCTTTAAGATCATTTTTGTGCGCGATATTTGCTCGGCGCCGGAGCCGCGCATATAGGCTTTCAAGTCACCATTCATGGCGCTTATCGGTATGCCGAAAGCAGCTTTGAAATCGCGCTCTAAGGTCGGCGCGGTGGGCGTTGATCGTAAATACTGAGCAAGCTGGTGTTGGCGTTCCGGATCGCGCAGCAAATAATGCGTTAAAAGCCAACTCTGTGCATAAAAGACCGCCTTGTCTTCAGGGTCAGACGGCATGCCCCCTGGCTTTAATACTTGCTGCAGCGGCAGCCACTTATAGTGAAGCAGTGTCGCCGCCCGGCCGACCGCGTAATCGCCGACAGTCACCTCATCGCCTTCAAACCGCGCAGTGGAGACATATTCGGCAAAGCCCTCAATATACCAAGTGGGATAGGCATGAGGAAAGTGCCGCAGCATGAAATGGTGCGCGTACTCATGAAATAAGATGGTCTGCGAAGATAAGTCCCAGTGCTTTGAAGCAGCCCCGCTGATGCGCCGCGTGCGCTGGGCAAACGCCGCTGTCCCCGTGGGCGTGGCCCGATAATAGCCCCCAATGTTGCGACCAAAACCGGTATAGCGGCGCAGCTGCTTGGTATCCTTGATCAGATAAACATCAAACTTGTCTGGGGGAGGGTCTGATTTTAGCCCCGTCATCAGCCGCAGCAGCCAATCAAAATCTTCTAATGTGGCGGCAAGCTTTTTCGTTGTGCGCTTACTTGCGTCGGCATAAACACGAAAATTCTCGGTTTCAGCGAGATACCATGCCGCCTTGGCGCGCGATGCGGTGGCGGGCACAAGCAATGCCAACCACAGCACAACTATCGCGTTCATTCTTCCCATACAGCACCTTTCAGCCCCGGCTTAAATGCTCAATGTGGCCGTGTGACGACATAGGCGGTCACGGCAAACAAAATAACGGCCACAATGCCCTGCAACCACAATGGCGGGCTTGAAAACACGCTAAACAGGGTAAATCCCGCCACGACACCAACGCATGCGGCGACTTTCGCGCCAATGGGGATGGCCCTATTGCGCCGCCAGTTGATGATCATCGGGCCAAAGGTTTTGTGCTGCAACAACCAGTTTTCGACGCGTGGTGAGGCTTTTGCAAAGCAGGCCGCGCTTAAGATGACCAGCGGCGTGGTCGGCAACAATGGCACGAAGATGCCGACAATGCCGAGCGCCAATGCAGCGATGCCAACAAAGCCGAAAATTGCCCGCGTGAGCCAACCGGTCTGCGATCCACGCGGCGTCATTGCCGCTAAAGTGTTAATGCGTCAGTGATCAGCTGCTTGATATCAGCTTGTGGGCGCGGCCCGATATGGCTGATCACTTCTGCGGCAGCAATCGCGCCCATGCGCCCGGCAACGGCGCCACTACGCCCTTGGCTAAGGCCTGCTAGGAAACCCGCAGCAAATTGATCGCCGGCGCCTGTGGTATCCACCACCTTGTCAACCGGCTCGGCGGCAACCTCGGCGGTCTCATCGCCGGTTAAGATAATTGCGCCCTTTTCAGATCGGGTAATCGCCACAGTTTCCAATTTGCCGCGAATGGCGGCGATCGCCGCGTCGAATTCCGTGGTTTCATATAGCGACATGATCTCTGCTTCATTGGCAAACAGGATATCAACCTGGCCATCAATGAGCTGCAGAAACTCTGCCCGGTGCATATCGACACAAAACGCATCCGACAGGGTCAAAGCGACTTTGCGGTCTGCGCCTTTCGCAACATCCATGGCCCGCTTAAAAGCCCGTTTGGCGGGCTCTTTGTCCCATAAATAGCCTTCCATATAGGTAATCGCTGATGCTGCGATCATCGCTTCGTCTAGATCGCTTACCCCAAGCTCAGTCGAGGCACCGAGAAAGGTGCTCATAGACCGTTGACCGTCGGGCGTTACGATGATGAGGCAGCGCGCCGTTGGCATGCCGTCTTGTGCTGGTGGGTTGGTAAAATCAATGCCGACAGAACGGATATCGTGAATGTAAACCTCGCCCAGTTGGTCATCACGCACCCGGCCAATAAAACCACCATTCACGCCCAGTCCAGCGCAGCCCGCGATGGTGTTGGCCGCCGACCCGCCGGATGTTTCAATGGCTGGACCCATGGCATCATAAAGCGACTGCGCGCGGTCGGCGTTAATTAAGGTCATGCCGCCTTTGGCGATATTTTCTTGGCTCAAAAATGCATCAGTGGACTGCGCCAGAACATCAATAATGGCATTACCAATGCCAACAACGTCATATTGGGTGGACATAAAAGGGTGTGATCTTAGTTGCTGCAGAAACGAATTGATGGTGTAGGTCTAAAGCCTAGGTCTGGCAAGCTTGACGCTCGCGCACGCTTCACCATATCGTTTTAAGATCATGCTCAAACACTTTCTCCGTGCCGCGCGGCAACTCGATGACCACGCTTTTCGCAGCGTTTTATTGCGCGGGGTCTTCAGCGCGCTCATCGCACTCATTTTTGCTGCTTTTGCCGCCCGCTGGGGCATGTCCACCGTCGACATACCCTTTATTGATGCGCCGGCCTGGCTGCTCGATATTGGCGCGCTGTCGGTTTTTACCGCTGCGTCTTGGTTTTTGTTTCCGGCCATCGC
>JBCCLR010000057.1:0-18267 GCA_039026755.1 Pseudomonadota bacterium | reverse complement strand
TCAGCCGGATGAACTGGATGCTTTCAAGTCGACGGTGAACCAGGTGCCTGGCGCGCGCGACATTCAAACCGTACCCTCGCTGCGCGGCCCGATCCTGCAGGTCAA
This sequence comes from Pseudomonadota bacterium, assembly GCA_039026755.1. Classification (GTDB taxonomy): domain Bacteria; phylum Pseudomonadota; class Alphaproteobacteria; order Sphingomonadales; family CAKZYD01; genus CAKZYD01. The sequence goes on along the minus strand of JBCCLR010000057.1, from coordinate 18,162 downwards.
CGGTGTGCCCGCTGAAGATGTCAAAGCCACATCGGACGCGGAATGGGTGCTGCGCGGTGATCGCGGGCTGACCTACTCAGCCGCCGTGCCTGAAGGCAACAAAGTCAGCCAAGGTGAATGGTGGCCGGAGGACTATACCGGCCCGCCGCTGATCTCGCTGGGCGATGAAGTGGCGCGCGGCCTGGGCGTCGGCATTGGCGATACCATCACCGTTGGCGTCTTAGGCAATGAAATCACCGCCAAGATTGCCAACCTTCGGTCCATCGATTGGAGCACCTTTGGCTTTAACTTTGTGATGGTATTCGCACCAGGCATCTTGGAAAACGCACCGCATACGCATATGGCGACGGTCAAAGCAGCGGGCGCCGTTGAACAGCAGGTTTTTGATGCTGTGACCGACAGCTACCCCGGCGTATCCGTGATTCGCATGAAGGAAGTGCTGACGTCGGTGACTGATCTGTTAAGCCAAATCGGCAGCGCCGTGCGGATTGTTGCGATCGTGACGATCGTTGCCGGCGTGTTGGTGCTTGCCGGCGCGATGGCCGCCGGGCGACGCGCGCGGGTGTATGACAGCGTTGTCCTAAAAGTTCTTGGCGCGACGCGGCGCAATGTTTTGACGGCGTATCTGCTCGAATATGCGCTGCTTGGCCTCATCACTGGTCTCATCGCCTTAGCGCTCGGGACTGTTGCGGCTTGGTTTGTGATTACAAACGTGTTTGATGGCGACTGGGTGACCCCATTTTCGACCATGGGATTGACGATATCTGCAGCGATCATTGTGACCATGGGCTTCGGTTTGGTGCTGACCTGGCGCATCTTAAGCGTCAAGGCAGGGCGTGTCCTGGCGACGACCTAACCAACTTTTGCGTCAATTCAATGAAAATTGTGGCTATTAGCGCAGCAAATCCTTGAAAAAGCCGTGATACTCACTGATATTTAAAGGGTTCGCGCAAGGTTTGTGCGCGTTGGTTTTGACAAAAGGACAATTTTTCGATGGCAGATCGCTATTCGCTTAATTCTAACCTCGGCAGCCGCACCGCCGGTACGCAGGCGCGTGCCGGTGTTGATGCCGGGCTGCGCAAATACATGATTGGCGTCTATAACTACATGACGTCCGGCGTGCTGCTGACCGGTGTTGTGTCGCTGCTGACCTTTATGTGGGTGCGCGACAATATCGAAGCGGCACAGCTGATTTACGGCAGCGGCCTTAAATACGTGATCATGTTTGCGCCGCTGGCGTTCATCATGGTGATGAGCTTTGGCATGAACAAGCTGTCCTCCGGCGCACTGCAAGGCCTCTTCTGGGCATTCGCAGGCGTCATGGGCGTCTCGTTGTCCTCTATCTTCATGGTCTACACGGGCACCAGCATTGCCAAGACCTTCTTCATCACCGCAGCGACCTTTGGATCCTTGAGCCTGTGGGGCTACACGACGAAGAAAGACCTGTCTGGCTTTGGCACGTTCTTGTTCATGGGCCTGGTTGGCTTGATCATCGCATCAGTCGTCAACCTGTTCCTCGGGTCTGACACGCTTGGCTGGGTAATTTCACTGGTCGGCGTTGGTCTGTTTGCAGGCTTAACAGCCTATGATACGCAGCGCATTCGTGAGATGTATTACATGACGGAGGCTGGCGAAGCCCGTTCAAAAACGATCATCATGGGCGCGCTGACGCTGTATCTCGATTTCATCAACCTGTTCCTCTATCTGCTTCGCTTCCTTGGCAATCGCGAGTAGAGGCAGCCGCGATCAGGCGGACTGACAAATCTCAAATTTTAAAAGCCCGGGTTTAACGCCCGGGCTTTTTTGTTTAAGGGCTTGCGCTTACACCCTTTAGAAAGGCGCGGCCCCAAATGTCCCCAAACAAACAGATCGTGAAAGCTTGGTTTGATGCATTCCCGAATTTGACGGATGACGTCTATGCCGCGCTTATCCATACAGACTTTTTCAACCACGCCTCCCCGCCACCGCTGCGCAAGGGGCCGGACGGGCTTAAAAAACTCATGGCGATGGTTATCGCAGCAGCACCAGACCAGGCGTACATCTGCGAACACATGGTAGAAGAGGGCGACCATGTCGTGACCCGTACCCGCTGGACCGGAACCCTAACTGGCACCTATCTCGGCGTGAAAGGCAATGGCAAAGGCTTTGACGTTGGCCAATATCACACCTACCGGATTGCCGATGGCAAGCTGATTGAACACTGGGCCGTACGCGATGACCTTGCAGTGTTCAGCCAAACCGGGCTTACGCCGCCTAGCCCTACCTAACGCGTTCTAGAGCGCTTTTCAAACGCTCCAGGCGGCACCGACAACTTACGTAAAACTTAACGAAACTCAGATTTGTGCTTCAGCTGCTGTTCAGGCACGTTGGGCCATAGTGAGCGATATAAGGACATAAGAAAGGGCAAAAGAATGCGCACGCTCATCGTCGTCACAATCATCACCGCTGGCTTATCCGCCTGTTCTAGCGATCCTGATCGCTATGGCGCCACCTATGTGGACGAGCCCACATATGTAGATCAGCTCACGAATATAGATCAACCGAGAGTCGAAGCGCAGCATTAAGCTGCGCCGCGGCGTTTTCGGCGCAAGCCGGTAAAACCAACTAAAGCAGAACCAAAGAGCCAAACACCCGCCGGAAGCGGAATTTCATTAGGCCGGCGAACAACCTCGATCTCGATCTCATACGGAACTGTGTACGAATCCCCATCCAACTCCAGAATTTCGTCGAACAGCGATTGTAACACGTCAGGCTCAAGATCATCGTCAAAATCGGTTAGAATTTCACTGCCGTAGATATCAATATCATACTCTCCCGGACCAAGTGGCAAGCCGGAGTTGAAAATACTGCTGAAGTTTGGCGTGAAAAAATCAGCATAGACAAGATCATCATCTGAGACCGCGGTTACCTCTAAAATGCCCTCAAAATCATTGGGTGCCTCGATGTCACCAATGATAAGATTGATGTTGGTGACTTGAGTGCCGGGTGCCACGGTGATGGCGACACTGTCGATGTCATTGCTAAAGTCTTCCAAGCAATTAATGAAAAATGTGTCAGCAAAGCAAAAACCACTGATACCGCCACTGATGAAGTTGGCGCCCACCTCGAGCGTTGGGACCTGATAGCGCGGAACGGCCGTAAATAGCGCGTCTGGAAAATCCTCAAAAAACGGATCGCCAGACAGGTCGGTTTCATCCACCGACACGGCATATGCAGCTGAACCGTAAAATACACCAACAGATAACAGTGCTGTAAATAGCCAACCAAAAGAACGCATAACTCGCCCCTACATTAATAATTGAACCTTGATGCGCAGTCGCCAACATACACACATCGACGAGGGGAGATGCAAAGATCATTCCATCCAGATAACAGACTGTTTTAATGTGAAATTTCGTTGCGGCTTAATTGTATAAACAGACGATCTGTAAAGTCTGCCGACGCTGAGCGCAACGCACCTTAGGCGATCACAGCGTCTTTGCGGGCCTTGGCGAGCTTTTTTAGGATCATCTTGCGCTTGAGGTGGGACAAGTGATCGATGAACAGGATGCCGTTGAGATGGTCCACTTCATGCTGCATGCAGGTCGCGAGGAGGCCGTCCATCTCTTCAATATGCTGGTTGCCGTGGTAGTCGAGGTACCTGACCGTGACGGATGCAGGGCGCTCCACATCTGCAAACTGCCCGGGGATGGATAGGCAGCCTTCTTGGTAAACAGACGTTTCCTCTGATGACGCAACGATTTCCGGGTTGACGAAAAACAGGGGGTTCTTCTCACCTTCCTCGCGGTCTTGAACATCAATCACGATAACGCGTTTGGGAATTGCGACTTGTATGGCAGCAAGCCCAATGCCGGGGGCTGCATACATCGTCTCGAGCATGTCATCCATGAATGTGCGCAGCGCGTCATCGACATGATCGATGGGCGCACTCGTGGTCTTCAGCAGCGGATCGGGCGTTTCTATAATGTCGAGCAAAGCCATGGGAGGGAGGTAAGCATCACGGGCCATTCGGTCAAGCCGCAGCATTGACAGCGCATTGCCTCTGCAGAATTAAAATCGTTCGGCCCAATGCTTCATCAAGTGGTGCGCAATGGCCATATCCGGGGGGACTGCGATCGGCGCGGACCTATCGCCCACCAAAGCCCGCTTTACATCTGCCGCTGAAACCCAGCGCGCATCATCCAGCTCTTCAGCATCGATTGTAATATCGCGCGACGTTGCCGCAGCAAGACAGCCAATCATGATGGAATGCTCAAACGGCCAGGGCTGGCTCGCCACGTAATCCACTTGGCCAATAGAAATGCCGGCTTCTTCGAAGGTTTCGCGGCGCACCGCTTCTTCCAAACTTTCGCCATGCTCTAAAAAGCCAGCAAGCGCGGAATACATTTTGGGCGGAAAGCGATGCTGCCGGCCAACCAGACAATGATCCTCATCATGCGCAAGCATAATCACCACTGGGTCATTGCGCGGATAAAAGTCTTGGCCGCAATCCGGGTTTGTGCATTTTCGAGACGCTCCGCCGCGCTGCATCACCGTGGGCGCGCCGCAAATGCCGCAAAACTGGTTTTTCGCATGCCAGCTCAGCATTGACCGGGCATGACCAACCAGTGCCAGTTCAGGACCATGCATCTGCATAGCGATGGTGCGCACATCAATAAAACTGAGGCCCATTTGCGTGAGGCGTTCGGCATGGCCCTTATCGATGCTCAGCGCCCAAAGCGGCGCAGGACCAACTTTGCCCAAAAACAAATCCTCTTCCGGCTCTGAAAGGGCAGCGGCAACATCGTCGCGCATGAGATACGCTGGCTTCAAGTCGCCATGCGCAAACATGCCAACTTTGAGGTCATTAAGGACCAAGAACTGCGCATTTTGCGCGTTGTGCTGCTGCGCGAGCCAATCTGCATCGGCGCGATGGGCTTCGCAGCGGTCAAGCTGGGTTCCGCTGAAGGGAATGGTTGCGCTGATATCCATATATGTTCTGGCCTATTTTTATCGCGCGCCTGTCTTGCACTTTTTTCTCGCGTGCACAATATAAGGCTCTGGGAGGTCGGAGACGGGCGAGCCCTTCGCCAACCCGGTCAGGTCCGGAAGGAAGCAGCCGTAACGAATTCGGTTTGAGTCGTTTCCGCCTCCTTATTTCTCTTAAAGCGCACCTGATGTTTTTGCAGATCAGAAAACAGACACGAACGCACTGCACTGCGCTATAGTAACGGTGATGAGCGATTCACCATCTCAAGAGGCCTACCGCGTTCTCGCGCGAAAATACCGGCCGCAAACCTTCGATCAACTCATCGGCCAAGACGCCATGGTGCGCACCCTGCGCAACGCAATCGAAGCAAAACGTCTGGCCCATGCGTTTATTATGACCGGTGTGCGCGGCGTTGGCAAAACGACGACTGCGCGGCTGATTGCCCGCGCGCTCAACTGTGTGGGCCCAGATGGCACTGGCGCGGAAACGATTGAGCCCTGCGGTGTGTGCGAATTTTGCCTCGCTATTGCTGCCGGCACGCATCCAGACGTTATTGAAATGGATGCAGCCAGCAACACCGGCGTCGACGATATCCGCACCATCATAGACAATGTTCCTTATGCAGCCTCTTCCGCGCGCTATAAAATCTATATCATCGACGAAGTGCACATGCTGTCGCGCAATGCCTTCAACGCGCTCTTAAAAACCCTTGAAGAACCGCCGAGCCATGTGAAGTTCATTTTCGCCACAACAGAAATCGCCAAAGTGCCGGTGACTGTGCTCAGCCGGTGCCAGCGTTTTGATCTCAAACGCGTTGATGCAGCTCTGCTGGCGCAGCATTTTGCGCACATATGCGAACATGAAAATGTAGAGGCTGAACCGGCAGCCCTGGCGTTGATTGCGCAAGCGGCTGAAGGGTCTGTGCGCGATGGGCTGTCTCTCCTTGATCAAGCCATTGCCCACTCTGGCGCGCACGTCACGGCAGACCAGGTGCGCGAGATGATTGGCCTGGCTGACAATGCGGCAGTGTTAGAGCTAGCGCGCACCGTCCTGGCCGGCGATGTGCCCGCCGCCATCGATCTATTTGAAGCACAGTATAAGAACGGCGCTGATCCGCAAAGCGTGATTGAGGCCCTGCTTGAGGCTGTGCACTGGCTTACCAAGTGCCGTCTGTACCCCAATCAAGCGCCTGCGGTGCACACCGCGCCGGAAGAGCACGGCAAGGGCCTGGAGCTTGCAAGCAGTGTTGCAATTCCAGCGCTCAACACAGCCTGGCAAATCTTGCTCAAAGGCCTTGCCGAGGTGAAGGCCGCGCCGCGCCCAGTTGCGGCGGCCGAAATGGTTTTAGTGCGGCTCGGCTATGCCGCAACGCTGCCCAGCCCTGCGGATTTGGTGAAAAAACTGGAACACAAGCCCACTTCAGCGGCGCCAGCAGCGCCGCCGCAAGCGCACCAGAAAGCGCCCGCGAATGAACCGGCTGCCGTGGCAGCGCCGGTTACGGCCTTCAAGTCCGCCGCAAGTACCGCGCCGTCACCCGCGCCCAGCGCCGTCGCGCCTCCGGCGGATGGGCCCGTAGCTGTTGCAGAAAGCCATTTGCGGCTAGTTGAAACGCCGCAGAGTGAGACCATCGAGCAGCCTGTCGACGAGGCGCTGACCGCTTTTGAAACGCTGGTTGGCATTTGCGATGATCATAAAGAAGGCATGCTGGCGTTTCGGCTGCGCGCACAGGTGAGGGTCGCCGTCTGTGACCTCAAGCAGCATGTGCTCTCCTTTGCCAGTGTTGATCAGCCCGATCAGACGCTGATCACAGCGCTGCGCGCCTTTTTAAGCGACACCCTCGACGAAGCGTGGGCCATCCAATATGTGCCAGAAAGCCAGGCGCCAACGCTTGAGGCGCGCGATGCCGCACGTGCGCAAGAACAGCGCCAAAGAGCCCTAAATGACCCAGCGGTGAAGCGCGCGCTAGAGGTGTTTCCAGCGGCCAAGGTGATAAATGTACGCAGCATGAAAGCGCCAAACAATCCGGCTGATAGACCGCTGCCAAAAGCACCTGATGGCTATGACGTGCTGCCTGATGCGGCCTATGAACCCGATTATGAAGCCGGACCGCACCCGTTTGATCCGGATGCTGATCTTGATTTTTAAACGCTTAAACCAACGAGATTTCAAGCCATGAAAAACCTCATGAACATGATGAAGCAAGCCCAGGAAATGCAAGAAAAGATGCAGGAGAAAATGGGCGAATTACAGGCCGATCTGGCGGCCATGGAAGTAGAAGGCGTCTCCGGCGCCGGCATGGTCAGAGTGATCGCCAATGGCAGTGGGCATATAAAATCCATGGCCATTGACCCGGCCCTGGTCGATAAAGATGAAATAGACGTCCTGGAAGACCTCGTGGCGGCAGCCTGCAATGACGCTAAACTCAAAGCTGAAACAGCGCATCAGGAAAAGATGTCTGAGCTGACAGCTGGTCTACCGTTGCCGCCCGGCATGAAACTGCCGTTTTGATACGTTTCGTTCGTCCTTAGCGCCCTGCCCCGTCGATGTCGTCCCCTGAGATTACGCAGCTCACTCAAGCACTGTCGCGGCTGCCGGGGCTCGGGCCGCGTTCAGCCCGGCGCATGGTGCTGTATCTGCTCAAGCGGCGCGAAGCGGCATTGCAGCCGCTGATGCAAGCCCTGCGTGATGTCGATGCGGCCATGGTGGAATGCAGTATCTGCGGCAACCTCGACACCAGCAACCCATGCGCCATTTGCTCAGACCCCAAGCGTCGTGTCGACACAGTCTGTGTTGTCGAAGATGTCTCCGACCTTTGGGCGCTCGATAAAGCCGGCGCTTTTGACGGACGATTTCACGTCCTTGGCGGCACGCTTTCGCCGCTCGACGGGATCGGCCCCGACGATTTGCGCATCGACAGCCTGATCCAGCGCGCGTGTAGCGAAGAGGTCAGCGAAGTGGTCCTCGCCCTATCCGCCACAGTCGATGGCCAAACCACCGCGCATTATGTGCACGAGCAGCTCGACGGCCTCGGCGTAGAGGTCACTTCGGTAGCGCACGGCGTGCCGGTCGGCGGCGAGCTTGACTATTTAGACGACGGAACCCTCATGCAAGCCATGCGCGCCCGCCAGCCGCTGAAGGCTTAGGGGGGGATTGGTGAAGAACCTTTAGAAGACTTTGAGAGGAACGGTGATCATGCACAATCGATAAAAGCGCCCGTTGCTGCATTCTCTGGAGTATTATATCCGTAGTGGATGCGGGAAGTATTGATTGATATATCTCCATGTCGCTCCAGCAATGATCTTTACCGCGCTTTATTATTTTGTCTAGGGGCTCCTAAATGGCATGGACATGGCTTAGATGCTCTCTGGGACAGCATTAGCAGTAACAATATAAATGGGTTAACTGCTCCATTCATCTTAAAAGTTTCTGGGCAAAGAAGTGCACCTTCTGAGGTTTTGAATACACTTTCTCAGATACAATCACTTTTCCGAGAAGCTCGAGAAAGCGAAAAAGTTGATGTGAGCATTGAGTTAGTGTGAACCGTTGCTCTATCCTGATCCTTGACAGACGGGCTCAAACAAACGAACAGTCACAAACAGCTATTTTGACAACGCCGCGCCAAACGGGATCTATCGGCACTCAACCTTTTAAGAAAGCTCCAGCTTCAGCCTCGAGGCAATCGCTTTGAGCTGCGCGGCATTGCCATCCAGGCTTCCCGGAAGTGTGGCTTGCGGATAGGCTTTGGCGAGTGCTGCAAAGGCGTCTTGGATGATGGCGTCCGCGCTTGCGGCATCGCTGGCGATGTCGATTTTGGCGGCTTCATAAGCGGCCAGCGCTGATTTATAAAAGCCATAGCCATCAAGATAGGGGCCATAAGCGACATCGGCCTCATTGGTTTGCGCTGGACCATACATGTCGGCCGCGCGGTCGATTTGGTCGGCCACTACGCCGGCGGCGATGCGCCCGGCGCTGCGGCTATCCTCCGGCGCTTTCTCTGCGGCCGCATCAAGGACGGTGATGATGTCGGCTGACATTTTGGCAACATCATCGCTGCTGGCGCCGTCAAAGATGGCCTGCGAGGTATCTAGAAACTGCTCGGCAAAGGGCGTAACACCAAGCTGCGCGAAAATCGGCTCCATCTCAAACAGGACTTCGCCGGCGGGGTGGGAGAACATTTCACCCGCCGCATCCGTCTCGCCGCCAGCATGCGCGTCACGCGCAGCAAGCACATGCGCTTTGGCAATGGCAAGTGCGGATTTGTACACGACGGCGTCCGTTGCGGCTTGGGCAATGGCAACGCCGCCTTCGCCCTCCCCACCTTCACCTTCACCACCTTCGCCCCCTTCCATAGCAGGCGCGGGCGTTTGCGGTGCTGCAACTTCGGGTTCGGTCGTATCCGTATCCCCGCAGCTCACCAAAGTCGATGTGCTGGCAAGCAGCGCAGCGATACCCAAACCAGTCCAGCGGTGCGAATGTCCTGACATAGATGCCTCTTTTTTGTGATTAACGCCGTGCGCGTGGTGCTTTAAGACTACCGCATCATAAAACATTGAGAATGCTTCGCAACACAATATTATGGCGTTTTTAATCCCCGGTTTTTTGCCCGAAGATACCCTTGAGCGGGTTCATCAGCTCATTCCGCTGCTGGCCTGGCGCGATGGTAAAGAAACCGCTGGACGGCTTGCGAAAGACCAGAAAAACAACAGCCAGGCGGACCTTTCCACCCGCGATGGGGCGAAGCTGCGCGACCTGCTTACGCGCGCGATCACCAACAACACCATGCTGCAGCGGATCGCCTGGCCCAAAGCGTTTTCAAAAATTATCGTCAGCCGCGCGCAAGACGGGGGCGGCTATGACTGGCATACTGACGATGCCTTAATGACAGTCCGCGACGGCAAACTGCGCTCAGACCTGTCGTTCACGCTGTTTCTATCGCCACCTGACAGCTATGCCGGCGGTGCTCTGGAAATCCATGCGCACAGCGGCGTCAACAGCTATAAGCCGGACTCTGGCGATATATTAATATACCCCACCAAAGATCTGCACCGCGTTGCCACGGTCACGCGCGGCAGCCGCATAGCGTGCGTCGGCTGGATCGAATCTCAGATCCGCGATGCAAGCCACCGCGAAACACTGTTTGATCTCGTCAATTTGCGGGACACTTTGCAGCAAACCTATGCTGCCTCCTCGCCAGAAATTCTGACGCTTTCAAAAACCATTTCAAACCTGATCCGCGCGTGGTCATAGCGTTGAAACACGCCGCGAATATGACTGAATTATGTATTATGAATAAAAGACTATAAATCCAACGGCTGTTTTGTTACGCTCAATTTGAGATTTTCGGCCGGACGATTAGGAATTTCAGGGCGGCGCACGCTGACCAGACAGACTAGACACTCCCAAAGACTCTCACTTGCATACGGCGCGATCGGCGCGCTGAGACTATATGAAAAGGGATGTGCACATGGCATCGGGAACTGTGAAATTCTATAATGAAACGAAAGGCTATGGCTTTATTGAGCCAGAAGACGGCGGCAATGACGTTTTTGTACATGCCACTGCATTAAAGCGCAGCGGTATGGAAACTCTCGCGCAGGGGCAACGGGTGAGTTTTGAGACCGCGATTGATAAACGCAGCGGCAAGCCGGCCGTTGAGACAATCACCACAGAAGGTGACGCGGAGTAGCCGCAGATCTTCCGAGCAGTATCTGACGCGCAGTGCGTTATCCGGCCACTGTCGCTTCAGATCCGCCCCAAATTGCACTCAGCGTGCCGCGCATTTTAAAATACTTTACTGCTTAGTCTCTGATTCGTCTTTGAACCGCTCTTTCTTTAACGCCGCCTTGTGAAACTGCACTTTGTGTATGCTGTGTATACGGTGCCCTCATCACCTGTGCGCCCGTTTCATTTCGTATTTCAAGCGTATGAGGCCAATGTATCGGCCACCAATTGTGGATGGGTCATCATGCCATTGCGCGGAATATCTAGCGGCAGATAGGTCCAACCGGGGCCACGCGCTGGGCCGACCATGTTTTCAGATGACATCCGGTAAGCCTGGCCGACGCAGTGAATATAAACCGGATTGAGGCCCTGCCAGCCGCCATTTTGCAAGTGGTATTCATCCGTCCATTGCCGCGCCGGGTGCGTACTTATCAAGCGCTTGAGGCGCGCGACGTGCTCGACCTCAGTTTCCGGCAAAAGCATTTTAACGGGATAGTCTTCCCAAAATACCATTTTATAGCCGTCGATAAATTTGGCTTGGCGGTCTTTAAAGTAACGTGGCAGGTCGCCGGTGTCAGGATCTTTGGGCACGGCTGTGATCACATCACCCTTTGGCGCAAGCGCATCGAAATAAATGATCCGCTTGAGCCGTGATTTCATCCGGTCTGCCACTGCAGTGATGGTAATGCCGGCAAAGCTGTGCCCGACCAGAATAACATCCTCAAGTTCTTCAGTGGCAATCACTGCCTCGATATCAAGGATATGGGTGTTAAGGCCAACATCTGGACTGCTCAAATGTTCGCGCTCGCCGCAGCCCGTGCATGTGGGCGTAAACACCCGGTGGCCTTGCGCACGCAACGCCCGCGCCACATCGCGCCACAGCCAGCCGCCATGCCATGTGCCATGCACTAAAACAAAGGTCTGTGCCATAGCTGCTATTCCGCCGCCGCTTGGTCAATGTCTGTATCTGCCGGCATCGCGGTCAATCCAAGGTCGGCAAACAGCGCATCGTCGTCATCGCGCTCGGGATTATCCGCAGTGAGCAGCTTGGCAGACACAAAAATCGAATTCGCGCCTGCCATGAAGCACATGGCCTGGAGTTCCTTAGACATATCACTGCGCCCCGCAGACAGCCGCACCATCGTCTGCGGCATCAAAATGCGGGCCACTGCAATGGTTCTCACAAATTCGATGGGATCAATATCGCCTTCAAGCGCCAACGGCGTGCCCGGTATGGGGATCAGTTGGTTGATGGGCACGCTTTCGGGCGGCGGCGACATGATGGCCAGTTGCCGCAACATTTCAGCCCGGTCAGCGCGGGTTTCCCCAAGTCCTAAAATGCCGCCGCAACAGATTTTCAGGCCTGCAGCGCGGGCACTGTCCAGCGTTTCGATCCGCTCGGAAAACTCACGGGTGGTAATGACGTGGTGGTAGAATTCAGGCGAAGTGTCGATATTGTGATTATAATAATCAAGGCCAGCACTTTTGAGTGCGATGCTTTGGTGATCTTCCAGCATTCCCAACGTCGCGCAGGTCTCTAGTCCAAGCGCTTTGACTTCGCTGATCATCTCGCAAATCTTGCCCATGTCTCGGTCTTTTGGGCGGGTCCAGGCTGCGCCCATGCAATAGCGGGTCGCGCCGCCTGCCTTGGCCCGCTTGGCGTCAGTCAAAACCGCGTCAAGGTCCATCAGCTTGGTGGCTTTCAGGCCTGTGTCTTTAGCATATTTGGCTGATTGGCTGCAGTAGCCACAGTCTTCGGCGCAGCCGCCAGTTTTAATGGAAATCAGTTGGCTGAGTTGCACTGCGCCAGGCTCATGATGCGCCCGGTGCACTTGCTGCGCCTCAAACATCAAGTCCAAAAAAGGTTTGTCAAACAACTGGGCGACATCATCGCGGGTAAAAGACTGGCGCATAAGGCGTTAAAACTCGTTCCAATAGGGCTGCCCACCCCAATAGTCTTTTAAAAAATCTACCAAGCGGCGCACCTTGGCAGAGAGGTGCCGGTTGTGCGGGTAGACCGCAAAAATTGAGAAATCCGCTTGGCTATAGTCTTTCAATATGCGCACCAGGCGGCCGGATTTAACGGCGTCGCCCGACAGGAAGGATGGGCCCGAGATAATGCCTTTGCCGTCCAGCGCCGCTTCGCGCAGCACTTCACCGTTGTTGGCGGATATACTGCCTTTTGCATGAATGGATATCGGCTCCCCCTCCGGCCCGGTAAAATCCCATTCGGATATGGGCCCAAGGTTTGAATAGCGCAAACAGTTGTGATTTGCCAAATCGCGCGGATGTCGCGGCGTGCCAAACTCAGCAAGATAGGCCGGGCTGGCTGCGGTGATTGAGCGTGCGGTGGTCAGCTTTGCGGCAATCAGGCTCGAATCAGACAACCGGCGCGCAATGCGGATCGCCATATCAAAGCCTTCCTCAACAATATCGACGCGGCGATCATTCAGGTTGAGGTCGATATTGACGTCCGGGTAGGCGGACAGAAACTCCGACAATGGCGCACCCAAATGCTTCACCGAAAATGTCACGGGCGCGGCGAGCTTTATGAGCCCGCCCACCTGCCGCGTTTTGTAGGTGACCGCTGCTTCCATTTCGGCAATGTCTGACAGCACCTGGGTACAACGCTCGTGATAGGCTTTGCCGACATCCGTAAGTGACAATCGCCGCGTAGTCCGGTTGAGCAACCGAGCGCCCAGGCGTTCTTCTAAATCGCTGATATATTTGCTGACCGCCGACTTCGACATGTTGAGCACGCGGGCGGCACCAGAGAAACTACCTTCGCTGACGACGCGGCTAAAAATCTCCATCGCGGTTAAGCGATCCATGGCCGCGTCCTTCCGAACAATTTGCCCACCTCGGTGTTACTCATGACCATAGACTGCCCTGCCGAGAGGTCAAATCTTCCCGGTAAAAATGACCGCAAGGCTGGCCGTCACCAGTGCCAACGCGCGCGGGTAGGATACAAAACCCGGACTTGCCAAAGTGTTAGCCACTGCCGCGCCGTTGGCATCAATCTTGAATCTCCTTCCTGCAAACCAAAGCGAAAGGAAGCTCCTATGAACGACCGGGTTGAAACCATGCTATATGCTAACGTGGCGCGTGACTTAAAACAGCGCTTTGGCGCACGCGCCGTTGCGATTGCCGATGAAGCACGTGAAAGCCTTGCAGAAATTGGTGATGAAGCGGGGGAAGAAATTTGGCTGAACATAACATACGCCCTTAACCGCATGGACAGCGGCGGCGCCAGCGCGCTGCTGCACTAGGCCCCACGTTTCCAATAGCTGTAGAACTGTGTGCTGATTGCTAGCTTTCGCCGAACTTTGAATGGAGGAACAGCTGCAATGAGTGACGACGGCAACATTAGCCTAGCAATCGAAGACCATGTCTTATTGATGGGCATCAATCGGCCGGAAAAATACAATGGCTTTACGCCGACAATGCTTGCTGAACTTGAAGAAGCCTACCTAAAAATGGAAGCCGATAATGACATCCGTTGCGGCTTCTTATTTGCGCATGGCAAGCACTTTACAGCCGGTCTCGACCTGCCAAAGTTTGAGTTCAGCTTTAAAGGTGAAAACGATTTTGCAGCGCCCAAGCAGCTCGACACCTTAAGCCGCGGCCAGCTTGCGCAGCGGCGCTCTAAACCGGTGGTAACCGCCGTACAGGGCATCACCTTTACCATAGGCATTGAGCTGATGCTGGCCTGCGATATCGTGATTGCAGCGGACGACTGCCGCTTTGCCCAACTTGAACCAAAGCGCGGGCTGATGGCCGTCGGCGGCGCAACCTACCGCTTCATCGAGCGCGGCGGCTGGGGCAACGGCATGAAGTGGCTACTGACTGGCGATGAATTTGATGCCGCCGAAGCCTTGCGTATTGGCCTCGTGCAAGAGGTCGTGCCAGCAGGTGACCAATATACACGCGGTCTTGAGTTGGCAAAAACCATCGCTCAGCGCGCACCATTGGCCGTTCAAGCAACACTGCAGAATGCGCAAACCTTTGCGCTAGAAGGCGAAAACGCAGCGGTGGCCCAACTTAACCCCATCCAAAGCCGTTTGGCGGAAAGCGAAGACTTTGCCGAAGGCGTGCAGAGCTTTATTGACCGACGCGAAGCCGCTTTTAAAGGGCGCTAGAGATACGCCGCCTTCGAACAAAAAAAAGCCATGGGCGCTTAGACGCCGCATGGCTTTTTTGTTTTTTTGGCCCCTTTGCAAGCATTGATCGCCAAGGATGCGGCTTTTAAATGCAGCCGCGAAAAACCTCGCGTTTAAAAGTTAATCCGCGCGTTGACGCCATAGGTACGCGGCTCACCCAGGAACGAACCGAAGCTCTGGGTTGTCGGAATAAACGTGTTGGCGGCCGTCCCACTGCCTTGCAACGCTTGATCGAAGGCGATTTGCAAATACTCCTTATCGAAAATATTGCGCATGAAGAATTCAACGCGCCACCCATCATCGATATCGCCCACGCCGACCCGTCCGTTAAACAGCACAAAGCCATCTTGGATTTTCTCTTGGTCTAAGTCGGAGCCGGTGTTGATCGCGCTGGTATACCGGCCATCGATATAGAACAGCGCTTTCAACGCACTGGTGATTTCCGGTTGGTAGCTGGTCGAACCGCTAATCGACCATTTTGGCGCATTGGTAATTTGGCTTCCAGGCAGCTGAAAAAAGGCACCGCTAAAGGGGTTTGGACTGGCTGCGGAGGGCTGTTCAAACAACTCACCTGGGCCCATGGGCAGGTCCTCTGTGTACTCCGCAACCGCATAGGTAATGCCGCCATTAAAGGTCAGGTCATCCTTGGGTTGCCATGTACCGTCAATTTCAAAGCCATAATTTTCAACTTCCGCCAGGTTGTTTACAACGAAAGATGCACCGTCGAAGGTGTTGAGCTGAAAATCATTGAAGCTGGCGTAAAACACCGTGGCGTTAACGTTGAAATTGCGGTCGCGATCCCGATAGCGCAACCCCGCTTCAAAGCTGTCCACGGTTTCTTGCGCAAATTGCAGATCATTATCGGCATTGGGGCTCGCGCCGAAATACGGCACCGCTAAAACCGCTGCGGATGCAGCAATGCTAAGACCTTGGTCAAGCGCCGCACGGTCTAGATTAAATCCGCCGGCTTTATAGCCGCGCGAATAACTGGCATAGGTTGAAAAGTCGTCGGTCCATTTGAAATTCACCGCGAATGTGCCGGTAAACTCTGTTTCTTTACGGCGACCGTCATAGTCACCATCAACAACGGGATTAAAAAATGCTGCACACGGCGCGGTGGCAAGCACGTTGAAGGCACCACCAGCGGCGGCAGCCACCGACGCCGTGGCCGTTGGGCTTACCGGGATCTCGGTTGCTAAAAAGTCTAAGACGTCAGTGCAGGCCTGGTTGTCACTGCGGATTGATGCGTCGAGGGTTTTGACGTCCTCGGTGTACCGCAAGCCAATGGTAATATCGATAATGTCGGTCACATCAACGATGTTGTGGGTGAAGAGTGACCAGTTTTCAGAGTTTTGCGCAAAGCGGTCTTCAAGTACCCCGTCGCCATCGGTTAAACCAAATTGGCCTGGCAAAAGCGGAATAAACGCCGCAGCGCCCTGGCTGGCTAAAAAGGCGCTTGCATTGCCATAGGGCAGCGCCGCCGACGCGCCGCCAGTGGCGCCTAAATTCGCAAATGCTTCGAAATCACGGCCCAGGCGGATGGCATCGACATAGGTCAGGTCTTCATTGGAATAAAATCCGCCCACCATCCAGTCGATGATGCCCGCTTGTCCGTTGAAACGGATTTCTTGCGTGAAGGTTTCAAAGCTTTGCGTCGACCCATCTTGGTCGCGGAAAAACAAATCGGCTGCTGTATAATCAATGTCTTGGCCGCGCGACGCATCCCATTCGCGATAGGCTGTAATCGACACGACGTTAAACCGATCAAAGTCCCAATTGACTTCCGCTGATACGCCATACTCCTCAACATCCTGCTGCAAGCTGCGCCCAGGAGATAGGGCAGCGATGCGGTCAAACGGGTCTGAACCAGGCGGTGTACCGCCGCTGGCCAGCCGGCCGCCAATCGCTTCAATAATTGTTGCAGAGGGTTCGCCGCGCACGATGGTGGCTGCGGCGCAGCAGTTTTCATCGCGGTTGGCATAATCAGCACTGAGCAAGACGGAGCCACTTTCAAACTCTGCAAGAAGCTTACCGCGGATCAGGTAGCGATTGCGGTCATTCAGGTCTTCACCGCTGGTTGCATCGGTAAAAAAGCCGTCGCGGCTGGTAAAAACACCATCAATCCGTGCTGCGACTTTATCTTCAACCAGCGCGCCAGTGAGCCCCGCTGCCGCGCGCACAAACTCAAAGTTGCCATATGACAATTCGCCATACCCCGATGCGTCAAATTCCGGATTGGCGGTGACCACGTTGATCAGACCCGCTGACGCATTGCGCCCAAACAGCGTACCCTGTGGCCCGCGCAAAACCTCAATACGGTCAAGCGCGCCAAGTTCGGTAAGCCCAACATTTGTGCGATTGCGATACACACCGTCAATGAACACCGCGACGGAAGACTCTAGTCCGGGGTTATCGCCCGTCGTCCCAATACCGCGAATGCGCGCGACAGCCCCTGCAACTTCTGATGTGGAAGAGGATAGAAACAAGCTTGGCGAAAGCTGCGTCAGCTCCCTAACATCCGTAATGCCGGCGCGCAGCAATTGATCAGCGCTATAAGACGACACGGCGATCGGTACTTCTTGGATCGATTGATTGCGCTTGGTTGCTGCAACGACGATTTCTTCAACAAAGCCCTCGTCGTCTTGAGCCATTGCCGGAGCGAGCATCACGCCAGTATAGGCGGCCGCCAGAAATGTTGACGCAAGTAGAGTGTGATTATGCTGCATAGTATTCCCCAAAGGTGCCTTGCTTACGCCCCCAGCTTATGAAGTGCCGGGGTTCGCTGCTTTGTTATTGTTACTTAGACGTGAAACGCCGCTTGTTATTTTGCAAATACGTTATTCAATTTCTCGTGCAAAACAAGGGGCACTGTGCTCGGAAAAACACATTTTTAGAATGATTTAGAACTTTATACTTTTGAACACTGTTCTATTGCGCACGTGTGCTGGCATCGGTCACAAGCACCTCAACACGGCCTTCTCCAAGCACCTGGTCGGCTTGGCGTTGCAGCACGTTTGAGATCAGCGCGATATTGAGTGGCGCATCGACTCGGATCGCGCCGCGCGTCATCCCGCCGACCGCCTGGACCATCTTATCTGTAACGCGGCGGCGCTGTTCGACAATGGCTTCCCACTCCGCGGCATCTGCCAATTTTAAAGTCACCTCGATCTGCACCAGGCCGGCAATGCGCCGGTCTTGCAGCACGGACATCAAAATAGGCTGCAGCTTGACAAAGTTTGCCTCGGTCATTTCCTTGGTGTCGTCAGCCTGTTTGGCCGCCGATACTGGATGCGCGGCACCCAGCAGCATGAG
>JBCCLR010000056.1:0-18400 GCA_039026755.1 Pseudomonadota bacterium | reverse complement strand
TGCTCTGCGCGCTTGAGCGTCGTCGGCACAAACTCAAACTTGCCGCTCGGCGTTTGTAAATCATAGCCATATTTTTCCGCATATTGCGATGGCAGTGGGAAGGGTTCTGGCAGGTCTTTGGGCCGTCCTTCAGCAAACCAACGCATGGCTGCAGGCGTGCGCAGCTCTTCTTTTTCAGCGGCAAGCACGTAGTACCCGCGCTTTAAAAAGTCATTCCAGGAGATCTTGTCGGGCAGGTCAGAGCTATCGAAGATGCGCTTGCACCAATCAAGCTCGCTGCAGCCTTCGGTAAACACCGAGCCTAGACCCAAGCGCTCCAAAACGCCTTCAAAGATTTGATAGTCGGATTTAGACTCTCCGAGCGGCTCAATGCATTTATGCTGCATGGCAAAGACGCGGTGATTGAGCATTTCAAAGGCATGATGGCCATAGCCGCCCGCGTTGCACCATTCTCCAATGTCCCAGCGCTCAAAATTCGTGCACGCAGGCAAGATGATATCCGCGAATTTCGCATCGCCTTCCATATAGATGGATTGGTTGACGATGCACTCGATGCTGTCGTGCCGATAAGCGTCAATCCAGCGCCCTGATTTTGATGTGGTGCTAAACGTCGATCCGCCATAGCGGTAGATCATATGCACCGGCGAATGTCCCGGCGCGGGATATGATATCGGCAGGAACTGCGCTTCTTGCGACGTACTATCCCACAAATAGCCTTCCGCTTTTCCTTCTAGGATTGCCTCTGGAATGCGCTGTTTTGGGATGATTTGTTTGACCGGGCTCATGCTGATGACATGCGGCATGCGCTGATAATTGTTCACAGCCGCGCCAGTATTGGTGAGATCGCCGGAGATCCCGCCTTCCGCATAGCCAGGGAAATAAAACTGGAAATCAAGCGGCGCGCCGCAGGTCAAGTTGCCGAAGTTAATGCCCGGCTTGCCCCAGCCTTGCATCGCCATCAGCATCACCATCGAGCGAGCCCATTGTGCGCCATTGGAGCCACGGTTTGCGCCGCCAAAGCCAATGCCGCCTGCACCGCAAGCCAAATAGGTTTTTTTCTTGGCCCAAGAGCGCGCCAACGCGCGCACATCGCGTGCTGGGATGCCGGTTTCCGGCTCCTGCCATTCAGGCGTTTTTGGCGTGCCGTCTTCCTCGCCCATGACATAGGCGCGCCACTCGTCAAAGCCTGTCGTCCGGGTTTCAACATACTCTTTGTCATACAGGTCTTCAGCCATCCAGACCTGCATGATGGCGATTGCCAGTGCTGAATCGGTGGTCGGGCGGATGGGGATCCACTTGCCGCCATGCAGCTGCGCAGTCGGGTTAAAGTGCGGGTCGATATGGATGAACTTTAGGCCTAGTTTCTTCGCCCATTCGCGCCGCTCAGTGCTTTCAAGGCCTGCATAAGCACCGTTGGTGCTTTCTGGGTCAGATGACCAGAATACGATCTGTTCTGCTTCTTGCAGGCAGTCCTCAAGTGTGCCGTAGCTGGTCGGCAGACCAACACGCATGGAGTTGCCATAGTGGTGCTGCGCGCCCCAATACCAGCCTTCCCAGCTGTCCGGGTTCATCGCCATGCGCGTCGCACCAACCAGATTGATAAACCGGGTGAGCGCGCTCAAATAATAACCGACATTGCCCCACAAATGGTGCGAATTGTGCGGCACGAATATTGCGCCAGGCCCATGTTCGCGCTTTTGCCGGTTGATCTCTTTGCCAACCATATCAAACGCTTCATCCCAGCTGATTCGCTCATAGCCGGAGATACCCCGGTTTTGCGGATTGCGCTCGCCATCTGGGTCATAGTCGACCCGCTTCATCGGGTAGAGGATACGGTTTTCAGAATAAACGGCGGCTTTAACGGACATTGCATGCGGCGCGACTTGGGTTTGTCGGCGCGGCTTGAAGCTTTCGCCGCGTGCTTTAATGGTCCAACTGTCCGCATCTTTTTCATTGAACACAATCGGCGTAGTGCGCAGGATCTTACCATCCTTTACATAGACGTGAATGGGCCCACCATTGGTGTTCATAACATAGCGCTTACTGCCATCATCCATGGCTTCGCCATAGGAAAAACCCGTCGCTTCGCGCTGACCGGCTTGCACCAGCTGCGCCATCCAGTTGCCGATTTCATCAGAGCCATGCAGTGTCACGAGAAAGTTTTTCGCCGCATGCACGCGAAAATGCATGTCTGGTTTCGGGCTTAATAATTTAAGCGCGACGGTGACGTCTTTAAAAACCATCGACGCATCGGGCGCGGGATGGAAACCGCTCTTTGAGGAGATCTTGCCGCCCTTAATCGTATAATAGCGCCCGACCGAATCGTCTTTGAGTTTGATCTGATAAACACAATTGTGTTTGCCGAGCTGTGCGCGAAAATCCGCGCTGTTTTTTGCCGCGCGCTTAAGCATAGGACCAAGCGCCATCAAAATACCGCGCATGATGTTCTTTTGCAAAGTTGCCTTCATTGCGTTTGATCCCCCAAAAATGTGTCTACTTGCAGCGAAAAACGCTGATTTCTAAATGGTTTTATCAGGTTTAGAATAGTCCTAATAAAGCAGCTAAGCAATCAATAACACTGGCACATATCGACAGTTCCTACAGCGCATCTTGAGGCTTTGATGCGCTTGACTTAATGCCAAATGCAACCACGCAAGCGCCAAGAAGGGACGCGATCAAAGCGACCTGCAAAATCACCTCGATACCCAGCGACTGCGCAACACTCCCGGTAATGGCTGGCGCGGCAGCGCCGCCGACAACTTCGCCAAGCCCTACAACCAATCCAGTGGCTGTTGCCACAATCGCTGGCGGCACAGTCTCGTTGACCAGCGGACCAACGGTAATGGCCACCACCCCCGAGTTCAGAAAGCTGACGAGCGCCAGCGAGGCCGCCAATAAAATGGGATTGGATCCGACCGACATGGCTGCTAAAAGCCCGCCGATTTGAAGAACAAGTGCCGTCAGCATGACTGCTTTGCGACCAAATTTGTCAGACAAGGCCGGCACCACAACCATACCGATGAACCCTCCGACACCCAGCGCTGAAAGCACCATACCCATCTCGCCAATGGGCAGCTTTAAATGGTCCGTTAAATAGCTGGGCATGAACGTCGACAGCACATTCAAGCAGGAGAAGAAGCAAAACATGCCAAGCACGGCAAACACGATATTGCGATATTGAAATGGTGCCAGCAGCGACGGCGTTTGCGTCTGTGCCGCAGATTTCTGAGCGGGCGCAGGATTGCGAATGACCTTCATCAAAAAAAACGCCAGGATGAAACCGGGGATGGCGACGGTAACAAAAACCCATTCCCAGCCCGGCAGCACCGCCAGCAGCCCAACGGCAATCAGCGGACCTATTCCCAGACCAATGAGCGGCGCCGTCATCTGCTGAATGCCCACATTCATACCGATGCGGCTAGGCTTTGACGCGTCCATCGTTGCAACGATACTGGCCGGAACGAAGCCGCCCTCGGCAACACCCATTAGCCCTCGGATGACCAATAAGCTGGCGAGCCCCACAGCAAGCCCGCTAATGCCGACCAGCAGCGAAAACAACACCGCCGAGACCACCAAAACCAGTTTTACACCAAGTCGGTCCGACAAGTTGCCGCCAAATACGGAGGACAACCCCCAGGTCAGTGCCAGCACGCCAGACACAAGGCCAAGATCCTGATAGGTCAAGCCCAGATCTTCGGCCATGACAGGAAACAGAGGATAGATAATGAAACGGTCAAGTCCGACCAAGCCAAAGCCAACGGACAACAATCCGATCGCGCGGATTTCATAACCGCGGTCCCATGTGCGAGCCTGGGTGCCAGTGTCCGCTTCCGCGGCGGATGGCGTCAGCGTTGCTGCGCTTTGCATGCCTTAGTCCCCCTTTAAAAAAAATCTACTTTTCGTCACCCGCGGCGTTCAGCGCCGCGTTTTTATTCATCTGGAAACACGATACCATCGCGCTCTTTGGACGCCATCTGCCGCGCCATCGACTGCTGGAATGCAGGGCGCGCATGCACGCGGCCCATATGCGACCCAATTGCCGGATACTTTTCCATCGGCATGAGCTGCGTACTTGCAGCGGTGATCACACACCAATTGATATAGACGTCGAGGATCGACCAAGTGTCGCCGTACCACCATTGGTCGTTCGCCAGCCGCTGCTCCAGCATGTCAAAAATTGCCGTCGTGAACTCAATGCCCTTGGCCTGCACGCCCGCTGGATCGCCATCGGTCAGCCGCATGGCCATGCGCACTTGCCGGACCGAGGGATGAAACGTGGCCGAAACCCACACCAAGTCCGCAAAGACCTTGGCTTGATCAAAGCTGTCACTGGCCGCCGGCAACAATCCTGCGTCCGGTGCCAAGCCGTTAATATACATCAGCATCGCAGCATTTTCGGTGAGCGTTGCTCCATCGACCACCAGCGCCGGAACTTTCCCTGCCGGATGGATCTTTAAGTACTCAGGGCTTTTTTGCTGGCCTTTAACGATATCAATCGACTGATCGGAAAACTCCAACCCCGTTTCGACAAGGGCAGTGAAGGTGACGTGCGAACACGCGCGCATGGGATAATGGTATAGCTTTAGATCAGGCATAATCTCTCTCTGTTTTCATGGTGCGGCCTGCGCACTAATGGACGAAGCTGGTTCCCTCATCCAAAGCGATTGGGTTTTCGATGTGGCCGAGGGCTTCAATTGCAACGCGGCAAGATTGGCCTTCGCGCAGATACGGTTGACCTGGCGCGAATGTGGCAACGCCAGCGGATGTACCGGTAACGATCACATCACCTGGCAGAAGGGTAAAGGCCGTGGATAAAAATTCGATCTGCTCGGCGATGTTGAACACCATGTCTTTGGTGTTGAAATGCTGGCGTTCAACGCCATCAACAGTAAGAATGACTTCAAGATTTTGCGGATCGGGCACCTCATTTTTGGTGACCAGTGCCGGACCCATGGGGCAATGGCTGTCCCAGGATTTGCCCATCGTCATGGTCGGGCCTTTGCGCTGCCAATCGCGCACAGTGACGTCGTTCACCACCGTGTAACCTGCGATGACATCAAAGGCGCGCTCACGCGAGACCCGGCGGCACGTCTTGCCAATGACCACCCCAAGTTCGGCTTCATAGTCAAGCTCGTCAGATTCAACCGGGCGAAAAACCGGATCAAACGGCCCCGTTGCCGAGGTCGGCTGCTTATTAAATATGATCGGAGATTCCGGCAGCTTGCCGCCGACTTTCTTGCGTGTCTCTTCGGGAATTTCCATGAAATGGTCTTTATAGTTCACGCCGACTGCTAGAATTTTTGGCGGGCGCGGTACCGGGCTTTCCAGCTTTACATCCGTAATATCGGCAATGATATCGCCGCTCGCGGAAGCGGCTTCGGCCTTCTGGAGCATCGCATCGCCGCCGCCCAGCAAGGCAATCATATCAGCGGGAATTTCCGCATCGGTAGCAGGCAAATCGACCACCCCATCGCCGCGCAAGGCGCCGGTGCGGGTGTACCCATCCTTGGTGAAGGTAATTAGGCGCATAACGCTTCTCCTGTTGGTACTAAGCGGTTGGGGAAAGCTGCGGGGGAAGCGGTTTAAGCGGCGGCAGGGTGACATTGGGCACACCCAGCATGATCTCTTTTAACGGCAAGCTGCGCAGCGCATGAGAAAAGAATTTTACCGCCGCGCCGCCGCCGGAGTGTTCGCTGACATGGGGTGATGGCGCATGGGCGCCGCGCCACTCAATGCATCCTGCCCGCACAGATGGCCGTGCAAAAACCCGATCGAGATACTGGGTCAGCCGTACACGCTCGGTCTTGTTGGCCCACAGCCGGCCAAACCCAAGCCAATCAAGCCGGTACATGCTGAGCGCCCACATGATATCAGCCATGGTAAAGACATCGCCGCACACCCAATCACCATCATGGCTTTTGAGTTGAGCTTCCAAAGTATCGACATGCGTCGCCATCTTTTCGTGCGTAGCGCGCATGCCATCGGCATCCATCACAAACGCGCCACCTGAGACTTCTTTAGCTATCTTCGCGCGGTAGGCCTCGAGTAGGACGGGGTCGTCTTGGACCTGGTCAATCATCGCGCTGAGAACGCGCACTTTCTTGGCATGTACGCCAGCAATGTTTTTCTTCAGGCCGATGGGGCGAAAATCATCATCCGGGTGCGCGCCATATAAAGCCGCGACGTGCGGTGCTTCATCGACCAGCCGGATCTGTGCATCGATCTCGTCTTCCATGCCTTCTGGAATCAGCGGCACACCGCCGGCGACGCGGTCGATATGCTTACAAATCCGCCAGGAATCGACCACAACTTTTGCCTCTTCATGGTCCACCAAAGTGGGCACCACGCACGGGTCAAACCCTTCGCTTTCAACAGATGATGCGCCGGTATAGCCGCCAACAAACTTTTGCCCTGGCGCGCCAAGCAAGCGCAGGCGAACATATTCCGGCCGATAATTGTGGGGTACAAACTTGCCAATCGGCATGATGTGCAGGGCGTGGGAGACGTATGCGGCGGCCTTTTCGGCAAGCACGGTGCGGACTTTGTAAGAACACAGCGATAAATCTGCATGATAAAGCTCAAAGCGCGGCTTTGCGCCGTCAGCGCCGACCACAACGTTGGTGTAGGAATTCACCAAATACGCGTTTACAGCATCCACATAGCGCTGCAATTCGCCGTGTGTCAGACGTGTTGCTTCAGCCATGGCTTCCTCCCCCCTTCTGTGTTGCGCGGCGCACGTTTTGTGCTGCCGCGGCCCTCGCTTAGCGGCGCGTCATTGCAAGCGCCGCGAAAAACTTCCCGTTAAAAAATCTGCGACCAAATTTGCGTGCCGCGTGATGAACTCTTCGTCATTTACATCGACACCAAACAGGCTTTCCGCCTCCGACGTGAGTGAAAAGACCAGAGCGCCGGCACCAAGGTACATGTAGTACCAATGCACATATTCTTCATCGCTCAGCGCCAGATCGCTTTGCGCCATCTCGCGCAAGTCTGGGCTGCTATCGACCAAAAAATTCTCGATCAAATACCGCAGGCGCCAGCTGTCACGCTTGCCCTCTTGCATCATCAACTGATGCAATTCAGGCCGCGTCGCACTAAATCTCACAAAGGCGCGGATCCGGAAGGACAGGCGCTCATGCACGGAAAGGTCTTTGACGACCTCAAGGCGCGCACCGCGATAGGCGTAATATTCATCAATAATGCCGTCCAAGACGGCGTACCAGATGTCTTGCTTGCTGCCAAAGTGATAGCCAAGTAAGCCGCGTTGCACGTCCGCTTTCGCTTCAATGTCGCGCGCGGTGACAGCATCAAAACCGCGGTTGGCAAATTCGCGCGTCGCCGCCTCTAACAGCTTTCGCTTGGTCTCCTCGGTTCGCTCCTGAGTTTTACGTTTCTTCGGCGGCGCGTTATCAATCGTTGGGACACTCATAGCCTGGGCACTCCTTTCATCCTGGTTTGCGCACAACCCGTCACCACGGGTCGCAAACCTTTTGATACAGGAGGCGCTATGAAGCTAAATTTGCATTTTTGCAAATATAGGTGCGCATTTTTGCACTGATTACAAAAAGTCATTGCTTATAGCTCTTTAGGTGGGGGATTAGGCCCCCATTGAACTTCGAGCAGCGCTTCAACAGGCTCTAAAGTTGGTACGTGGCTCGCATCGAACAAATCCCCATCAGTAAAGTGCTCCAGCACGTTGCCGTAAGGGTCTTCCCAATAATCAAAGATTTGACTGCCAAATACATGCTTGCCGACACCCCAATGGCTGACATGGCCGCGCTGAGACAGATAGTCATGACCGATCATGACAGAGTCCCAGTCATCGACCTCGAAGGCGACATGGTTCACGCCAGAGTTTGCCGATTGCGCCAAACACACTGAATGATGATCGGTTGGGACTTGCCCTCGATCCGTGCGGAAGAATGCCGCGATAATGGCAGACTTTTCGCCAGCATAAAATTGCTCAGAATGGATCAAGCCAAAGCGTTTTTGATACCATGCTTCACTGGCCTTAAAGTCGCTCACCGTGAGCACCAGGTGACCCAGCCTATTAACCGGGATCGGCCGCTTCGATTTGAGCCGGATCGGATTATTGTAACGCACGCGGGTGGCGATTGAATTGACAGGCGGACGCACATCTGGTGGCAAGCGCTGAAACTCTTCTATGCCGTATACGCCGTCCACACTATTGCCGTCGGGATCTGAAAAGCGAACCCGCTGGCCGCCACCTGGCTGCTGAATAGTTTCAATATTAGATGCGCCGTCAAGCGCGGCCAATGCTTCCAAGTCGGCTGATGAGGCCATTTTAAAACCAAGCCCAATAAAGCCTGGCTCGCCGCGCTCTGTTATATGCACATACGGCGAGCCGCCAGTGCCACGGCTAAACAAGGCTTCAACGCCCCCATCACTGTAGCCGCGCTGTACGGTCAGCCCAAAATCTTCTAAAAAACTTTGCATGGCATCGAGGTCAGGCGCGCGAAAGCGCACATAAGCCAGGTCTTCCGCCTTTGGCCCAGTGTTTCGCAAATCACTCATTGTGCTTCCCCCAAAAGCCGCGAGCAAAGCACCATGGGACGCTCGCCTGCATAACGGAACGAACAACCGCAATAGGCTGCCCCGGTTCACGAACCTGCCGCGTTTGCATCAATGCAACACTGTGCAGGTCAACTGACAAGATTCATATTATTCGTTGACAGCATAATTTTACAAGCTTAAATTTGCATCAATACAAATTTTCTTGGAACTAACCAAGATACAAACATACCGATGAACGGCATTTGGGGGGGAATATGACCACGTTCAAAACATCACTATATCTGTCGGCAGCTTTAGCGCTGGTGCTGCCAGCGCCAGCGGTGCTCGCGCAAACCGACGATGAGCAAGTCGAGACCATCTTTGTGACCGCGCGGAAGAAGGCCGAAGATCTGCAAGACATTCCATTGTCTGTTGCCGTTGTTGGCGGCGATGAGTTGCGCCAGCGGGTGGTCACCGATCTCGCGGATTTTACTGACGGCACGCCGTCGGTCACGGTTACACGCACACCTGACAGTGACGCCATTTACATCCGCGGTGTTGGCTCAGGCACCAGCGTGGGTTTTCAGCAGTCAGTTGGCACCTTTGTTGATGGCATCTATCGCGGACGCGGCCCTGCTGCGCGCAATGCCTTTTTAGATCTGGAACGCGTTGAGGTCCTACGCGGGCCGCAGCCCGTTTATTTCGGCAATTCGACCATTGGCGGTGCCTTTAATATTGTTAGCAAAGGCCCAGGCGACGAGCTCGAGATCAATGCGCAATCGAGCTATGAATTCAACGCTGGCGAGTGGGTCACTGAAGTCGGCGTCGGCGGCCCGGTATCGGACACGATCGGCGTGCGCTTTGCTTACAATCATACCGAAAGCGATGGCTGGCTGTTTGATACGATTCAAATGGAAGAAACGCCGCGCGTAAACAACGATTCGTTCCGCGGCACAGTAGTGTTTGAGCCGACCGACAAGCTCGATGCAACGTTCAAAGTCGAATATGGCGACAACCGGGAAAATGGCGGCCTGCTCCAGGTCGTTGAGTGTAATCCTGGCGTATTTGCCGGCGGAGCGCCGTTTGGCCCGAACTGTAATCCTGGCATTTTCCTAACCCCCGGTTTTGAGGATGATTTTGATACCAACTTGTCGCGCGGCGGGCAGTTTGCCAATGGCCGCGAGCAAGAAGACAGCAACGAACTGGAAATCTGGAACGTCTCTGCGAATTTGAATTACGAATTCGATAACGGGCACACGTTAGCGTCCGTTACCGGCTATGTTGATTATGTGAATATGCGCATGCTGGATGTCGATTCCGGGCCTTCAACCTTTGCTCAACTCGACCGTACCGAGGACTTTAGTCAGTGGAGCCAAGAATTCCGCCTCGAATCGCCCACGGACAAGAAACTCACCTACGTAGTGGGCGTCTATTACGAAGATGCGACATTGGATTATCTCGAAGCGCCGGTTGGCACCGCGCCGCCCGTCGTATTGGGGCCTGATGGTGCCCCCGTGATCGTAAACGGCATGCCGCTGGCAAACCCCCTATTTCCAGGGTTTATTTCCCGTAGCGATTACACTCAAGACCAGCGGACAATCGCCATCTTCGGTTCCGTGAGCTATGATATCACCGAAACACTGTCGTTAACGGTCGGTGCGCGCTGGTCAGATATCGATACCGAGGCCAATAAAGTGCAGCGGCTGTTTGATTTGTTCGACACGCCATTAACACCGGAGCAAATCGCTTTTGCTTCGCTCCCTGGGCCAAATCCACGTGATGAGCATGACCTTCCAGGCTCGCGTAGCGACACTGACCTCAACCCATCGATTGAACTGCAATGGGAGGCAACAAGCGATGTCATGCTCTATGCGTCTTATAAAGAAGGCTTTAAGGCCGGTGGTTTTGATCCAAACCTGCGATTGGCAATTTTGGCAGAGCCAACAGTCAATGATGCTAATGGCGGCTACGAATTTGACGATGAAACTGCAAAATCATGGGAGATTGGCGCAAAAACGACGCTGTTTGACGGCGCTTTGACGCTGAATGTGGCAGCGTTTCGAACGACTTTTGACGATCTGCAAGTCTCATCCTTTGATTCGCAAACCAACACCTTTGTGACGACCAACGCCGGCGCTTCGCGCAGCCAAGGCATTGAGGTTGAGGGTGTTTGGCGGGCCAGCGAGATCCTGACATTTAATACGTCACTGACACTTTTGGATTCTACATTTACGGAGTTTGACGGCGCTCAGTGTAACCAGGTGCAGGCCGCAGCATTTATGCCCGCGTTCATTGGAGATCAATGTACCGCCAGCATCGATGGCCAAACGACCGCCTTTGCACCGGATGTCTCAGGCTCTACAGGCTATGTTTTAAATGTACCGATTACCGACACGCTGAATTTCTTCTCCAACGGCCGGATCACCTACACCACCGAATACCAATGGGGGCAAAACCCTGACCCGCAGGAAATTCAAGACGGGTTTGTGAAGATTGACCTACGTGCCGGCATCTCAGGCAATGACGGCCAATGGGAAGTCGCGTTTGTCGGCAAAAACCTGACCGATGAACTGACCTTCCGCTTTAACGGGGAACTCCCCGGCGGGGTTGGCCGCTTTGCGCAGGCCGATCGCAACCGCGAGCTCGGCATCCAAGTCCGGTTCAACTACTAAGGGGGCAGCAAAAAGGGGCGATGAGGAGGATCGCCCCTTTTTGCGTTATTGATTAAGGAGCCAATCCATGCGCCGACTTTCACTGTTCTTATGCCTTGTCCTGCTTGCCGCGTGCGGTGAAAGCGCGACGAATAAGGATGCGCCGGTAAAAGCTGAAAAGGCGCCTAATTTTCTGATCGTTGTCGCAGATGATTTGGGCTGGTCCGATATTGGCGCACTGGGCGGCGAAATCCGCACGCCAACACTAGATGCTTTGGCTGCGCGCGGCATGGTGATGACGAGTTTTTATGTGGCACCGACCTGCTCACCAACCCGCTCAATGTTGATGACCGGTGTTGATAACCACGCCGCAGGTGTCGGCTCAATGGCAGGTATCCAAACACCAAATCAGAATACACGTAATTACGCAGCGCAGCTGCACGGCGATGTGGTCACCATCGCTGAAGCTTTGAAGGGAAATGGCTATCAAACCATGATGTCAGGCAAATGGCATCTCGCCTTAGATGAAAGCCAGCAGCCTCATAAACGCGGCTTTGATCAGTCTTTTGCATTGATGCAGGGCGGCGCGAGCCATTTTGCCGACCGCAAGTCACTTAGCCCGAGTGAGCTGCCGGAATATTATGAAAACGGCGCTTTGGTTGAAGACCTACCTGCCGATTTCTATTCATCGATCAATTACACTGATAAGCTGCTGGAGTATTTAAAAGGCCGAGACCCAGACGCACCGTTCCTGGCCTATCTCGCCTACACCGCGCCGCACGATCCGTTGCAGGTGCCAGACGATTGGCGTAACCGTTATGATGGCGCGTATGATGCGGGCCCGGCGGCCACCCGCCAGGCGCGCCTTAAGCGGCAGCTTGAAACCGGAGTTTATAGCCAAGACGTGGCGCTATGGCAGGCACCAAATTTTCCGCCATGGCTGCCGCTGCATGAGGCGCCATGGCCAGCGCGCAGTGAGGCACAGCGCGAGCGCGACACGCGGCCCATGGAAATTTATGCCGCCATGGTCGAACTCATGGACCAGCAGCTCGGCCGCGTGCTTACCCATTTGGAGGAGACTGGGGAGCTCGACAATACGTATGTCGTGTTCTTTTCTGATAACGGTGCGAGCGCGGTTGCGCCGCTTGTATACCCGGGCAACACCAAAGAGTGGCTGAATGCCAATTGGGATCGCTCTATGGAAAATGCAGGGAAAGCAGGCACCTTTACTGTCATGGGCCGCGCCTGGGCCATTGCAGCCAATGCGCCGCACCGCTTGTTTAAAGGCAGCGTTGGCGACGGCGGCATACGCTCGCCAATGATCGTGGCAGGACCCAGCGTTAAGAGTAATGCGCGGGCCAATGCGCTGGCCCACGTCATGGATATTGCACCCACGCTCTATGATCTGGCCGGTATTGATCCAGCGGGCAGCGCTGTGTTCGCGGAAAAGCTGCCATTACAAGGCAGCTCACTTCTGCCCGTATGGCGCGGCGGCGAGACACAAGTGCGTCAGGCATTCGCCACCGAATTGTTTAACGGCAAGGCAGTCCGCAGCGCGCAGTGGAAGGCGGTTTTCGTGCCACGTCCGCAAGGCAGTGGCCAATGGGAGCTTTATGATATGCTGGCCGACCCTGGAGAGACCAACAACGTTGCGGCAGACAATCCGGACATTTTGGATGGCCTGATCAATGACTATGCCGCCTATGCGGAGGCGAATGGCGTGATACCGCCCGTGCCGCAGCCGTCGCAGTCCCCGCGCGCACTTTACCCACACCCATGCGATGACGCGTGCGAGGCCAGCTTTGTAAAATTCATGGACATGATCCGCAAAGGCCCGCCGCCGCCACAGCCAGGACGCTAAGCGATGCCGCATTTGAGCAAGCTGGATATTCAGACCAGCGAAGTGCTGGATTGGATGGGTGTTCACCTGCTCCACTTTGCCGGTTCGTCATGTTCGCAAAAAACCCGGATTTTCCTGAACCTCAAAGGCATCGAATGGCAGTCACACCATGTCGATCTAACCAAAGGGGAAAATCACACGGATTGGTTCATGGGCATCAACCCGCGCGGGCTCGTGCCGGTGCTGGTGCATGATGGTGACGTGGTTATCGAAAGCAATGATATCCTTGTTTATTTGGATGAAACTTTTCCCAATCCAAAGTTGATTCCCGCAGCGCAAAGCGATGTCGCCAAGGCCCTATTGAAGGCAGAAGATGATCTGCACCTCGATCTGCGCGCGCTGTCCATGCGCTATCTGTTTGGCCCGATGTCCATCCGCAACGAAGATCAATTAAAAGCCTATGAAGCCAAAGGCAGCGGCACGGTTGGTGGACAGCGCGACGCGCATAAAGATGTTGAGCTCCGCTTCTTCCGCGAGATGGCAGCGAATGGCGGCATCACTGACAGCCAGGTTAAAGCCGCAGCAACCCGGTTTCATGCGGCCTTTGCGGGCTTTGATGCCCACCTCGCTAACCACCGCTTTCTGCTCGGCGATCGCTTGAGCGTCATCGATATCGCTTGGTACATCTATGCGGTTCGGCTGATCCATGCGAGCTACCCGTTGCACCGTCTGCACAAACATGTGGGCGCCTGGTTTGATGGGCTCAATGCAAAGCCGGAATTCTCCAAAGAAGTCCAAATGCCGCCGCCGATGATAGCCGCGCGCGACGCTATGCATGCACAGCAAAAACGGGCGGGCACAACGCTCGAATTGGTTGCTGGTTTGTAGCGCAAAAAACGTGAACGCATTGAAAAGCAACGGGGGACTTTCACAATGATCAATGATTTTAAGAGTGCGGTTGATGCCGCGAATGCGGAGATGACAGATCCAGAGCAACACCGCGTGGTTGCAGCAGGGTCTGACCAGACGCCTCGGTTTGAGGTCTATCATGCCCCTTTTTCAGTGTGCTCACATAAAGTACGCGCGGTTCTGCTCGAAAAACAGATCCCCTTCATCTCGCACGAAATGAAGATGAATTTGGTTGCACATGATGCGCCGTGCCCAGACAACTATAAGCCAGGCTATGTTCGCTTGCGGCTGCGCGCGGGCGACAGTCACGCACTTGCGAACGGCTTTACCGGCCAATCCTCTGTGGCCAGTCAAGGGCTTGACCCCTGTGTGGTGCCGACCCTGGTTGATCACAAAAAGCGGCGCGTCATCGTCGATTCAGCGCGCATCTGTGCGTATTTGGATAACGAGACCAGCAGCCCCGATTTGGTGCCGAGCGACCTGGCAGGCGCCATGGACGGCGAAATCGCATTAATCGATGAAGCGCCGCATGTGGGCATTCTCTATGGCGCTCATCCTGATACCGACAAACGGCCAAGCGTCATCGTTCAAGGCCTAACCGGCGTACATGACCGCAAACTGACGCATCTTAAAGGGCTTGTTGCTGAGCATCGTGATGCGCCCGACCTACAGCGCGCCTATGCGGCAAAAATTGCAAAAGAGGAGCATGCAAAAGGCTTTATAAAAAGCGCCAGCAGCATGGCAGATGCGCACATGCGCATGCGAGCGCATGTGGCCGCGCTGGAACAAAACCTTGAACGCCATGCAAAGCCATGGGCCATGGGTGATGGCTATACGATGGCGGATATTTTTTGGTCTGTCAGCCTGTTTCGCCTCAAATGGATTGGCCTTGGTTCGCTCTGGGAGAATGGCGCTTCGTCTCTTGTCACAGCCTATGTTGAGCGCGCGTTTGCGCGCAAATCATTCCAGGACGCCGTGGTAAATTGGCCGCGCTCAACTCCGCCCACTCCCCATATCGAAGACACGGCTACTTATGCCCAGCACCTCCACACCGCCTGGCGGGCCATGGGCCTTAGACACGCCAGCTAACGATATTCTGAACGAATTTACCCAAGGACAGAGCGAATATGGATAAAGTCTTTATTGCTGGCGGCACCGGTATGCTAGGCGCAGCCACTGCACGCGCCTTTGCGGCGGCAGGCACAGCGGTCGTCGTGTCCAGCCGAAAAGATCAAGATGCAATTGGAGAGGTCCTGACAGCTGAATCGGATTTAATTTCCGTTGAAAAGGTTGATCTTCTTGATCGTGCGAGCGTCAATGCTGCATTTGCAAAACATAAGTTCACCGGCATGGTGATGGTGGTGCACACGCACCAATATGCCAAGACGCGAGATAAGAATAACGAGATCTATCCGATCACGCTCAACCTGCTTGAAGGCGCCCGCAAACACGGTGTTAAACGCGTGGTGTTTGGCGGGTCTATGGCGGTCTATGGTGGGCTCATGCCGCCGCTCAATGAAACGGCCTCCTTTCCGCCCGAAGTGGCGGCAGCATCACCGGCTGAAGAGCAGTTGATGCTCAAATTTGAAGTAGCCACCAAGCGGGCCCTGGAAATCATGGTGCTTGATTATGGTCAGCCTTTTCAAATGGGGCTCTCCGTACCGCCGGGCACGCAAAAACCTGAGCCGCACGAACTGGAAGTGGTGGTGCTGCGCGCGCCGATGATGTTTGGCCCTGGCTATCAGGCGCTGGGCAGCCCAATCGGCGTAGCCGTGCATGTTGCGGCCGGCCGTATTCCCGCCTTTAAGGGCTATTTGGGTTATGGCGGCGCGCCGATGGACGCGTTTTGGGCCGGCCTTGCGGCGATCCCCACCAACTATGTGAATGACAATGCCCAATGCATCCAAATTGCCATGGCGGCCGAGACCTTACCGCACCATGTTTATAACATCGATAGCGGGTTTTCACGCAGCCCGCGCGATCAGCTCGCCGCGCTGTTAAAGGTGGCCCCTGAAAGCGCCGAGCGCATCGGCTTAACGCCCGAGGATCTGCCCGAAGCGCCGTTTGATCTTGGCTATAATGGCAGTCTTTTCGCTCAGGACTTCGGTTGGACGTCCAAACACACACTCGAAACTGCCCTCGCCGATTACGTGGACTGGGTGAAAGCTCACCCCTATTAAAGCCGCTGACCTCAGCCAGCAGCAGCCATGATTGTGCGCCTTTGCTTTGGCTGGGCAAACTCCTGCAGCAATTGCGCGCGGCGGTCTTCAGCTTTCTTCACATTGGCTTCTTTCACATGGCCATAGCCGCGAATTTCATCGGGCACGTTGGCTAGGGCAACCGCCGCTGCATAGTTATCAGCGCTGAGGTTGCGCATGATATGCTCCAGCATCGTGCGGTATTCCGCAATAAGCCGGCGCTCCATACGCCGCTCTGACGTTCGGCCAAAGATATCGAACGCGGTGCCGCGCAGGTGCTTGCCATGCGCCAAGACGCCAAAGGCTGTAAGCATCCAAGCGCCAAAGCGGATCTTCTTGGGATGGCCCGTGACGGGGTCTTTTCGTGTTAAAAGTGGCGGCGCCAGATTAAAGCCAATCTTATAATCGCCTTCAAACTCCGCTTCTAATTCCTGTCTAAATTCTGGCCGCGAATATAGCCGTGCGACTTCATACTCGTCCTTGTAGGCCATCAGTTTATAGAGTGATTTTGCAGCCGCTTTGGTGAGCTCCAGGTCATGACCAGCAATGTCGGCGTCAACCTGGCGCACCTGGTCAATGAGCTGCTTAAACTGTTCAGCATAGCGCGCATTTTGATAGTCCTTAAGCCCAGTAACCCGCCGCGCAATAACGTCATCCAGCGTTTCAGAAACCGCTTGCTGCGTCGTTGGCGTGCCGCCCAGGCGCTGCCAAAAGGCTTCGCCCTCATGCGCTGCAAGCCGGCCATATTGAAACGCTTCAACGTTAAGCGATACAGCAACGCCGTTCAGCTCCAATGCGCGCAAAATCGCTGCCTCAGACACCGGTATCCGGCCTTGCTGATAGGCTACGCCAACCAGGAACATATTGGCCCCAATGCTATCGCCAAGCAGCCGTTCAGCCGCCGCGGACGCATCAATTGACGTGGCTTTGCCTTGCCCGACGCTGGTTGCCAACCGTTTTAAAAATCGCTGCCCGTCGAGTTCTAAGTTCGGGTTAAATTGAAACTGCGCTGTCGCTGTCATGCGCATATTGGCCACCACATGCGAGCGTGTTTCATCAAGCGTCGCAAGCGCTTCCGGGCCAGAGCCGACAATCACGTCGCAAGCAAGCATCAAATCGCATTGCGCCGGGCCGACCCGCGCACTTGTCAAATCAGCCGGCGTCTGAGCGAACTGCACATGGCTGAGCACTGCGCCGTTTTTCTGCGCCAGCCCAGTAATATCAAGCAGCAGGCAGCCTTTGTTCTCCAAATGCGCCGCCATACCCAGTACTGCGCCAATCGTTACCACGCCAGTGCCGCCAATGCCTGCAACCAAAAGCGCATAGGTGTCGGTAATTTTCGGGATCACAGGATCAGGTAATTTCGGCATTGTGGCGCTGCTGTCAGGCGTCTGCGGCTTTGCGGCACGCTTGCGAATACGCGCGCCGGTCACGGTCACAAAGGACGGGCAAAAGCCTTTTACGCAGGAATAATCTTTATTGCACGTCGATTGATCAATCCGGCGCTTGCGGCCAAATGGCGTCTCCTTTGGCGCAATGCTGACGCAGGTCGATTTTGTGCTGCAGTCGCCGCAGCCTTCACACACATCACTGTTGATAAAATAACGGGTGTTCGGGTCAGGCAGCTGCCCACGCTTACGGCGCCGGCGCTTATCGGTCGCGCAGCCTTGATCATAGATCAGCACAGTCACGCCGGGCACATCGCGCAGCTCCATCTCAAGGCCAATCAACGCATCGCGATGATGAATAGAGACGCTGTTTGGCAGCGCGGTCGGCCCAGCATATTTATCGGGTTCATCAGAGACCACGACGATACGCTCAACCCCCTCGCTTTCCACCTGGGCGATAATGTCGGTGATCTTAAGGTCACCGTCAAAAGGCTGACCGCCGGTCATTGCGACAACGCTGTTGAACAAAATCTTGTAAGTGACATTGACCTGCGCGGCCACGGCGGCGCGGATGGCGAGCAGCCCTGAGTGAAAATAGGTGCCATCACCCATGTTTTGAAAAACATGCTGCATGTCCGTAAAGTGCGCCATGCCGATCCAGTTTGCGCCCTCCCCGCCCATTTGCGTCGGCGGCGCTGTCGGTCGGTCCGGCATCCACATGGCCATGGTATGGCAGCCAATACCCGCCATGGAGACAGACCCTTCAGGCACTTTGGTGGACGTGTTGTGCGGGCAGCCGGAACAAAATGCAGGCGTGCGCACAATGTCGCCAGGCACGGCTTTGTTACCGATGCTGTCCAGACGCGCTTTGATCTGAGACATGCGCTGCCGAATATCAGC
>JBCCLR010000055.1:0-18580 GCA_039026755.1 Pseudomonadota bacterium | reverse complement strand
CTCAAGCGCATGTTCAAATGCGCGGCGATTGGGCAGGCCGGTCTCGCGATCGGTGAGGGCTTGGGTACGCAGGTCTTCCTCGCGGCGCGCGATCTCGCCCGACATATCATTAAAGGCGCGCGCCAAGTCGCCAAGCTCGTCTTGAGAGCGGACGACGACCTGCGCGCTCTGGCCATCCCGTAAGGCCGTTGCAGCGATTGATAAATCGGAAATCGGCTGCGCCAGGCGGCGCGCGACGACCCAGCTTATGCCAGCGACACCGGCGCCGCAGCCAAGCATGACAATCAACAAAACACCGGCCAAACTGCGATACGGCCTGAGCGCGTCGGCAATTGGGTAGGTCAAGACCAATTGGCTGCGCTGCGTAT
This sequence comes from Pseudomonadota bacterium, assembly GCA_039026755.1. GTDB lineage: Bacteria > Pseudomonadota > Alphaproteobacteria > Sphingomonadales > CAKZYD01 > CAKZYD01. The sequence continues at coordinate 18,212 of JBCCLR010000055.1, read as the reverse complement.
CAAGAAGCGAAGGCGCAAGCCGCGCAAAGACAATATCTTGGCCGACCTGGCGCGCGGTGCTTGGTGGGAGACTGTTACGGTCAACCAGCTGCAAACGCGCATTAAAGTTGAGCGCTGATAGCGCGTTTAGCTCCGCAATCTTTTGGCTGGTAATCTCATCCCCAAACACGATCCAGCTTACCAAATTGGGGGCGCGAACTTCCGCAACACCAGCTAAATAGGGCGTATCCTGTGCAAACAACACGCCCGTTTTATTATCGACCAGCGCCGCGTCATCACTCAAATCCAGATGGGCTGTGAGTTTGTCCAAAGGCAGCCGCTTACCGACTGCGCCAAGCACCATGCCATCGGTATCAATCAGCGCTAATGACGTTGTGCCGAGCCGAATGGCAAGGTTTTCAAGCGCTGAAGCAATGGTTGGTGGATCTGCGCTGGTCGCCGCAGCGCGAAAGCCAAAGTCTTTTGCCAATAATTGCGCGTCAGCCTGTTTGTCCGCTGCTTTATCGAGGAATAGTCTTGAGAACACCGCGCCCGATGCTGTCATTTCATCAGCCACGGTCACGGTCGCCCGCTCTGTGACCACCATATGCAGCGCCGCTGCAATGAGCAGCATAGTCAGCGCAAAGAGCCCCGCGAAAACAAGGCCGAGTTTGGTGCCAATCCGTTTCGGCCAGCGCATTAATAATCCCCAACGGGACGTGCGCCGCGGCGAAATTTGCGCTCGATGCGGACAACGCTCGCCACGGCTGCAGGGTCAATCGATTGACTGTAGGTATTGCCGCGGCCTTTCATCAGCGGATGCCAAACGCGCAACTCGCCTGGTGTTTCGGGCAGCCCTGTTAGTGTAACGCGCCCATCCGGCCCGGTTTGTGCTGCATAGGGCGTATCAACGATGTTGAGGTAGGCAATCATATCGTCATGAATGTTGCAGCCAACCACGACAATGCCTGCGGTATCGAATTGCAGCGTTTGCGGTTCACTTTGGCCAAAAAGTTTTAAGCTAAAGCGCTTTGCCGCCGAAAATGAAAAGACGTGGTGTAGAACGCTATCATCGTTGCGAAACTGAACTTGGGATCCACGCGGCACGACTGTCATGTAGGGCGTAAATGTATTGTTAGTTTGGTTCACGATCAGCGGCGCGGCGGCTGAATTTGACTGTGCAGCATCGCTTGCAGGCTGAAACGTCACCACCGCATCGGCCATGCCGACACCTTTTTGGTTGACGACATGCAGCGACAAATCAGCTGCCGTGGCAGCAGTGCACCCAAGCGCTAAGAGACTTAAAATAGAGATCCATAAACGCACGCTTATACTCCACCAACAGTGCGTTTTTGTGTGCACCTTAACATTACGATGAGCCTGTAAAAATTCTCTGAACGCGGGGTCGATGCCGACCAGGCTTGATATCGCCTCCACTTTCTATCCAAATTTGTAAGATAATCGAGCGGCGAGCTTGCTAAGGTCGACAGCGTGAAACTCCGGCTTGTCCATCAATTGTTTTTACTGGTTGCTGCCAGCGCGTTGGTAGCGGCGCTGGCCATGGCGGCTCTGTTATCGGTTAATTTATCGCGCGGCTTCGATGCCTACCTGGTTGAACAGGATGCGCAAAAACTCATCGCCTTTGCGCAGGAGGCGAGCGCAAGCTTGACGGCTGAAGCGTTAACGGTCGACGTATTTGCGAGTGGGACCAATGCGCCGGGGCTAAACATTTTACGGAGCCTAACGGGGCTGCGTCCGGTGCGCCCTGATTTGGCGCCGGGATGGCGGCCACCACCTGTAGGGTCACCGCCCCAGTTTGGAGATGGCCCGCCGCCGCGCTTTGAACGGAGGCCGCCAGGCCGCAGGGGACCTATTGTCCCCCCCATGGATTTTACTGCGCGGCTGATGCTGTTTACGCCAGAAGGTGCGCAATTTGCCGGCCCGCCTCCGCCGCCGCTCGATGGATCAAATGCACCGCTTGCCCTGCTGCAGCAGCCTATTGAATTGGCAGGTGAAACCATCGCCCTTGCCAAGGTGCTGCCGCGCGGGCCACGAGCCAACCGGATTGACCAAGGCTTTCTGCTGGAGCAATACCGCGCCGCTGGCATTCTGGCGGTTGTTCTCATCGCCTTATCTGCTGTGCCGGCGACGATTTTTGCGCGGCGCGGCGCCGCGCGCCTTGCCGCGATGCAGCGTGCGACAGATGCCATCGCCAAAGGGAACCTGGCAGTGCGTACGCCGGTCAGTGGTGATGATGAGCTGTCAATCATGGCGCGGAACATTAACGATATGGCCGCCAGCTTGCAGCAGCTTGAAGCCGCGCGGGCTCGGTGGCTGGCGGAAATCGGCCATGAATTGCGCACACCGATGACGGTCCTGGTTGGCGAAATCGAGGCCCTTCAAAAGGGTGTTCGCCCGCTGACACAAGACGCAGTCACATCACTATCTGAAGAAGCAAGCAGACTGGCGTTGCTCATCGAGGACCTGCAATTTCTCGCCATGTCAGATTTAAAGGCCGCGCCATGCCATTTTGCACCCGACGATGCGGCGCACATTGTTCAACCTGTCATCCGCCGCTTTAGGCCAGAGCTTGAGCATGCTGGACTAGCGCTTGACGTAAGGCTAGCCGATGGTCCGGCGTTGCCCGTCGTTTGGGATAGCGCGCGGATCCAGCAACTGCTGGCAAACCTGCTCACAAATTCACGGCGCTACACAGACGCGCCAGGCCGTGTGCGCGTTGCCTTAAGCCATACGGACAAGAAGGTGACGCTAAGGGTCGACGATACTGCCCCTGGCGTCAGCGCTCTCGACATGACGCAACTCTTTGAGCCGCTTTACCGGGTCGAGGCATCGCGGAGCCGCGCGCGTGGCGGCAGTGGGCTCGGCTTATCTGTGTGTCAATCGATCGTGCGTGCGCATGGTGGGCACATACGCGCTGAGCCGAGCGCACTTGGCGGGCTTGCGATCGTTATTGAGTTGCCGCTCAATGCCGCGCTGCAAACGTACCCAGGGGGAGACACAGGGTGATATTCATCGTTGAGGATGATGTAAAAATCGCCGCACTCGTGGCGGACTTTTTAGCCGCGTCTGGCTATCAAACGCGGCATTTTCCAGATGGCCGCTCGGTGGTCGCCGAGGTTAAAGCCGCCAGGCCAACGGCCGTCATTTTAGATCTCATGTTGCCGGCGAGCAATGGTATTACCGTGTGCCGACAAATCCGCACCTTCAGCGACGTACCCATCATTATGCTCACCGCGCGCGTCGAGGAGAAATCAAAGCTTGAGGGTCTCGGCTGCGGTGCAGATGACTATGTTACCAAGCCGTTTAGCCCAGCGGAACTTGTTGCCCGCCTCGAAGCATTACTGCGCCGCGCGCAAGGGCGCGTCACCGCCAATCCGAAGGGGCTTGCCTATTTGGTTGACGAGGCCGGCCAGCGCATTGCCTGGAGCGGACGGTGGCTTGATTTATCGCCGTCAGAATACCGGATTTTCGCAGCATTGATACGCCGTCCGGGCCAAGTGTTTTCGCGCGATCACCTGCTTGACCATTTGGGCGATAATGCACTTGAAAGCACGGACAGAGCGATTGATAGTCATATCAAGAATTTGCGCCGCAAGATCACAGCAGTGGATGCTGAAGCGGCGTGCATCGCGTCGGTTTATGGAGCAGGCTACCGGTTTGATCCGCCAGCGCTTGATTTGAAAAACTGATGGCTTGGTGCGCTTTTGGAAAGCGTTGCCACGTCGCGGCGATCGCCCCAGGTTGCGCGGACCTTCAAGACGTCTTCGGGCGCTGCCAAGGCAAACAAGTCCGTAGTTAAGGCGGGGCGTGTCGGTGGCTGTGCGAATTCTACTTTATGCAGGAAGACTGGGTAATCCGGCCCGGAGCCGTGGCCATAAGCTTGCTGTGGCAGCATCCACGTTGCGCGCGCAATCGCCTGGTCCGAGCCGTTCATGACGATCAAGCGGTGCTCAAACTGGGCGATGATATCGGCTTTTTGAACGTCTGCCGCCATTTCTGAGTTGTCGTTAAAGACGGACCGTGCAACCGCAACAATTAAAAAAGCTGCTTTGCCGCTCAGCTTGAGGGTCGCTGTTTGCTTTTGCAGACCATGCGCCTGGGCGGCACAAATGGTGGCTACGCTAATCGCGACAATGGCGATCAGGCCCAGTGATTTCTGTTTTCATCGTCTTGGTGGCCGTCCTCCGCGCTCGCCCGAGCGCGCTGGGGGGCGTCTGGCTTCGGCTATTTCAGCAACACCTTTGATGCAGCGCTGGATAAACGGGTACGTATCCGTCGCATAATAGTGATAAATGCCGTCGGGAAATTCAGGCGTTTTGCCGACGCGCCCGTTGCATTCATCCAAATCGCCGAGACCTTCCACATACCGATAGTCTTGGGTGAAAGCACCCATGGGAATCAGCTCGACGTCCGGTCGGCCGGCGTCTGGCTCGGCTTTCAGCTGGTAGCTGCTTTGCATTTTTTTAAGCACACCATCGACATAGCCAAAGCGCGCATAGATTGGAAAGCCATCGGCGGCCCAGCCGATCAGCGCCATTTCTTGGCCCGCTTTTGCCGCATCAGAAAGCAGGTCTTCTGGTATGCCGTGATAGTGGTAGGCGCCGCTGGGCTGTACATGGGCATGGTTTTGATCTTCGCCGAAATCAAAGCTGTCTTGGCCAAGCGCTTCAATCCGCCACGCGCCGCGGCCAAAGCCGAGATCGCAGTCCTTTGGGTTAACCGTATTTGAAGTGCAGCGCCCGGCAGTGCCTGGATCAAATTTGATGCCATTGATTGCATAGCCCGGAAGTTTTACCGAGCGGCCCGTACTGCCTTCGATCAGCGCGGGCTGCAGCGGGACTGTATAGCGGACATACTGCGCGCCGATCTGGTGTGGGTTGCCGGAATTTGGAAAAGCGCCCACAGTGTGTTCGGGGATACCGTTGGCGATTAAATTACGTGTGTCATCCGTGCACCACCAGGTCACTTCGCTGCGTAGCTCAATGTCGGCGTTCATGGCGCTGCTGCTCTCGCTACACAAGACCGCGGATGTATCGGTTTTTGGGCCCAAGGCGAAACGTGCCGGCTGCGCATCTGGACGTGTGTTCAAGCGCCCGCGCCGCCCGCCCCCAGGCACACAAGCGAACGGCAGATCATCGCGCGGGGCGAAGCACTGGCCGGTCCCTTGCGAAGCCGAACAGGTCTCGCCAGAGGATCTGCCTTCGCAAGCCTCTAGCATTGCAGCGCTTGGTCGTGGTGGTCTGTTACCGTCGCCGCTGGTGCGGCCGGGTCGCTGCGGGCTGTCTTCCGCGCACGCGTTAAAAAATGTGCTGCACCCAATCAAGAGGGCGATAAAGCTGCTACTTTTTAGGCGCCACAGATTTAGCATTTTAGCCTCCTTAAATAGCGTTAGCGCGGCATGCGTCACGTCAGCCCAGCGGCCTTTTGGGGCGTTGTTGAAGGCCGCTGGGCATCGCGAAGCTGCCAAAGCACTTCTGAAGGCGCGTGCGGCAATCTCCACGGTTTACGCTCTGCGCCGCCGCATTGTGCTTTACGCATGCACTATGGATGAAATGTGGATGGGTGTGCGGCGGAGATCTATGCCTGCGTTGATCCAACTGGGTCATTCAGGTGGAATTTTTGCAACTGCGCTTCTGGCGTCCCGAGGCCCAAGACCGGCCAGGCCGCCCGCCATAGAACGTCGCCAAGAATACCACCTTGAACGGCACATCGAAGCCAAAACGTGTGGCAAGATCTGCAATTTGACGCAGGTTGACTGCAGCGGGGCCGCAGGTGAGTACAGCACTTTACATATGCATATTGTACACTATGTACAAATATATCTATGCATTAAAAGCATGGATAAGACACCGTAAGGCATTCGACCTAAATCGAACTGTCTTGCAAGCTAAAGCTGTTTTAAATAATACAGTCTAGAAAAGTTTTAAGCGCACACAAGCGCCCCTGCGGACTCGGCACAGCTTGCACGATCACAGGTTCAACTATCAGAGATTGCTATGAGTTTGTACACTGAATATTTAGCGGAAATTGAAACGCGCAAAGCCGAAGGTTTGCATCCTAAACCCATTGAAGATGGCGCCTTAACAGGCGAATTGATCGCGCAAATTAAAGACGCAGACCATCCGCATCGCTCTCAATCGCTGCACTTTTTTATCTATAACACATTGCCCGGAACAACGAGCGCAGCAGGCGTGAAAGCGCAGTTTCTCAAAGAGATTATTGTTGGTGAAAGCATTGTCGAAGAAATCTCGACGGATTTTGCTTTTGAGCTTCTTTCGCATATGAAGGGCGGCCCTTCTGTTGAGGTTTTGCTCGATTTAGCCTTAGGCGATGATCAGGACATTGCCGCGCAAGCAGCGGATGTTTTGAAAACGCAGGTCTTCCTGTACGAAGCGGACACCTGGCGCTTGGCCCTGGCGCATTCCGATGGCAATGCTGTCGCCAAGGACATTTTAGAAAGCTACGCCAAGGCGGAATTTTTCACGAAGCTTCCGGATATTGAGAAAGAAATTAAAGTCGTCACCTACATTGCAGCAGAAGGCGATGTCTCAACCGATCTGTTGTCGCCAGGCAATCAGGCGCATTCGCGCTCAGACCGGGAACTGCACGGTAAATGCATGATTTCTGAAGAGGCGCAGGCGGACATTCAAGCGCTGCAAAAACAGCATCCTGATAAGCGGGTGATGCTGGTGGCTGAGAAAGGCACCATGGGTGTCGGCTCCTCGCGCATGTCAGGCGTGAACAACGTGGCGCTATGGACCGGCAAGCAGGCGAGCCCTTATGTGCCGTTTGTTAATATTGCGCCGATTGTTGCTGGCACAAATGGGATATCGCCGATCTTTTTAACCACTGTTGGCGTGACCGGTGGCATTGGTATTGATCTGAAAAATTGGGTGAAAAAACTGGATGCCGATGGCAAGCCCATTTTGGATGAAAACGATGACCCGGTGCTTGAGCAGGTTTATTCTGTCGACAACGGCACGGTGCTGACAATCAACACCAAGACCAAGAAGCTTTATGATGAAAGCGGGGCAAAAGAGCTGGTGGATATTTCTTCAGCGCTGACGCCGCAAAAAGTAGAGTTCATCAAAGCCAGCGGGTTTTATGCCATCGTCTTTGGTAAGAAGCTGCAGAGCTTTGCGGCGGAGACGCTCGGTATTGAGCCGCCGCTGGTCTTTGCGCCGTCTAAAGAAATCTCGCATGAGGGCCAGGGCCTCACGGCGGTTGAAAAAATCTTCAATAAAAATGCTGTCGGCGTGCCGGAGGGAACCGTGCTGCATGCGGGCTCGGATGTGCGCGTGAAAGTCAATATCGTCGGGTCGCAAGACACCACCGGCTTGATGACATCGCAAGAGCTGGAAGCAATGGCCGCAACGGTCATTTCACCCACGGTTGATGGCGCGTATCAGTCTGGCTGCCACACCGCCTCGGTTTGGGATAAAAAAGCGCAACAAAATATTCCCAAACTGATGTCGTTCATGAATAAATTTGGGCTCATTACTGCGCGGGACCCGAAAGGCGTGTACCACGCCATGACGGACGTTATCCATAAGGTGTTGAACGATATCACCGTTGATGATTGGGCGGTGATTATTGGTGGGGACTCGCACACCCGGATGTCAAAAGGCGTTGCCTTTGGAGCAGATTCCGGCACCGTTGCTTTGGCACTGGCGACTGGTGAAGCGACCATGCCGATTCCAGAATCGGTTAAGGTGACCTTCAAAGGCACGTTAAAAGATCATATGGACTTCCGCGACGTGGTACATGCCACGCAGGCGCAGATGCTCAAGCAGTTTGGTGACAATGTGTTCCAAGGGCGCATTATTGAAGTGCACATCGGCACGCTACTGGCAGACCAAGCCTTTACGTTCACCGATTGGACGGCAGAGATGAAAGCCAAGGCGGCGATCTGTATCTCGCAGGACGACACGCTGATTGAGTCCTTGGAATTGGCGAAAACCCGGATCCAAATCATGATCGATAAAGGTATGGAAAACGAGGCGAAGACGCTGCAAAGCCTGATCGACATTGCCAACCGGCGCATTGATGAAATTAAGTCGGGCGAAGTACCAGCGCTGGCGCCTGATGAAACGGCTAAATATTTTGCCGAATTCACGGTCGATCTTGACGAAATCGTCGAGCCAATGATTGCCGACCCTGACGTGAATAACCAGGACGTGTCGAAGCGATACACGCACGATACAATTCGCCCTGTTTCTTATTATGGGGCGGAGAAGAAAGTCGATTTGGGCTTCATCGGCTCATGTATGGTGCATAAGGGCGACATGAAAATTCTCGCCCAGATGCTCAAGAATATAGAGGATGCTGAAGGCAAAGTGGAATTTAAAGCGCCGCTGGTGGTTGCGCCGCCAACCTACAATATCGTCGATGAACTGAAAGCCGAGGGCGATTGGAGCGTTCTGCAGAAATATTCCGGTTTTGAGTTTGATGACGGCGCTCCAAAAACCGCAGCGCGTAAGGAATATGAGAACATTCTCTACCTGGAACGCCCGGGCTGCAATTTGTGTATGGGCAACCAGGAAAAAGCCGAGAAAGGCGATACGGTCATGGCCACATCAACGCGGCTGTTTAAAGGACGCGTTGTCGAAGACACAGATGAGAAAAAAGGCGAGTCTCTGCTGGCGTCGACGCCGGTTGTGGTGCTTTCGACCGTACTCGGGCGCACGCCGAGCCTCGATGAATACAAGGCTGCAGTGAAAGGCATTAACCTCACAAAATTCGCACCGCCGCTTAAAAATCCGCCAAAGACGGCGGCCATGAATTATTGATCTTAAGCCTTTTTCGGACCGCTGTTTGAATGTGAAACTGCGGCGTAGGACCAGTAAAGCTTTAGAGTGCGCGCCTGAGGTGCATCCACGAGCAAGGCCTACGCGTTCCCCGCAGCGTCCCTTTTGCGTTTTTAAACGTTGAAACATGCCGGTGTTTTTGGCAACCGGTCGTTGACACTTTTATGGCAAGAGAGAAATCTACAAAAAACAAAGACAGCGCGGAGCAAGAATGAGCGACTGGTGGCGCGGCGCGACGATATACCAGATATATCCGCGCAGCTTTCAAGACAGCAATGCCGATGGCATCGGGGATCTAAAAGGGATCACCCAGCGCCTTGGACACGTCGCGCATCTCGGGGCGGACGCCATTTGGGTGTCACCCTTCTTTAAGTCGCCGATGGTCGATTTCGGCTATGATGTTGAAGACTATCGCCAAGTCGACCCCATTTTCGGCACGCTTGAAGACGCTGATGAGATGATCGCCACGGCGCATCGCCTTGGCCTAAAAGTCATTATTGACATGGTGCTCAGTCACACATCGCTGCGGCATAAATGGTTTCAAGAAAGCCGCCGCGATCGCACCAACGGGAAAGCCGATTGGTATGTCTGGGCGGATCCAAAACCCGACGGCAGCCCGCCAAACAATTGGCTGTCGATCTTCGGCGGGATTGCTTGGACCTGGGAGGGTCGGCGCCAGCAATATTATCTGCATAACTTTTTGACCGAGCAGCCGGATCTCAATCTGTATAATGATGAGGTGCAAGACGCGCTGCTCGCAGAATGCCAGTTTTGGCTGGATCGCGGGGTCGATGGCTTTCGCCTGGACGCGGTGAATTTTCTAACCCATGACCCGCAGCTGCGCGATAACCCAGCCCGTCCGCCGCACCACCCCGATACCGATGGTGTGAAGCCGGAAAACCCCTATAACCGCCAGCTTCATCTCTATGATAAATCACAGCCAGAGACACGTTGCTTCTTGCAGCGCCTGCGTAACCTGGCGGAGCTTTATCCAGATATTTTGCTGCTGGGTGAAGTCGCTTGCGATAATTCCATTGAGCGTATTGCCGAATATGCCGGACCTGGTGGTCCGCTCCACACGGGCTATTCCTTTGCGCTTTTAAAAGATGACTTTGACCTGTCGGTCATGCGCGAGAATATTGAAGCCTTTAGTGCGGATGATGCTCAGGGCTGGCCAGCATGGGCATTTTCAAATCATGATGTTGAGCGGGTGGCAAGTCGCTGGGGGGGGCAAAGTGCGCCGCCTGAATTTGTTAAATCGCTTATCATCTTGCTGCTGTCGTTGCGCGGCACAGTGTTTCTGTATCAGGGAGAGGAACTGGGCCTGCCCGAAGTTGACATTCCCTATGACCTTATCGTTGATCCCTATGGCCTTAACTTTTGGCCAGAATTTCGTGGCCGTGATGGCTGCCGCACGCCGTTTCCGTGGACCGATGCTGACCCACGCGCAGGGTTTACGACGGTGCCGCCGTGGCTGCCCATTCCCAATGCTCACATTCTAAAGTCTGTCGCAGCGCAGGAAAATGATCCTGCATCCATCTTTTCGTTCACGCGGGAATTTCTAAGCCTGCGCAAAAATTTGTCAGCGTTGCGACTTGGCAATATGGTGTTTCATGAAGTCGGCGTGCGTCATATTTGTTTCAGCCGGTCCCACCAAGGTCACGGCGTTCTTGTCGCGCAAAACTTTGGGCCAACCGACACCAGTATGCCGAGCCCGTTTAAAGATGTAAGGCCGCATCCGCTCAACAGTTTGAGCGGCTTTTTAAAAGACGATGTGATCTATCTGCCGCCGCATCAGTCATTTCTAGCGACTTTTGAGGTCGTTGATGCGCCGGTCGAAGTGGAAGTCGCGTAAACCGGTTTTAGCGCCGGATTTGATTTATTAACCATAAGGCGCTATGTTGTTGCAGTGCAGCAAGACTATAAGCATCCTAATGTGCGGGCCACGTCGGCTTTATCGACCACTCAGCATCGGCTCGTCAGCCACGTTCGCAGCGCGCGCGCCATTCTCGCAACTGACCTCGATGGCACCTTCCTTGGCGGCAGTGTCGCAGACCGCCGTGCGCTCTATGAGTATTTAACGGATCAAGAGCACACCGCCCTCATCTTCGTTACTGGACGGGATCAAGCGCACGTAGAGCATTTGATCAACGACGCGGGCATCCCGCGGCCGCAGTTCGTCATCGGTGACGTCGGCACCTCGGTTTACGATGGCGAGAACTTTTCGCCGGTTGTGCCCGTTGAAGAGTGGATTGATGCGCATTGGCAAGGCGATGACGATGCACGCACTGCACTCAAGGTGCATGAGGATCACCTGCAGCTGCAAGACGTGTATGGCGGGCGGCGTCGGTCGTATTTTATTTCTGATAGCGACAAGGCGAATGCAGCAAAGCGCGCGGTTGAAACGGCTGGTTATGATGCCATCGTATCGGATGATACGTATTTGGATGTTTTGCCGCGTGGCGTGCAAAAGGGGCCTACCTTGCTTAAGCTTATCGATGTGCTGGGTTTAGATGCGACCAAGGTCCTGGCCTCTGGCGACACGCTCAATGATCTGTCGCTGTTTAAAACCGGTCTTGCCAGCGTTGCCGTTGGCAATAGCGAAGCGGACCTTCTTAAGTCGCTGCCAGACAGCAATAAAATTTACCGCGCCACGGGGCATGGCGCGGCCGGCATTCTAGAAGCGCTCAAACACTTCAACCTGTTTCGATCAACGGAGACCGTTTTATGACGAAATCATCATTGGTTATCGTCTATCACCGCCAACCTTATGAAGAGGTCGAGGTGAACGGTGAAATCGTCTTCCGGGAAAATAAAAGTCCGAATGGGGTTGTGCCTGCACTGAAAGGGTTTTTTGGCGCAGTCGACAAAGGCTGCTGGATTGCATGGAAACAGTCCGAACATGAAGGCGTTGCAGACTTTGAGCAGCGCATCGAAATCAACGATTCCTTCGGGCAATACGAAGTGTTCCGCATTCCGATGACGCAGCAGCAAGTCAAATCCTTCTACCACGTCACGTCCAAAGAGGCGCTATGGCCCATCCTGCATTCTTTCCCCTGGATGTTTAATTATGGAGCGGTCGAATGGGAGACGTTTAGGCAGGTCAATATGCAGTTTGCCGATGCTGCCATAGAGCAAGCTGCCGATGATGCGATCATCTGGGTGCATGACTATAATTTGTGGCTGGTGCCTGGCTATATTCGCCAGAAAAAGCCAAATGCGCGTATCGCCTTCTTCCACCATACGCCCTTTCCAAGTGCTGATGTGTTTAACATTATGCCTTGGCGTGAAGAGATTATTGATAGCCTGCTGTGTTGTGATTTACTTGGCTTTCACATCCCGCGCTATGCAGAGAACTTTGCCGGTGTGGCGCGCGCCTTGCGCGGTGCAGAGCTGGGTGATCGTGTGGTCGTCGGCCCGCCGTTTGTGGATAAGGGCGCTGCGCTATCGGAGCCAAATGTTGTCCAATCGATTGAGCATCAAGGCCGCACGATTGAAATCGATGCCTGGCCCATTGGCACCAATCCAACGGTTATCAATGAACATCTTTCTACCTTTGATGCCGGCCAAAAGGTGTTTGAAATCCGCAATGAGATTGGCAATCAAAAACTGCTCGTCTCGGTTGGGCGGGTGGATTATGTGAAGGGGTCTAAGCAGTTGCTTGAAGGCTTTGATCGGCTGCTCACGCGGCGCCCGGAACTGAAAAATAAAGTAAAGCTGTTTTTGATTTGTGTTGCGCCGGCGATGAATACTGATGCCTATCAGGTTGCCCAACAGGAAGTGGAACAACTTGTTGGCTCGATCAATGGCAAGCACGGCGATTTAACCTGGACCCCCATCATGCTGTCGACGCGGCCTGTGCCCTTTAACGAACTTGTATGTTATTACCGCGCGGCGGATGTCTGCTGGACGCCGCCACTGCGCGATGGGCTAAACTTGGTCGCCAAGGAATTCGTCGCTGCGCAAAACGGCGAGCCTGGCGCGCTGGTGCTGTCTGAATTTGCCGGCGCTGCTGCCGAACTGCCCGATGCGATTATGACCAACCCGTATTCTGCTGATGACATGGACCGCGCAATTGATGAAGCGCTTGATATGCCCAAAGCCGAGCGCCGCAACCGTATGGACGCGCTGCGCAAAAACGTTGAAAACTGGGATGTACATTTTTGGGCAGACCATGTGATGGGCCGCTTTGCAGCGCTTGATGGCCCGTTTAAACGCGAAAAGCTGAAAAAGTCGAAAGCGGCCTAAAGCGCCGAGCGCACTAAGAACGTCCGCGCGCTACCAAAACAGGCCCAGCGTGCCGAGCATAAGTCCGGCCAGCAACCAGGCATATGTCTTCGCGTTGGCCCAGACGGGCGCGGTAAAGGCTTCGGTGTCCACCGCATCGCGCTTATTCCATACCGTGTTAGGATCAGGATGCGCGTTTGCGCCGGCAAGGGATATGCTCACGAAGATGACGGCACATAGCGCTGTCATCAAAGCCACGTTTATGGTGAAGTGCAATGTCCAAATGCCGCTTTGACTGAGTATGAAAACCGCTAGGCACACTGCATGACCACCTATCAGCGTCCAAAATGCTGCCGTCGCTGTACCGCGTCGCCATAATGCACCAAGCGTGAAGCACACCACCAGCGGCGGCACCAGAACCGAAAACGCATTTTGAATATAGTCCCACAAGCCGCCAAAGCGCTCAATAAACGGTGCCCACAAGATCGCGAAGGCCATAAAGCCCAGGGTAGAGGTGCTCCCCCAGCTTTTTTGTTGCTGCGCCGTTAAATCTTTATCGGGGCGGGATAAAAAGTCTTTGACGAGCAATGTGGATGATGAGTTGAGCGTGCTGTCGACCGTCGACATGATCGCAGCAATCAGCCCTGCCATGACCAAACCGGTTAGGCCTGCAGGCAGGACCTGCGTGACCATCACTGGGAACACTTGGTCCGCGCTTTGAATGCCGGGCAATGTCACAGCGGCCATGACGCCAGGCAGGATGATAAAAAAAGTTGGCAAGATTTTTAAGATACCGCCGAGGATCGCGCCCCACTGCGCATGCGCGAGACTGCGCGCGCCCAGGACACGCTGGACGATATATTGATTGGTCACCCAATACCAAAACCCAAGCAGCCAAACCCCAGTAAACAATCCTGGCCAAGGCATGTTTGGGTCGCTGATGGGCTTTACAATGCTCAAATTGCCGTCTGGCACGGCACGGGTTACTGCATCCCAAGAGAAATCTACGCCTTGGAACATGATAAAGGCGGTCATTGCTGTGCCGATGATCAGCACAACGGCTTGCAAAATGTCGGTATAGACGACGGCCCGCAGACCTCCTGCCGCCGTATAGAGCCCTGCAAAAGCGCCGATGGCAATGCATGATAGCCAGATGTCAATGCTGGGAAAGAAGACCCTAACCACCACCGCGCCGGCATAGAGCCCGCCTGCCGTATCGACGATGATGGTGAACAGGATGGTCAGCGCTGAAAAATACAGGCGCACGCGGCGCGAGAAGCGCTTTTCCAAATATTCCGGCGTCGTGGTGATTTGTGACTTTAAGAACACCGGGGCAAACACAAACGCCATCAAAAGTAGCGGAATGCCCGCCATCCACTCATAGGCAGAAACGGCTAGACCACTGGTATAGGCACTGCCGGTTAGACCAATCAGGGTGGATGTGGAGATATTAGAGGCAAATAGCGAAAACCCAATCGCAGTCCAACCCAGCGACCGGCCTGCAAGAAACAGGTCTTCGCCCGTTTTGGTTTGCCGCGCGACGGCTATCCCAATCGCCACAACAATTCCAAGATAGAGCGCGATGATGATGCCGTCTAAGGCCGTAAGGTTCGTCTGCATGGTGTCTTTCCGCTCGGATAGAGACATATGCCTCTCACCGGCTGCGTCCATGCGCGCGCTTAACTGCGTCGTTTTGCGCCGGCAATAAGCGCATCAAGCTGACCATCGAGATCGGATATGACTTTCCACCGCGCTTTTGCTTTGTCCTTCTGAGCCGGCGTGATCCCGCTTGCCGCAGCGCGCGCTACGCCTTCGAGCAGCGCATCGTGGTCCGGCCAAATAAAATCAGGGCCTGTCAACGTCGCCACATCGCAATCATCGAGCGTAAAGACTGGAATGCCTAGCGCCATCGCATAAGCAGCGGAGGTGCCGCCGCCTTGGCGCGGTGGGTTGAGGACAGCATCAAAGCCGCTTAGCGTAGCCACAAGGTCGGCCGAAAACCCCCCATATGCCATGGCCTGGGAAAGCTGCGGAAAAGTTGACCAATCGGTTCGGCCAAGCGCTGAGCCGAACACTCTTATTCTGATATTTGCAGCACGCGTGCATAGCGCGTCCAGCGCGCGAAGATAGCGTTGCGACAAATCCTGCTCAGGCCGGTTGGTCACAATAGCGAGCGCGAAATCGTGTTCGTTTAAACCATAGCTGCTGCGGTCGATCGGTGTGCCGGTCTCAGGCAGCGCAAAACCGTTGGGCAGATCAACGCAGTGCGCGCGTGTGATGCCGACGCCGCTTAAAAGCCGTGCGGTGACCGGCGATAAATCGCGCACGCTGCCATAGGCACCGGGCATGCCGATACATAAATCACTGGTCATCGGCATGGAGGTGCTTGGAATTTGGCTGGTGAGAAGATCGGCATACAAATTGCCTGGCCCAAGTGTGATCCAGCAATCAGGCGCGAAGTCTTGGACCGCTGTAACAAAAGCGCTGAAGCTTCCTGGCGTCAGGCCATAATGCGGATTTTGCCAAAACTGGGCGATCTTATCGTTGCCGACATCCATGCTGTCTAGGCCGTCAAATTCAGCAAGAGATGAGGCGACTGAGGTTGCATAAAAGGCCGACCCAATACGCGTCGGCGTATGATTGAGGTTAAAGATCTTCACCTCAAAGCCGCGTGCGCGCAGCCGGGCGGCCATGCGGCGCACTGCGGCTGTTGGCGCATGCCGGTGCCCAAGATATTGACATACAGACAAGGCAACGCGTCTTCGCTCGCTTTGAGGCGATAGGGTATTGGGCAATGCGCTCGACCAAGCGTCACTGGCGTCAGCGAACAGGCGCGCGTAAACCTGCCTGGCATGGCGATCGAGTTTGGCGCGCTGAAAGGGGGTAAAGCGGTAAACCCGGTCGAAGGGGATCGCCATGAACGAGAACCAGGAATGGTAGCGTTCGGTTAGGCCCATATCCCAGTGCCGCAGCCACCGGGCAATGCGCGCAAGCGGGGCATAGTCGCCGGTAATTTCATGCAAAACACTTGCGGCGAGCAGCTTTTGATGCCGATTGCCCTGCGCGATCGCTTTTTCAAAACGCGCGGCGATATAGTCCTTTTCCTTCTCCGGCTTTGCTGCGTAGCTGTGGCTAAGCGTGCTGAGACCAAGCCGCAGCTCCACCATTGTTTCCAGCGCTTTGCGCGGTTCAAACGTTTTAATAGCGCTAAGCACGTCAGAGACTGAAAGGGCGCGCGGTTGGGCGGTCATCGGGGCGTCGGCCTATGGATATGGCGGTGATCCCCATGGCTTAAGCGTGGTGTGCTTTCAAAACGGTTAACTGCGTTTTAAGGATACTGAGGCACATCTTGGTAAGCACTTTGGCGGCCTTCGCGCCGCCATATTACCATTGTGATGATGAGCCAATAAGCGGTCATGAGCGGCGTTTTCCAAGCAGAGTTTTCACAGCTGAAACAGCTTGCCGCGCTGCATTATGAAAACAGTCGGCACTTCAAAAGCATCGCCGATCTTTTGTTTCCTGATTGGCACTCTGCGGCCGCGATTGAAGACCTGCCGTATATTCCGGCCGAGTTGTTTAAATATGAGGCGCTTAAGAGCATCCCGGAAACCGATGTCTTTAAGGTGATGCAATCCTCCGGTACAACGTCCCAGCAGCGTTCAAAGATCTTTCTCGATCGCGAGACGGCTCGCAAGCAAACCAAAGCGCTTTCAAGCATTATCGCGCCGGTTTTTGGCCGCAAGCGTGTGCCCATGCTCATCATAGACCACCCCGGGCAAATTCAAAACCGCGCCAGCTTTTCAGCGCGCGGCGCCGGTATTCTTGGCTTTTCCATGTTTGCGTCATCGCGGCACTTTGCGCTCAACGATGACATGTCACTCAACCATGATGCGATCGCTGAGTTTCTCAACATTGAAGCAGAACGCAAGATGCTGTTCGGCTTTACCGCGATTATCTGGCAAGAACTGCTGCAGCGCCTCGATGGCATAGGTCTCGGCCAGTGCGTGGGTACGGCGGCATTGCTGCACGGCGGCGGCTGGAAGAAACTGGCCGGTCAGAATATTTCGCCGCAACAGTTCAGCGCTCAGGTGATGGCCAAACTGCCGCTGGTTACCAGCGTGCATGACTATTATGGCATGGTCGAGCAAACCGGCTCCATCTTCCTCGGTTGCAGCGCCGGGCATCTCCATACCAATAGCAATAATGATGTTCTGTGCCGCGATGTGAACACGCTTGAGGTGCTGCCGCATGGACAGGCGGGCGCGCTGCAGGTCCTCTCTACACTGCCCACGTCTTATCCTGGCTTTTCCATTTTAACTGAAGATAGCGGAACCATTTTAGGCCAGGATGACTGCCCATGTGGCCAGCCTGGGAAATATTTTGCAGTGCATGGCCGGCTTGCACAGGCGGAAGTGCGCGGCTGCAGCGATACCTATGAGAGGGCGGCATGAGGGAGCTCACGTCTGACCGCTTGGACAGCGTGCTCAAGGCCGGGCCGCGTGCCGCCTTTGACGCGCCGGTCATCGCGTTCTTTGATGCGCTCAGCACGGCGGTGATGCGTCATCCAGCAGCAAAACCCTATCCAGATTTGGCGACCTATGGCTTTTTTATTCGGCCCCGCAATTTGAAACAGCTGCAACAGCGCTATGTGCAAGACATACTCATCGGCAAAGGCCAAGCGTTTCATATCGGGCCCGCCAATGTGGCGCTCAATTTTGCCTATTCGCTCACTGCGTCTTTGCTTGCAGGCAATCCGACGGTGGTGCGTGTCTCCTCGCGGGACTTTGTGCAAGCTGACATTCTCATCACTCTTATCGATAACGCGCTCGCCAGCTCCGGCATTCCGGATATGCTCGCGATCGTGCAATATGATCACGGTTCGGAGTATAACCGGATCTTATCAGAAGCCTGTGATGTGCGCGTGATTTGGGGCGGTGACGAAACCATAGCGCGGCTACGCGATTTTCCCATCAAACCGCATGCAAGCGAGCTGCATTTCGCCAACCGCTATTCCGCGCTTGTCATCGATGCAGACCATTATCTGGCGGCGTGCGACCCCGATGAGGTTGCGCGCAAGGTGTTTAACGATGTCTACCCGTCAGACCAAAACGCCTGTACCGCGCCAAAGCTCGTCTTCTGGCTGGGCAATCAAAGCGAAATTGAAACGGCAAAGCCGCT
>JBCCLR010000054.1:0-18699 GCA_039026755.1 Pseudomonadota bacterium | reverse complement strand
TGGCCTTATGGGCACCGCTTGGGCAGGGTACTACAACGGAGTTCCATGATAGTGATCATAAATCGTCTGCGCGACCTTTTTTGAGATACCTTCCACAGCTTCGAGGTCTTTAAGGCCCGCTTTGGATACTGATTTTGCAGTCCCAAAATGGCTTAACAGAGCGCGTTTGCGCGACGGGCCAATCCCCGGCACATCATCCAGTGACGATGAGCGCATGGTCTTTGCGCGTTTGGCACGGTGGCTGCCGATAGCAAAGCGGTGCGCTTCATCGCGTAGGCGCTGCAGGAAGTACAGCGTACCAGAGCCAGCTTCGAGCATCATGGTGGGCCGGCCCGGCTGATGAAATTGCTCACGCCCGGCGTTGCGGTCTGGGCCTTTGGAAATCGCCACGACTGTAATGTCATCGGCAATTGCCAGATCGTCCAAAATTTGCATCACGCTTGAAAGTTGACCTTTACCGCCGTCAATCAGCAACAGGTCCGGCCACATGCCATGTTTTTTCTCTGGGTCTTCCTTGATCAGCCGGGCAAAGCGGCGCTGCATCACCTGGCGCATCATGCCAAAATCATCCCCTGGCACGACATCGTCTGAACTCATATTGAACTTGCGGTAGGCGTTTTTCATGAAGCCTTCGGGCCCGGCCACAATCATCGCGCCCACGGCATTGGTGCCCATAATGTGGCTATTGTCATAGACTTCAATGCGCTTGGGCGGCTCATCCATTTCAAACAACTCAGCCAGCCCGCGCAGCATTCGCGCCTGGGTGCCGGTTTCTGCGAGGCGCTGGTCGAGCGTATCTTTGGCATTGCGTTCGACGGTTTCAAGCAGCGCTTTTTTTGGTCCGCGTTGGGGATGCAATAAGGTGACTTTGCGCTCAGCGCGGGCGCTTAGCGCCTCTGCTAGCAGCGCTGCATCCTCAAGCTCGATGCTTAAAAGCAGCTGCGGCGGCGCGGATTTGTTCTCATAAAACTGCGCGATAAATGCCGACAATACATGCCCGTCCGCATCATCTTTCTCATGTCGTGGGAAGAACGCACGGTTGCCCCAGTTTTGCCCGTTGCGGTAGAAAAACACCTGGACGCAGGTGACCCCGCCCTTGCGGGCGAGTGCGATGATATCGGCATCCTCAACACCGTCGGCATGGATATTTTGATGAGACTGCACATGCGCCAGCGCGCGCAAACGGTCGCGCAGACCCGCCGCACGCTCAAAATCGAGTGCTTCAGCAGCAGCCTGCATCTCATCTGATAGGCGCTTTTGAATGTCGGAGCTTTTGCCATCTAAAAAATTGCGCGCATCATCGACCAGGGCGGCGTAGCCTGCTTCATCAATGCGGTCCACACAGGGCGCTGAGCAGCGCTTGATTTGATACAGCAGGCATGGCCGCGTGCGGTTTTTAAAGACGCTATCGCGGCATGAGCGCAGCAGGAAAACCCGCTGCAACGTATTGAGGGTACGGTCTACAGCGCCGGCACTCGCAAACGGGCCATAGTATTGGCCTTCGCGGCGCTGGGCGCCGCGATGCTTCATAATTTGCGGCCATTCGGTGTCTTGCCGCAGCAAGATGTATGGAAAGCTCTTATCATCGCGTAGCAGAACATTATAGCGCGTGCGAAATTTCTTAATCAGGTTCGCTTCAAGCAGTAGCGCTTCCGCTTCAGTATGCGTCGTCACTACAGTCACGCTGCGCGTTTCAGCAACCATGCGCATAAGCCGGGCGGTCAGCCGATTGGGCTGGGTATAGCTGGTGACGCGGTTTTTCAAGTTGCGCGCTTTGCCAACGTAAATGACATCGCCCGCGCTATCGATCATACGGTAGACGCCCGGTCCTTTCGACAGTGATTTGGCTGTGTCTTTAATGGCGGCAATGCCAATCTTAAGGTCAGCGGCATTGCTCAAACCTTTGCCAGCTGCTGGCAAACGCAGCACGTCATCATCAGGACGTTTTGACCGGTCTGCTTTTGTTGCCATACTCGTCAAGATATTGTGAACCCCAATGGACTTCAAGCTGGACTTCATGTGAGATCTCACGCGCCGGTTTATGCCGGTTTAAATCCATTTAACAATGCGAATCACGTTCGTTAAATTTGTGATTGTCACGTCTGTGTTTTTTCCCAAGCGCCTGTGGAAAACGTTGTGGACGGAAATGCTCAACGCATTGGCTTGCCGCGCTTCAAAGCGCAAGTGCAGTGCCTGGTTAATTTTTAGGCAAAATACCCAAAATACTGAATTTAAACAGAAAATTATCTGTCAATGTGTATTCGCCTTGGTTTTCAGAAAGTAACTTTAGCGTGCATCGGCGCGCGATTTTTGCCTGTGAACAACCCAAGGCAATTTGATGACAAAAAAGTTAAAGTTTTTTAACAGCTTACAGCCGTTCTTAAGAATTTACATTCAATGCCCACACCCTGTGCCTCTGCTAGTGCGATCGGTTTTTCGATGCGGATAGTGAGGGTTTCGATGAGCGCATTGGCAAACAGCTTCGCTGCGACACGCTGCGCCAGTGTTTCAACCAGATTGATATGGTCGGCGGCAATCACGCTGCGAATCTGCGCGACGATTTGGTCATAACAGACGACATCTTCATAGGTGTCAGTATCGCTCAATGCGGGCGCTGTGAGGCCGATTTGTAGGTCGAGGCGAATGGGCTGCGCACTGCGTTGTTCGTGCGCATAAACGCCAATGCGCGCCTGCAGCTCGAGGCCATTTATAATTAGTGTTTGCTGTGTGGCGATAGGCTGAGTTGTGCGGTCTTGGCCGCTAATAACGCCCAAATCAGTCACATCTAAATCAGCCATGATGATCCCCTCCCACGTCCGGTGTGCGCCAAGCCAAGTGTTGCCCGCTATCGACCGCAATCATTTGCCCGGTAACCTTGCGGGCCTCTAACAGATAAAGGCAGGCCTGCGCAATTTCTTGTGGCTCTACCGATTGCGCAAGCGGCGTATTGGCCGCCTCATTTTCAAAAATCGAGCTGTCTTGATGGATGCTTTGCAGCACGGGGCCAGGCCCCACGCCATTCACGCGAATGTCAGGCGCCAGCGCTTGGGCAAGCGTTTGCGTCATCGTCCAAAGCGATGCTTTGCTGAGCGTATAAGAGAAAAACTGAGGGTTAAGCCGCCGTACGCGTTGATCGATAATGTTGATGATCGCAGGATTGTCGCGTGCTTTCGCCTGCTGGGCAAACGCGCGTGACAGCAAATAAGGTGCGCGCAGGTTGACCATATGATGCCGGTGCCACAGCTCTGTATCTGCCGTGTCCCAGCTGTCCCATTCAAACAGCGATGCATTGTTGACAAGTGCGGTTAAGTCTTCCCCTAACGCCTGGGCGGCGGCCGCAACAAGTGCATTGACTGCCGCTTCATTGGCAAGGTCGGCCTGCACCACGGCAGTTTTAATGCCGTGCTGTGCCAACACCTCGGCCAGCGCCCGCGCAGGCTCGGCGGAGGCATTATAGTGGATGGCGACATTATAGCCGGCGCCCGCAAGCGCCGTGCATATTGCTTTACCAATGCGTTTAGCACCACCGGTAACAAGGACTGCTGGCACCTGTTTCTCCTCACTTTTCCGATGCACGCTGGCGACCTCTGCCGCGGCTAAAATACATCCTGCGTGACGATCCAAATATAGCTGCAATAGCCAATGACAAATACCGCGCCGCTAACGCGTCCAATCGGCTTGCCAGCCAGGCAAAATGGCAGCATCGCCAGGCTCGCGCCCGCCATGACCCACAGGTCAAAGCGCCAAAAAACCTCGGGGATGGGAATTTTGCCGACCAGAGCACAAGCCCCGACAATGCCCAGGAGGTTAAACACATTAGAGCCGATGACATTGCCAACAGCAACATCACCATGGCCGCGAAAGGCCGCGATGAGGCCGGTGGCTAATTCTGGTAGAGACGTTCCAAGCGCCACCAAGGTTAGGCCAATGATGGCCTCCGAAACACCCACATTTCGCGCAATCACCACCGCGCCGTCTACCAGCCAGTCAGCCCCAAAAATTACGCCAACCAAGCCGCCGAGAAGAAATACAGCGGTTGCCAAGGTGCCAAGCTGCGCCGCGTCAGCAATCTCATCGCTGTTTTCTGCAGCCGCTGTGGGGGCCGATTTGGCACTGCGGATGCTGTCTAAAATATAGCCTACCAAAAGGGCCAGGAAAAGCGTGCCAGTGGGCCAGCTGAAGGAACCAGCGACGCCGGCAAGCAAAAACACGCCTGTGGCTAGTAGCATCACCACATTCGTCCGCAGCACCCCTGGCGCGCTGCAGATCACCGGGATCACCATTGCAGGCAGGCCGACCGCAAGCAGAATATTGGCCACGTTGCTGCCCACCACATTGCCAAGCGCGAGCGTGGGATAGCCGCCAAGCACCGAATCAATGCCAACAACAAGCTCGGGCGCGCTGGTGCCAACGGCAATGACGGTGGCACCAATAACAACCGCAGGAATATCAAGCTTGACCGCGGCCGACACGGCGCCGCGCACCATCGCGTCACCGGCCAGCACAAGCACCGTCAAACCGGCGGCGACTTGGATATATTCCATCAAGGCGGTGTGCTTTCTTGTGACAATTTCGTGGGCTATTCGCATGCCTGGTGTGACGCCCGAAAGCCTTGCGGGCCGTTATAAAGATTTGCACCCGCGCTGCAAATCCTACCGCTACGTTTTGAGGCAGCGCGGTGTCGGGGTTTTTGACGCCCGGCAAAATTTGCTTGGTTGCCGCTAATGATCAGATCTTTGCCCATGCGCGGCTGTGTATCAAAACAATGCGCACTCTGTATCACATGTATCAGTTTCGAGCAGACTGCGGCTTAGCGGCCACATCTGCGCCGCTCAAACTGCAGAAAATTGATTAAAATTTTAAATTGGCATGGCTGTTGCAGCGCTGGTGGACGCAGCTACAGGAGAGAAAAATGAAAGCGATTATGCTGTTCGTACCGCTTGGCGCCATCCTCGGCTATGTCCTTGCCGATGTCTCAAAACCGCTGTCCCCAGATACACCAATGGGCGTTGTGGTTGCCTCTAACGGTCTTATCCAGTCTTAAAAAACGCTGTTTTGCCGTCTAACTGCGGCGCGCTACTCGGTAATTGATGTTGAGGGGCTTTATATCTCAACTGGCATCCGCCATATCTCATATAGCGAAGATCGGCGCGGTGGAGATTGAGGTGCAGCAAGGCCCATTTTTACAGCCAGCGAATTTGACCTGGTGGCAGAAGATATTGGCACTGCTTGGAGTGTGTGCGGCTTTGGTGGTCGCGGCAGTGGTCGGTGTCATCATTTTATATGTGCTGCTGTTTATGTTAACGATCGCATGTCTGGTTGGAGCTTATTTGTACATTCGCTGGCGGTTTTTCCGGTCGGCTGGCGTGCCGCCGCGCCCGCGGCATGGCTCTGATAACATCACAATTATAGAAACGTCTGAAGGCGTGGTGGTAGATATCCCAGCCAATGACCCAAGCGCGCCACCAAATCGCCAAAACCAGCCATGACGACGCACCTATCGCCCAGCCAATGGGGACTTGTTTATCTAATTGCTGTAGTGGGTTTTCTCCTCATCGATGGCGCTTGGCTTATGGTTGTGATGAAACCTCTCTTTACAGACATGCTAGGCGCTGCGCTGCGCCCACGCATTGCCATCGCCCCGGCTGCGATTTTCTATTTGTTCTATGTCGGCGGCATCTTGTTTTTTACCGTCGCCCCAGTGCTTGAACAGGGCAGCTGGCCTAGTGCTGCGTTGCGTGGCGTACTGCTTGGGCTTATCGCCTATGGCACATATGATATGACAAATTTGGCAACGCTAAAGTCTTATCAGCTGTCGATTGCGTTGTTTGATACCGCATGGGGCGGCGCGGTGACAGCGATCACGGCAACAATAGGGTATTTCGCTGCACGCTGGCTAAGCTAAGCGGCTGTGTCCCTGCCTAAAAAAGAACTTTTTGACAGACACATGCGCCGCATTCTCGCGGCGATGTGAACGTGTGTGATTTTCCCTTTGCTGGGCAGCGCGCTATCTATCTGCTGTCGAAGATAGATGAGTTTTGAGAAGCTTTATGCGTCGCTACCTCTGCGCCCTTGTGCTGGCGTTAACATGTTGCAGTTTTTCCGCCACTGTGGTTGCCGCACCATTGTGGATTGAACGCAAGTTTATTCCGCAGCCTGAGCTGATCGACCCGCGCTATAAAATTCTCAGTGAAACGCAGAGCAGCGCCGTTGATCATAGCTTATGGGATGATTTCCTGGGCGCCTACGTCATGCCTGGCGCAGACGGGATAAACCGCGTGAATTATGCCGCTGTCGACAGCGGCGGCCTCGCGCTATTGCAGCGCTATATCGCGGCGCAGGAGGCGATTGACACATCCACGCTCTCCGCCGATCAAAAACTGGCCTATTGGATCAACCTCTATAACGCAGCAACGGTGCGGTTGATCTTGCAGAATTATCCAATTGCTTCTATTCGCAAAATAAAAGTGGACGGCAAAGGCCCTTGGGACCATCCGGTCGTGACGGTACAAGCCAAACCGCTGACGCTTGGCGAAATAGAGCACCATATTGTGCGTGCCCTCTTTCCTGATCCGCGCATTCACTATGCGCTTAATTGCGCGTCTATCGGCTGTCCAAATTTGGCGCAACGGGCCTATACCGCTGCGACCTTAGAGGACATGTTAGAGGCGGGCGCGGTGGCCTATGTGAACCATCCGCGCGGCGCAAAGGTCAGAGGCACTAGAGTTGATGTATCAAAGATATACGGCTGGTACCGCGAGGATTTTGGTGACGATGCGTCTGCCGTCCTAGCGCACATTAAGGCATATTCGCGCGGCGCCTTGGCCGAGGACCTTGCGAATGTCACCAGGATTGGGCGCTACTCCTATGATTGGGACTTAAATGAAGCTGTAGAGGCAGCAGGTCCAGCGCGCTAATCGCACAGCGAACATGTCACAGGAATTGCCCGGTTTCGCAGCAGCGATATCGCAAAACTCCCTTACGACATGTGCGAGGAGGATAGGCATGAGTTCAGGAAAAACACGGCGCGAAAGCTTGAAGCAATTCGCCGCTGCCACAGGCGTTGGTGTGGGCACAACGGCAATGGCATCCGCGCCCTCTGCAGCGGCGAAACGCGAGCTTGATCTCAGCGATCCCATTAAAGCGCTAGAGACCCGTGTGAAGATGATGGGCAGTTTGAACAACGAGACCGTCACCTCTTTCATGCGTTTGAATGTCTATGGCGACCCGCATGACGGCAACTTTGTGCCGCTCTTTACGATGAACAACTTGGTTGTCGATACATGGGAGCGCGTAGCGGAAGACACATTTGAGCTGACCAAATATGAGGCAGGGTTTTACACCAAGTTCGACAGCCATGAGACCATCGATACCTTTGATAACCCTTGGACGGGTGAGACGATTGATATTTTCAATTTCCGGCTGGGCCCGGTAAACCGCGAATACACGCCAAATGAAATCATCGCGATGGCGTTTGCGCCTGAACCACTGCCGCTGGAAGTGATTGGCGACCGGGTGTTTTTGGCAACGCAGTCTATGGCGGAAACACAAACCATGTTTCCGCGTGAGCGCTTTCCCATTGAAGGCTCACACAGCAATACCGAATATCTCAACAGCTTTATGACCTATTCGGCAAGCTATGACGATATTGTGAACCCAGATATCGCTTCGGCCCCCGTCCATATGCAAATCCAAAACAAACTGGGCTGGGCGCCTTGGATGCGCATGCGCGGGCGTGAGGGCGGCTCGTCGCTGCGTGGGTTTGGCACAAAGATCGCCAGCATTGATGAGCTGCCGCAGTATGTGATCGATGGCTTTGCCGAGCGTGTCCCAGAAATTCTCGACACGCCAAATTGGGAAGAGCCGGTGTTCGAAACCTTTGATTATCTGCGCTATCTCGAAGAGAAAAAAGCCAAAGGGTGACCTTTGCGAAGCGATCGCTAAATGTCGCCGCTGTTGGTCATTTTGCATTGGGTGCTGCCGTTTCTTGCGGCGGCGGGAACCGTACTCATCCACCATGCCGGCATCGGCCTTGTCTATTCTAAGGTCTTAAGAACGCGGGGGCTTGAAACCGCTGCACCAAACATGGTGCAAGCGCTGCTCGTTTTGCTGGCAGCGCATCTGTTTGAAATTGCGCTCTTTGCGGTCGGTTTTGTGCTGCTGCAGGCATTTGCTACTGAACCTGTCCTTACTGGTGCCATCGACTACAGTTTTCCAGACTACATTTACTACTCGGCGACCACCTATACCTCGCTTGGCCTTGGCGATGTGTATCCTGCGAAGCCGGCGCGGCTGTTGACGGGCGTTGAAGCGCTTACCGGATTGATCATGATCGCGTGGACAGCGGCGTTTCTGTTTGCTGAAACCGAACGCAGCGATGGCGACTGAGGTAAACACTGAAGGAGGCAAACCATGAGTACAGTCACCGTCCGCATGCGGGTGAAGCCTGAAAAACAAGAAGAATTTTTGCAGATCTTTCGCGACGTCATTGCCATCGTCGAAGCTGAAGAACCAGATTGCCAAGTTTACAGTGTGTGGGAAACCGGCGAACCCTACGAGTACTTCCTTGTGGAAAGCTATAAAAGCGAGGCTGGCCGCGCGCAGCACAATGAACGTCATAAAGCTATTGCCGAGGCTTTTTTTGCTTGCCTAGACGGTGTTCCGGACACCGAAACCCTTGGTGCGCAAGTGATTGGCTTGCCACGCTAGCATAATGTGTCGCTCGCTAAGGAGTTTGCGTTGACAGTTCTAGCTGTGCGCAATACCTCTGCGCGCCTAGAGCGCATGAGGCACAACGCAAAGGACATGTCATGAGTACGCCGAGTTTTGATGATCGCGAGGGATTTATCTGGATGGATGGCGACATCCTGCCATGGCGCGAAAGTAAAGTGCATGTGTTGACCCACGCTATGCACTATGGCAGCGCGGTTTTTGAAGGCCAGCGCGCCTATGCCGGCGAAGTTTTTAAACTCGAAGAACATACTGCGCGGCTGTTTAACAGTGCGCGCATGCTGGATTTCGAAATTCCGTGGCAGGAAGATCAAATCAATGAGGCCTGCCGCGAGATCCTGCGTGTAAATAATCTCGAAGATGCTTATCTAAGGCCAATTGCGTGGCGCGGCTCTGAGCAGATGGGCGTTTCAGCGCAGAAAACGAAAATTCATGTCGGTATTGCTGCGTGGCAATGGCCCAGCTATTTTAGCCAAGAAGCCCGCCTTAAAGGCCTTAAAGTCACGATTTCAAAATGGCGGCGACCTGATCCAATGACGGCGCCAGCCCTGTCCAAAGCCGCTGGACTTTATATGATTTGTACCATGTCAAAACACGCAGCCGAGGCCGCCGGCTATGATGATGCCATGATGTTCGATTGGCAGGGCCGGGTGGCTGAGCTGACCGGGGCCAACGTGTTTTTTGTGTCAGGCAAGGAAATTCACACACCGATCGCTGATTGCTTCCTTGATGGTATTACCCGGCGCACGGCAATCCAATTGGCCAAGCAGCGCGGTTATGAGATCATAGAGCGGCGCATTATGCCCGAAGAAATGGCCGACTTTGAGCAAGCCTTTTGCACCGGAACCGCAGCGGAAATCACCCCGCTGGCCCAGATCGGTGAGTACAGTTTTGAAGTGGGTCCGATCATCAAGCAGCTCATGGACGATTACGACAATCTGGTTCATCGCCGCGCGCTCGCGGCCTAAATCGTCGGTTTAGCCGCGCTAGAGCATCTGCGCAGCCACTTTTTTAGCTGTGATATAGTCTGCCTTGCCGTTTGGTTGGCGGGGCACGCTATCAACAAACAGATAACGTTTTGGCGCCTTAAAGCTGGCGAGAGATTGTTTAACATGGGCAGACAGTGTGTCGTCACTGACCTGCGTATCAAGCTTAACAAGTGCTGTTACTGCTTGGCCCCACTTGTCATCGGCCACACCGATCACGAGCGTGTCGGCGACGCTTGGGTGGGTTTTAAGCGCCTCTTCTACCTCTTCGGGGAATATTTTTTCACCACCGCTATTGATGCATTGATTGCCGCGTCCAAGCAAATGCAGCGTGCCGTCGGCATCCGCCGTTGCCCAATCGCCTGGCACTGAATAGCGGATGCCGTCAATGACCGGGAATGTCTTCGCTGTTTTCGCTGGGTCTTTGTAGTACCCGGCTGGAATCGCGCCGGAGCGTGCCACCAGCCCACGCTCGCTTGAGCCAGGCGCAATCTCTTTAAAATCTTCAGTCATCAGCTTGGTGTTGGCCCCGAGCTTAAACTTAGCGGTCTCTTTAACCCCTTGAGCGGTCATGATGGAGCTGCCCAGGCCGATGCCTTCAGATGACCCGTAGGTATCCAGCAGCGCCATTTTAGGGTTGTGCTTTAAAAAGATTTCTTTGGTCGGAGTTGACCACATTGCGCCCGATGAGATGATCATGGTCAGCGAAGAAATATCATAAGCATCGGGGTTTGCTTCAAGCGCCTGCGTCAGTGGCTTGGCAAACGCATCCCCCACCATCAACATGACGCTCACTTTATTTTCTGCGACGGACCTGAGCGCTTCGTCTGGGTCAAATCCCGACCCTGATAATGTGACAACGCTCCCGCCCATGGAGAGTGTGTTGATGGCGGTCATCATGCCAGCGCCGTGCATGAACGGCGGCAGGACGAGTAGCCGGCCAGCACCGTTCATGGCGGCAACGTTGGCCAAATGGTCTTGCATAGTGTCTGGCTTTGCCATACCCGGCACGG
The DNA here is from genome assembly GCA_039026755.1 of Pseudomonadota bacterium. Classification (GTDB taxonomy): domain Bacteria; phylum Pseudomonadota; class Alphaproteobacteria; order Sphingomonadales; family CAKZYD01; genus CAKZYD01. The sequence continues at coordinate 7,970 of JBCCLR010000054.1, read as the reverse complement.
CGCCGCCGGCGCCAAGCGCTTTCCATAAGCTGGTATGTGGCCACATCACGCCTTTGGGCAGTCCGGTGGTGCCGCCGGTATACACAAACAACAGGTCATCAACGGCGCGTTCGATGTCGAGTGGCTCAAAAGCGCCGCGTGCCAATTCAGCATAGCTGCTTGCAAACGCGTTTGCCGGCGTGCCTGTGCAAATTTCAACGAATGCCTTCACTTTGGTCAGCCGCGGCTGCAGGCTGGCAATGATTGAAGCAAACTCTTCGCCATAGACAATGACTTCAGCGTCGGAGTTATCAAAGATGTAGAACAGCTCATCACCGGTGTAGCGGAAGTTTACATTCACGTGCACCATGCGCGCTTTAAAGCACGCAATGAGCGTTTCGAGATACTCGGGCCGGTTGCGCATCATCAGTGCGACCTTGGAATCAGTGGATGCGCCGGCGGCGAGAAAATGTCGCGCCAAGGCGTTGGATTGCTTGGTCAACTCGCCCCAACTGCGTTTGGCTGTCGGGTGGAGCAATGCGCCGCGGTCTTCTGGCACCTGCGCGCCAACGGCGTCAAACAAATCCCCGTAATTTACGTCCATCATGGCGGTCCCTCTGGCAAAGTCTCAGACACTAAATATGTGCGCTGCGTAGCAGCGATGACACCTCATTGCTTTAACAGCCTGACGGGCGTCCTTCGTGTTTTTCGCAGGTCCATCCGCGCTACGGCTGAGATACATATCTTCTATTGGAATGGAGAAACGCATGGCCCTCACGCTTTATCATGTCCCTGGTTCACGTTCGGTCCGCACGCTTTGGCTGCTTAAGGAGCTTGATGTGGACTTTGAGTTGCACGAACTTGAATTCACTCTCAAAGCGCTACGTGATCCCGAATACTTAAAAGTGCATCCGCTGGGCCGTGTGCCGTGTTTAAAGCATGGCGATGATGTGTTGTTTGAATCGGGCGCTATGACAGAATATCTGTGCGAGCTTTTTGACAGTCCGCTAATGCGCCCGCCGGGCCATCCAGAGCGTGCGCAATGGCTCCAATGGCTGCACTTTGCCGAAACCATGGCCGTGCATGGCGCGTCTCTGGTGCAGCAGCGTGTGTTTATTCCAAAAGAGATGCGCTCTGATGCTGTCAAAGAGGTTGAGGAGCGCCGTCTTGGTCAAACCTTAAGCGTGCTCAATACGTTTGTTGAAAGCCGTGACTATCTCCTCGGAGATACATTTTCCGCAGTTGACATCAACGTCGGTTATTCCGTCCTATTGGCTAAAGCGTTTATCCCCATCGATAAGTGGACGCATGTGGTGGCCTATAAAGATCGCCTGATGCAGCGACCCGCTGCCCAGGACAGCTTTCCGCCGCAGATGCGCAGTTAACCAGCCCAATGGGAGGCATACAATGTCAGACTTAAAGCAGTTTCGCAGCGCGGTGCGGGCCTGGCTGGAGGCCAATTGCCCACATGAAATGCGTTCGCCTTTAAAGACGGACAAAGATATCTGCTGGGGCGGGCGCAATTTTAAATTCCAGTCGGAGGCGCAGCGGGTTTGGATGGCGCGCTTGGCTGAAAAGGGCTGGACAGTGCCGACCTGGCCAGTCGAATACGGCGGCGCTTGGCTTTCAAGCGATGAAAACAAAGTACTGCAGTCTGAATTGCACCGTATCAAGGCGCGCCCAGCGCTGCAAAGTTTTGGAATTTGGATGCTTGGCCCGGCACTGTTAAAATACGGAAGTGAAGCACAAAAGCAGCAGTACCTGCCGCAAATTGCGCGCGGTGAAATTCGCTGGTGCCAAGGCTACTCAGAGCCGGGCGCCGGGTCAGATCTCGCATCTTTAAAAACGAAAGCTGAAGACAAGGGGGATCATTGGCTGGTCAATGGGTCAAAAATTTGGACCAGCTACGCGGATGAGTGCGATTGGATTTTTTGCCTGGTCCGTACCGAACCAGATGCGCCTAAGCATGAGGGCATTTCGTTTCTCTTGTTTGATATGGCAAGTGAAGGCGTTTCGACATCGCCAATCCAGCTCATTTCCGGCGCGTCGCCGTTTTGCCAAACCTACTTTGATGATGTGATTGTGCCTAAAGAAAACCTCGTCGGCGAACGCGGTAAAGGATGGACCATTGCCAAATACCTGCTGACGCATGAGCGCGAAATGATTGGCGCCATGGGCTTTGAAAAAGGCACGCGCAAATCCGTTTCGCAAATTGCACAGGCCGCGCTCGGCGCGGATATGATTGACGACAGCGCCCTGCGCACGGATATCGCACGCCACGAAATTGACGCCTGGGCCTTTGCGCTCACCATGGAGCGCGTGAAAGACGAAGCAAAAGCCGGGCAGGGCGTCGGCGCTGTTTCTTCGATGTTGAAATATTATGGCACGGAACTCAACAAACAGCGCAATGAGCTGATCATGTCCGTCGAAGGCAGCGACGCGCTGGAATGGGAAGGCGAGGCCTCAAACGACGGCGCGCGTGCGCGCTCTTGGCTGCGCAGCCGCGCAAATTCGATTGAAGGCGGAACTTCAGAAGTACAGCTGAACATCATTGCCAAACGCATTTTAGAGCTGCCCAGCGCGTAAACAGGGAAGGCGAACCCAATGGCACTCGTGCTGGATGAAGAACAGACCATGTTGCGCGATGCTGCGCATAACTTTCTGTCTGAAAAAGCGCCTATAAGCGAATTGCGCGGCCTGCGTGATGGCCGGGATGAGACTGGCTATTCAAAACACACCTGGTCGGCCATGGTGGAGATGGGCTGGGCCGGCATTATCATTCCTGAAGCTTATGACGGGCTGGGCTTTTCGCATGTGGGCGCTGGGATGGTGATGCAAGAGATGGGGCGCACACTCACGCCGTCGCCCTACTTTTCAACCAGCATTGTAGGCGCGACGCTGATTGCGGCGAACGGGCGGGATGAGCAAAAGCAAATGCTGCTGCCGGGCATGGCGGCGGGCACCATACGCACCGCGTTGGCGCTTGATGAAAGCGGTCGGCACCGGCCAAATCAGATTGCGATGCGCGCGCAAACCGCGGACAATGGCTTTGAGCTGTCCGGGAGCAAGCAATTTGTTTTGGATGGTCACATCGCCGATAAACTGATTGTTGCCGCACGCACATCAGATGATGATCGCGACCAAGCAGGCATTACCCTGTTTTTGGTGGACGCAGATGCGCCAGGGGTCACCCGCAGGCGCAGCGTCATGGTCGATAGTCGCAATGCAGCCCGGATCCATTTTGATCAAGTTCGAGTGTCTGGCGATGCGGTTCTCGGCGAAGTTGGTGGCGGGTTTGCCCCGCTGGACACCGCGCTTGATGTTGGCCGTATGTATTTGGCAGCGGAAATGGCTGGCATAGCAGAAGAGAGCTTTGTCCGCACGATCGACTATCTCAAACAGCGTGATCAATTCGGCCAGAAAATTGGCTCTTTTCAAGCCCTGCAGCATCGCGCTGCGCATCTTTATAGCGAGATCGAGCTGGCCAAATCCGTTGTTCTTAAGGGCTTGCAAGCGCTGGATGAGAATAGCGCTCAAACCCGGCAATTGGCCAGCATGGTCAAAGCCAAGGCTGGATCAGTTGCCATGTTGGCCACGAATGAGGCGGTGCAGATGCATGGCGGTATTGGCATGACGGACGATTTTGACATCGGCTTTTTTATGAAGCGCGCCCGCGTTGCCCAGGAGACCTTTGGCGATGCAGCGTTTCACACGGACCGTCTCGCCACCCTTTCAGGGTACTAGGTTGGGGACTCATAAATGGGCCTAAAGCGTCATCGCTTTTCTCGGGTAAAGACCGACACGTTTAGTCCGCGTTTTGCCCAGTCTCCCGGCGGCAACCTGCACGCACTTGGCCTGGAAATGCCTTAATGCAACCGGAATTCGCCGTCGACGCAGCGCAATTCTTGCGGCTCAATCATCTGCCGTGTTGCCACTGTCACTTTGTGCATCTCGCCGTCAATATTGGCTTTCCAAAACTGCAGGAATTTATTGAGGCGTGGGAATTGCGGCGCCAAATCAAGGGTTTGCCAAATGAAATTCTGTAAAATACCAGGGTGATCTGGCAGGTGATACAGTACATCGATGGTTGCCATGCGGTATCCCATCAAGCGCAGTTCAAGTTCACTTCGGTCAGGCGTTTTTTCCGGTGTTTGCAGCATTTCCAATTCCCCTTAGCGCAATAGTGCATCCTTTATTCGTGCTCATCTGGCGGAGCTAAAAGCATGTTTGCAAAGGATTGAAAATGAGTAAACCCCTGTTTTAAAATGATTTTTAGCACTCTCTACGGGAGTGTGCTAACAGAATTTATAGGCTGGTCTTCAGAAAACCTGGGCCGCTAGCCGCACACATGACCTGCCTTAATGACGCGAACCAAGGAACCAAGGAAGCTATGCCTTGATCGCCTTTTCTTTGACATAGCGTCCTGGCGCAGGCTCGATGGCGGGGTACTTTTTGGTGCTGCCAGGCTCGCGCGCGGCAACTTTCTTGCCCGAGCGGCGCTTCAGCCAGCGTTCCCAGTCTTCCCACCAAGACCCAGGATGCTCGGTTGCTGTTTCCATCCAGGTTTCAAGGTCAGGCGCGGTCTTTTTAGTGTTTGTCCAGTGCATATATTTTTGCGCGGCCGGCGGATTAACAACACCAGCAATATGGCCGGACCCGGCAAGCATGAAGCGTTTGTTTCCAGCAAAAGTGTGCATCATCTTAAATACGGATTTTGCCGGTGCGATGTGATCGTCCTTGCCCGCTTGGATATACATATCTGTCTTCACGGTTCTCAGGTCGATAGGCACACCATCGAATTCCAGGCACCCCGGCTTAATCACGTTGTTTTCTTGATACATGTTTTTCAAATAAAAATTATGCATCGCCTGCGGCAGCCGCGTGCTGTCGGAATTCCAATACAGAAGATCAAATGGAAACGGCTCCTTGCCGAGCAAATAGTTGTTGACCACAAACGACCAAATCAAATCGTTTGAACGCAGCATATTAAAGGTCAGCGACATATTGCGGCCGTCGAGATAGCCTTTGTCTTCCATCAGGCTGTTGATGTTGTCGAGCTGTTCATCATCAACAAACACCAGCAAATCGCCTGCGTCTTCAAAGTCGACCTGCGCGGTAAAGAAGGTTGCCGAACGCACCTCATCTTGCCGCCCTTTTGCGGTCAAATACGCAAGTGTGGCAGACAGCAGCGTGCCGGCAATACAGTAGCCGACAGCATGAATGTGCGGCACGTCGCAGATTTCTCGTACGGCGCGGATGGCTTCAAGCGCGCCTTCGGTCATATAATTTTCGAAAGACGTCTCGCGGTAGCTGCCATCTGGATTGACCCATGACACGCAGAATACTGTAAAGCCTTGGTCAGTCAGCCATTTGATCATGCTTTTTTCAGCTGTAAGATCAAGGATGTAGAATTTGTTTATCCACGGCGGCAGGAACAAGATTGGCACGTCCTGAACGGTATCTGTGGTGGGCGCGTATTGCAGCAATTGGAACATACGGTTTTCAAACACCACCTGACCCGGCGTGACGGCAACGTTCTTACCAACCTCAAACGCGGTATCGTCGGTCATCTTTGGGATGAGCTGACCGTCGCCGCGTTCAAAATCCGACAAGATGTTTTCAAGTCCGCGCATGAGGTTTTCACCGCGCTCTTCAATTGTGGCGCGCAGCACTTGCGGATTGGTCATAACAAAGTTCGACGGGCTCATGGCATCGACAAATTGCTTGATGGCAAAGTCGACTTTGGTTTTGTCCTTCGGCTCCATGCCTTCCAGGTCATCCACCGAGCGGATGATATTGTTCGCGGTGAGCAGATAACCCTGCCGCAAAAAATCAAACACGATATTGTCGCGCCATTCAGGGTCTTTAAATCGGCGATCACCTTTTGATTCAGAGATGAGTGGCTCGGTCTCTTCACCCAGCATCCGCAGTGTCGCGTTTTGCCAAAGCCGCATGTAATCCTGCCACAGGCTAAATTGCGTTTCCACCAGCTTGCTGGGGTCCGACATCATGAGGCTCGACATTTCCATCAAAGACGGCCCAATGTTCATCGGATCCGAATTTCCCACTGCCCCATTTACCGCTTGATTTGCCATGAACTCGCTGATCATCTCCTGCGAGCGCTGCGCCAAATTGGCCATGTGCTCAGCCGTTTCTTCAGATAATGGAAAGGGCTGGATTTGTTCGGTTTGCATAGGAAAGCCTCTCGGTCTCTATCAGCGATTGATGCTAACGTTTATTTGCATTTTTTGCATGTTATAAAGGTTCTGAAAGCAAAGAAAAGTTATCCTTTATGACTAGTGACGGTCTGCGTCATGATTTTGCTAATATTTTGCATCAAACATGGGTCGCTTTCGTGGCGGTGTCGCTTTATAGACAGCGCGAAAGACCCTGCTGCCGGCGAAGAGATTTAAAGCGATGCCAGAAGAGTTTTACCGCGTAAAACGTTTGCCGCCGTACCTGTTTGCTGAGGTGAATGCCTTAAAGGCGCAGGCGCGGGCGCGCGGCGAAGACATTATCGATTTTGGCATGGGCAATCCCGACCTGCCCACGCCGCAGCATATTATTGATAAGATGGTGGAAACGGTCGCCGATCCAAAGACGCATCGGTATTCGCAGTCGCGCGGCATTCCAGGCCTGCGTAAGGCCATCAGCGCGTATTATCAGCGCCGCTTTAACGTCGCTATCGACCCAGATACCGAAGCGGTTGTCACAATCGGGTCAAAGGAGGGCCTGGCCAACCTTGCGCAGGCCATCTCTGCGCCCGGCGATGTCATCTTATCGCCCAATCCAAGCTATCCGATCCATCCTTATGGCTTCATGATCGCCGGCGCGACGATCCGGCATGTACCCATGTCGCCAGACCGCGATTACCTGAAAGAACTTGAGCGCGCCGTGCAGCACAGCGTGCCAAAGCCGATTGCCGTTATCGTCAATTTCCCATCAAACCCGACGGCCCAAGTGGTAGATTTAGACTTCTATGCTGATATCGTCGCCTTCGCCCGGCGCGAAGGTATCTTTATTCTGTCTGATCTTGCCTATGCGGAAATCTATTTTGATAATGACCGCCCGCCGCCGTCTATCTTGGAAGTGCCCGGCGCCCGTGAGGTCGCCGTTGAATTCACGTCGATGTCAAAGACCTATTCGATGCCCGGTTGGCGGATTGGCTATGCGGTCGGGAACCCGCAGCTGATTGGCGCGCTAACGCGCGTCAAAAGCTATCTCGACTATGGTGCCTTTACGCCTATTCAAGTGGCCGCCACAGCAGCTTTAAATGGGCCGCAAGAATGCGTGGCTGAGGCGCGTGCGACCTATAAAGCCCGGCGCGATGTTTTGGTGGAGAGCTTTAGCCGGGCCGGCTGGGATATTCCGCCGCCTCCAGCAACCATGTTTGCCTGGGCAAAACTGCCGCCGCAGTGCGCAGATATGGGCTCCATGGAGTTTTCAAAGCAGCTGCTTCAAGAGGCTGGCGTTGCGGTGTCGCCCGGGGTTGGATTTGGCGAATATGGCGAAGGCTTTGTGCGTATCGCGCTGGTTGAAAATGAACACCGGATTCGGCAAGCCGCGCGCAATATTAAACGCTTCCTCGGGCAGATGGCGCCACGCGCGCAAGCGGCAACAGCTTAAGGTCTAAGATGTCGGCTTCAGCGCTTAAAATTGGCATTGCAGGTCTTGGCACGGTTGGTGTTGGTGTTCTTAAAACGCTGACAGAGAATGCAGCGCTTATCACTGCGCGCGCTGGCCGGGACATAACCGTCACGCACGTCAGCGCCCGCACGCGCGCGCGCGACCGCGGCGTGGATGTGAGTGGATACACCTGGCTGGATGATGCCGCAGCCATGGCGGACGCTCCAGTTGATGTTGTGGTGGAACTTATCGGCGGGTCGGATGGCCCGGCCTTGGTGCTTGCCGAGCGCAGCCTAGCGGCCGGCAAGCATGTGGTGACTGCCAACAAGGCGCTCATCGCGCATCATGGCTTTGGGCTTGCCCAG
>JBCCLR010000053.1:0-18856 GCA_039026755.1 Pseudomonadota bacterium | reverse complement strand
TTTGCTTTTGTTGCCGCAGCCGCAATATGCCCGCCGGCCAGGCACGATCACACACAGCGCTATGCCCTTGCCGCCGGCGGACACCAAGAACCCAGCCCAAATCGACCTGTCACGCGCTTATGCGACGCTGGGTCAGCCACCACTACACAGCACATCGATACACCCACAAACGCGCGTCGTGACAGTGCAGCTTGCCGCGCGTGAAACGCTCAGCGAGATGCTCATCGAAGCAGGCATACAGCCAGGCGAAGCTTTTACAGCGCTTGCAGCTATGGACCGAATTTTCCCAGTGCGAAGTGCCAAACCCGGTTTAAAGCTTAGCCTGCAACTGAGCCTTGACAAAGAAAAAGGTGAGGACAAAGGCAGCGCAACACTGGACGCGCTCTACGGCAAGACGGATTTTTCCGCACTCGTCATCGTGCGCCGGATCGGCCGGCAACGCTATCAAGCGGAACAGGTGAACCTTGCCACGCAAACGCACACCCAGCTTGCCAAGGGCACGATCGACGCAAGCCTCTATCTCAGCGCCGAGGCACGAGGCATGCCAGCGGCAACACTTATTTCACTCATCAAAGCGCTCAGCTACCGTGTTGATTTCCAGCGCGAGATTCGGCCGGGGGACACGTTTAAAGCCCTGTATCAGACCGAAATCGCCAGCGATGGCGCGGCGCAAAACGGCGCAATTACTTATGCAGAGCTTGCCTTGCGAAACCGCGTTGAAAAGCTCTATCGCTTTACCCATCCCAAGACGCACCGCACAGACTATTTCGATGCAACCGGGGAAAGCATGCGGCGCCTCCTCATGCGCACACCCATTGATGGCGCGCGCCTGACCTCCGGCTTTGGCAAGCGGCGGCACCCGGTGCTTGGCTACGTTAAGAACCATCAAGGCGTTGACTTCGGCGCCCCGACCGGCACGCCGATATATGCCGCCGGCGACGGCGTTATCGCGCGCGCCAGCCCTTATGGCAGCTATGGCAACTATATCCGCATCAAACACCCTCGCGGGTTTCAAACCGCCTACGCGCACCTCAGCCGTTTTGCTCGTGGTCTGCGTACTGGACGACGCGTCAGCCAAGGCGACGTGATTGGGTATGTCGGCGCCACTGGCCGCGTTACTGGTCCGCACCTGCATTATGAAGTGTATCGCGGCAAAAAACGCGTCAATCCGATGCGGCTAGACCTGCCGACAGGCGAAGTGCTGGAGGGCATAGCGCTTGAGGCCTTCAGGGCGCATATCGCACAGGTTGATGCCCAGCTTGTGGGTGAGACGGCAGCGCAATAATCTACGTTGCGGTCAACGCGCCACCGCGGTTGACGGTGTCGCCCAACTCTTAGCGACCTCGACCAAAAGCGGCGCGGTTAAACCACCGCAAAACTATGGCTTAGGTGCGGCGCTGCAGGTTAAGATCTCACCGCCAGGCGCATTTGCGCCAACTGAAAGCCATAAAAGCCATATCTACTGTGAGAAAGAGGCGGCATCTACGAGTGGCTTAGTTTCAAGAATCTCGTTCCATATACTTGAATAATACAGTAAAGCTTCGGTGAGGTTGTCTACATCTGGGCCCAGAACCCAAAAGCTGTATACTGTTCTTATATTTTGAATAACTCTTTTATATCTATCGCTGCGTGGCATGAAAAATATTGTAGCTGGTACAATAAGGTGGCATCCTTTCAACCACCGATATCACATTATCGGTTTTAATACCTAGAGGTGCTATGTTTATGACACGTAACCGTAAAATATTAAACCCTGTGATCCTCGTATTGGCAGTTGTCAAAACTTTTTCCGGTACGCCTGTCAGTGCAGCAGTCTTTAATCTGAAGCTTTTTAATGAAGAGACGTTCGCAGGCTCGACCATCGCGCAAGGCGACATGTTTCTAGGTCGGATCGTCGTCGAGGTCTTTGACGGATCACCAAACAGCGAATTCTCCATTTCGAGCCTGAATATTACAACTTCGGACGGGATGGATGGCACGAGAACATTCAACAATGATACATCAGTATTTGTAACGGTCACCGGGGATCCAATCGACGCTGTCCTAACCACTGATGCCGCCGGCCGGCCTAGGCTTGTTCGGCGATCGCCGCCCGCAATATTTCAACCTCTTCCAAACCCGGTTCTTCCAAACTTGGTTCGTTTCGTTATTCCGGCTCGTTTCTTCGGTATCGACGACACTGACCCTGTCAGCTATTCACTCAGTTTTAATAACGTGTTCGGTGGCGTATTTCCGAGTTTTGGAATAGCGAGGAGCGATTTTGAGATTAACACGATTGAGCCGCTCGCTCAGGGTCGTTACGAGATAACGCTAGTTCCGCTGCCACCGGCAGTCGTGCTCTTTGGTAGCGGGCTTGTCGGACTGATGATTGGTCGAAATGCTGAAGGGCGTCGATGCACTACGGTATCGTCCGAGCAAGCCAAATGCGCACCTTGACCGTAGCAAGATCACTTATGTTCATGGCGAAGTGGAGGCAGCTAACTTTGGTGACACCTAAATCGGGCGACAGTATATTTATACTTATCGCCCTGACGCTGGTATCGCAGGTGCATTAAGCATACCCACCTCGACCTTAAGGACAAACAGCTGGTGACAACTTGCGAGACCGGCCAGCTTGCCGGCAGCAACGGCTATGCTCGAGCCGGCCGGGCGTTATTTTTTTATGCCGCCGCATCCGCCTGCTGCAGCACTTTCAGATGCAGCGCGCCATCACTGTCGCTGACCATGACCGTCGTGCCATCGAGCAGCGCGCCAGACAAGATCATATCAGCCAGCGGGTCTTGCAAATGGCGCTGGACGGCCCGTTTAAGTGGCCGCGCACCGTAAACCGGGTCATAGCCGACTTTGCTAAGCCAGGCGCGTGCGGTCTCGTCGAGCTTGAGACCGATTTTGCGATCTTCAAGTAGCTTTTCAACCCGCGCCACCTGGATATCGACGATGCCAGACATGTGCGATTGATTGAGGCGGTGAAACAAGATGACTTCATCAAGCCGGTTCAAAAACTCTGGCCTAAAGGCGCTGCGGACGACCTCCATTACGCCATCACGAACGGCATCAACGTCTTGGTCATCGGGCAGCGCTGCAATCAGCTCAGAGCCGAGATTACTCGTCAAGATAATGAGGGTGTTGGAAAAGTCGACAGTGCGGCCTTGGCCATCTGTCAGCCGCCCATCGTCGAGCACCTGCAAGAGCACGTTGAACACATCGCGGTGGGCTTTTTCAACCTCGTCGAAGAGCACCACCTGATACGGTCGGCGCCGCACGGCTTCGGTCAGCACACCGCCTTCGTCATAACCAACGTAGCCAGGCGGGGCGCCAATGAGCCGGGCGACGCTATGCTTTTCCATGAATTCCGACATATCGATGCGCACCAGCGCCGTCTCGTCGTCGAACAGGAAATGCGCCAGTGATTTGGTTAACTCGGTTTTGCCGACGCCAGTGGGCCCGAGAAACAGGAACGAGCCAAGCGGCCGGCCCGGGTCTTTGAGACCAGCCCGTGCCCGGCGCACAGCCTTTGACACGGCTTCAATGGCTTCGCTCTGGCCAATCACCCGCCCACCCAGCAAGGCTTCCATGCCGAGCAGTTTTTCGCGTTCGCCTTCCAGCATTTTATCCACCGGAATGCCGGTCCAGCGCGATACGACGTAAGCAATGTCTTGGTCAGTTACTTCTTCGGCGACCATGGCCTCATCACTGGCAGGTTTGGCTTTGCTAAGCGAGCGCTCAAGCTCAGGAATGGTGCCATGCGCCAGCTGGCCGGCACGCTCATAGTCCCCGCTGCGCTGCGCTTGTTCCAGCTCTAGGCGGGCGCTTTCCAGCGCTTCTTTAACCTTCTGCTCAGAGGCTAATTTGCTTTTTTCAGATTCCCACCGCGTGGTCAGTGCAGCCGATTCCGCCTCCAAGCTGATGAGCTCTTCTTCTAGCTTTTCGAGGCGATCTTTTGAGGCCTCATCGGTTTCTTTTTTCAGCGCCTCACGCTCGATTTTCAGTTGAATGATGCGGCGATCCAGCGCCTCAATGTCTTCCGGCTTAGAATCCACCTGCATGCGCAGACGGCTTGCCGCCTCGTCCATCAAGTCGATGGCCTTGTCTGGCAAAAAGCGATCTGAGATATAGCGGCTCGAAAGGTTGGCCGCTGACACGATGGCGCTGTCGGTGATGCGTACGCCGTGGTGCAGCTCATATTTTTCTTTCAGCCCGCGCAGAATGGAGATGGTGTCTTCAACAGTCGGCTCAGAGACCATCACCGGCTGAAAACGCCGCTCGAGGGCAGCATCTTTTTCCACATGCTTGCGATATTCATTCAGTGTGGTGGCGCCAATGCAATGCAGTTCGCCGCGCGCCAAGGCGGGTTTGAGCAGGTTAGACGCATCCATCGCCCCGTCAGCTTTACCAGCGCCAACCAGCGTATGCATCTCATCAATGAACAGAATGATCTCGCCATCCGAGGCTTGCACTTCTTCAAGCAAGCCTTTGAGCCGCTCTTCAAACTCGCCGCGATACTTCGCGCCCGCAATGAGCGCACCCATATCAAGCGACATGATCCGTTTGTCCTTCAAGCTTTCGGGCACGTCGCCATTGGCGATGCGCAGGGCTAACCCTTCAGCAATTGCGGTTTTGCCGACGCCGGGTTCACCAATGAGCACAGGGTTATTTTTGGTGCGCCGTGACAGCACTTGAATGGTACGGCGAATTTCTTCACCGCGGCCAATCACAGGGTCAAGCTTGCCATCGAGTGCCGCCTGGGTGAGATCCCTGGCGAAGCGCTTGAGCGCGTCATAGGCATCTTCAGCGCTCTGCGTATCTGCTGTACGGCCCTTGCGAATATCATTAATAGCCGCATTGAGACCTTGCGGCGTCAGCCCGGCATCTTTCAAAATAACAGCTGACTTGCTGCCTTTTTCAAGCGCTAAGGCCAGCAGAAGCCGCTCTGTGGTGACAAATTTATCGCCTGCCTTTTCAGCAATTTGACCAGCTGCATCAAGCAGTCTGGCGGTGTCTGGCTGGAGGTAGAGTTGCCCTGCCCCAGCACCTTCAACTTTCGGCAGTGTATCCAGCGCAAGTGTCACAGCTTCAAGCGCTTGCTCGGGACGGCTACCAGCATGGCGCATCAGGTTTGCTGCCATACCTTCCTTGTCATCCAGTAGGGCTTTGAGGATATGCTCCGGCGTAAAGGCTTGATGGTTTTCGCGAACGGCGATGGTCTGTGCGGCCTGCAGCAGCCCACGTGCGCGGTCTGTGTAATTCTCTAAATTCATTGCCAATCCTGTGTTTCACAAGAGGGTTGAGACCAAGTGTACAGGCAGGATATGGGTGTTGCTAATATGCAACACAAGGCTTAGGTGGAAATTTTTCGACTATTCCGCAGCAGCGGTTTCCTGGGTCGAACCTTCAGACGTCGATGTGTCAAGCTCTGGCGCCGCAGCAGGTTGCATTGACGCGACTTTCACTCCATCGCTATCTTCATCGCCAGTGGCGTTATCTTTGGTGGACGCATCACTGTCGCCCGCGTCCGTATCTGTGCTTTGTTCAGCAGCCTCCGCAGCGCGCGCTCTGCGGCTGCGAGATGGGCGCCGGGGGCGTGCTTCTTTAGGGCTTGCATCAGCAACAGGCTCGGCTGGGCCATCCTCGACGGCTGCTTCAGCGCCGTCCTGATCGGTGATGTCCGGGTCGTTTTGCTCCCGCTGCTGGGCGCGGCGAGCTTCGCGCTCTTCTTGCTGAGCGGCGCGGGCGGCATCGCGCTCATTGACCAGCCGCTGATAATGGTCGGCAAATTGAAAGTAATTTTCCGCCAAAATACGGTCGCCAGCCGCGAGGGCATCGCGCGCCAGGCCCTTATACTTTTCAAGCAGTTGCGGTGCATTACCGCGCATGCGTTGATCGTTGCGGTTCCCATCAGGCTTGCGGCCTTGATTTTTATTAGAGCTGCGACCGCGCGAGCGGCGCTGGTTTTGTCCGTTTTTCATCGGAGCGTAAAGTACCTTCGCATATAAACAGTTAGATGCGCCAAGCTCTTGAGTTCTCAGCACATACGCCAAGCATTCATCCTGAGGATTTTAATGCGGCTTCGTGGTTCCCAAACTTTTATACCAAGTCTATAGCCCACTTTGGCCCCCGGGGAACTTCTCAAACGTAGCGTCTCCTGTGCCGCTTGCCAAACGGTTTTTTATAGAATCTTCCGCTTAATTGCAGAGAACTGCACAATTATCGCGCACCTCTGGCGCAAATCACCCGGTCGTGCCCGGCAAGATCGGGAATTAATACGCATTCGCTGAAACACGCTGCAAAGAGCTGCTCAATAGCAGAGCCTTGGTTATATCCCATTTCTGCAAGCAACCAGCCACCTGGTCGCAAGCACCGTGCCGCAGAGCGCGCCAACGCTCGGTAAAACTCGAGCCCATCATTGCCCCCATATAAGGCAGTGCGTGGCTCATAGCGCCGCACAGTATCCGCCAAATCGGCATAGTCGTGCGCGCTTATATAAGGTGGATTGGAGACAATCATATCAACAGGCTCAGCATTTTTAAGCCAATCAAGCATTGACATGTGCATAGCTTTAAAGCGCCGTTCGACACCCAAAGCCCCGGCATTGCGAACAGCCACATCCAGTGCGGCTTGACTGATATCAATGCCAATCGCGCCAACATTTGAGCGTTCACAGAGCATAGACAATGCGATGCAGCCAGAGCCAGTTCCCAAATCTGCAACCTGTAAAGCGCTGTCGGTCGGGATGCGTACCAGCGCCGCTTCCACAAGCACTTCTGTCTCTGGCCGGGGGATCAAAACATCGGGTGACACTTGAAAAGTGCGCGACCAAAATTCTGTACTGCCGGTGATATAAGCGACCGGTTCGGCGTTGGCACGGCGCTGTAAGAAGGCATCGAAAATACCGGCACTATCGGCAGGCACGGGCTGCTCAACATCATTAAGGACGTCCAACCTCTCGCGGCCCATGGCATGGGCCAGCAAGACTTCTGCATCAAGGCGCGCAGTGTCTATCCCCGCCGCCTGCAACTGCTTTGCCGCTGCAAAGAGGAATGCACGAGCGCTTTGATCAGCCAGCAGCCATCTCCGCCAACTTCGCAGCTTGATCTTCTGTAATAAGCGCCCCGACAACGTCCTCAAGGCCCTCGCCCGCGAGAATTTGATCAAGCTTATGCAGCGTTAGATTGATGCGATGATCCGTGACCCGGCCTTGCGGAAAATTATATGTCCGTATCCGCTCTGAGCGGTCTCCCGAGCCGACTTGGCTTTTGCGATCTTGTGCGCGTTCAGCATTGGCTTTCTCTCGTTCTAGGTCATACAGACGTGAGCGCAGCACCCGCATCGCTTTGGCTTTGTTTTTGTGCTGCGATTTTTCATCTTGCTGGCTGACCACCAGGCCGCTGGGCAAATGCGTGATGCGCACGGCACTATCAGTGGTGTTGACCGACTGGCCGCCAGGGCCCGACGCTCGGAATACGTCAATGCGCAGGTCTTTTTCTTGGATATCGATATCCACCTCTTCCGCCTCCGGCAATACGGCAACCGTCGCTGCTGAGGTATGAATGCGTCCACTGGTTTCGGTTTGCGGGACACGCTGCACCCGGTGCACGCCAGATTCAAACTTTAGCCGGGCAAACACACCGCTGCCTGAGATATTGGCGATAATCTCCTTATAGCCGCCAACTTCGCCGGCAGAGATACTAATCGGCTCCACCCGCCAGCCCTTGGTCTCGGCAAAGCGCTGGTACATCCGGTAGAGATCACCAGCGAATAAGGCTGCTTCATCACCGCCGGTCCCTGCTCTGATTTCCAAAATTGCGTTCTTTTCATCGGCCATGTCCTTGGGCAATAGCTTTAGGGCAAGGCTGCGTTCGCGTTCGGGGATCTCAGCCTTAAGCGTCAGAATTTCTTCTTTCGCCAGTTCGGCTATGTCCGGGTCTTCCAGCATCGCCTCAGCATCTGCAAGCTGGCTGCGGGCATCTTTAAGCGCTTTTGCAGCGCCAGCGATATCATCTACATCGGCAAATTCGCGGCTGAGTTTGACAAATTCCTGGCTATCAACCCCGTCTGGATTGGCGAGGGCCTGCTGCAGTTCTTCGTGCCGGTCCAAGATTTGTTTCAGCCTGGCCGGCGGGATGTGAAAGCTTTCTGACATGGATAATCCTGGCAAGTGTTACGGGGGGTGATAGGCCTCGCGATGCGCTTGCTAATGTGCGCTGGCAAGCGCCTTTGCCCAGGATAATAAATCGGCCATTGGCAGGCTCTGCTGCGCGCCGCTTTGCATATCTTTGACCGCTGCCGTCCCAGCTTTGATTTCATCTTCGCCCAAGATGACCGCATGCGTCGCACTGACAGAATTGGCCCGCTTCATGCGTTTTTTAAAATTACCGCGATACGCCATATCGACCGCAAGCCCTGCGCGGCGGATGTCTTGCGCCAGGCTTTGCGCTGCCACGTCCGCAGCTTCGCCGATCGGAATAATCGCAATGATGGCGCGCGCTGCAGTCTCCTCTCTTGCAAGCATGGCGAGGCGCTCAAGACCTGCCGCCCAGCCACATCCGGGTGTTGCTGGACCGCCCAGCTGCTCAATCAGCCCATCATAGCGCCCGCCTGACAGGACTGCATTTTGCGCGCCTAAATCGCCGGTGAGAAACTCAAATACCGTATGGCTGTAGTAATCGAGCCCGCGCACCAGATGTTGATCGCGCACATAAGCGATGTCGAGCGCGTCTAAGCCGCGCAGCACTGCACCGAAAAACGCGGCAGCATCTTCACTTAGATAATCGTCAATCACTGGCGCGGTTTTGCAAACTTCGCGGTCACCAGCGTCCTTGGAATCGAGGATGCGTAGCGGATTTTTCTCCAGCCGCACTAGGCTATCTTTCGACAATTGATCGGCGTGCGCTTTAAAATGCGCCTGAACTGCGGCGCGATACGCCGAGCGGCTTTGCGGATCTGCCAGCGTGTTGACATGCAGCGTGACCGACTGCGTTATGCCAAGCTCTTCAAGCAGCAAAGCGGCCATGGAGATCAGCTCAATATCCGCCTCAGGCTCGGCTGCGCCAATGATTTCCGCATCCAGCTGGTGAAACTGGCGATACCGCCCCTTTTGCGGCCGCTCATAGCGAAACATGGGCCCATCCGCGTAGACTTTCACCGGCGCAAACTGCTGCAAGCCATTGGAGAGATATGCGCGCGCAATACCAGCGGTATTTTCCGGGCGAAGCGCAAGGCTTTCGCCGCCGCGATCCTCAAACACATACATTTCCTTCGCCACCACATCCGAGCTGTCGCCCATGGTGCGCGCGAAAACGTGGCTGAACTCGAAAATCGGAGTTTGGATCGGCTGAAAGCCAAACCGCTTTGCCAGGCTTTTAAACCGGCTCACAACATGCTCAAACGCTGCAGCATCGGCGCCAAATATATCGCGGGTACCGCGCACGGGCTGAAGCTTACTCACTGGACGTGTCCTGATACATCAAAGCGCATGGGCCTCCGGCGCCAGCTATTCCGCTGCCTGCGCTTCGGCCTCCATTTCAGCCGCTTTTGCTTCGACAAGCGCGACAATGTGGTCAACCAGGCTTTCATCTTTGATTTTATGATCGGTCACGCCAGACAAATACACCATGTGATTGCCATTGCCGCCGCCGGTGAGGCCAATGTCGGTTTCGCGGGCTTCGCCCGGGCCGTTCACGACGCAGCCGATGATTGATAGCGACAGCGGCGTCGCGATATGCGACAGCCGCTCTTCAAGCACTTCCACAGTTTTGATGACCGGAAAAGCCTGGCGCGCGCACGAGGGGCATGAGACAATCCGCACCCCGCGGTGCCGCAGGCCCAGTGCCTTAAGCATGTCATAGCCGACTTTAATTTCTTCAACCGGGTCAGCGGACAGCGACACGCGAATGGTATCGCCCACGCCAGACCACAGCAGCATGCCCATGCCAATAGAGGACTTCACCGTACCAGCGCGCAGAGCGCCCGCTTCGGTAATGCCCAAATGGAGCGGGTAGTCACACGCATCTGCCAAGCCTTGATAGGCCGCGACAGCAAGAAAGACATCCGATGCTTTGCAGGATATTTTGGTCTCGAAGAAGTCGTTGTCTTCAAGGATTCTAATGTGCTCGAGCGCGCTTTCCACCATGGCTTCTGGGCAGGGTTCGCCGTATTTCTCAAGCAAGTGGCGCTCGAGTGAACCGGCATTTACACCGATCCGGATCGCGCAGCCATTGTCTTTTGCAGCGCGCACGACTTCTTTCACACGGTCCGGCTTGCCAATGTTGCCGGGATTGATGCGCAAGCACGCCGCGCCCGCATCGGCGGCCTCAAGTGCACGCTTATAGTGAAAGTGAATATCCGCAACGATCGGCACACTTGCCTCGCGGACGATTTCTTTCAGCGCTGCCGTGGATTCCACATCCGGGCAGCTGACGCGGATAATGTCCGCGCCGGCCTCTTCGATTTCGCGAATTTGGTTGATCGTCGCGCGCGCATCGCTGGTCAGCGTGTTCGTCATGGACTGCACGGTGATCGGCGCATCACCGCCCACTGGAACCGGGCCCACCATGATCTTCCGGCATTCACGCCGGTGAATATCGCGATATGGCCTAACGCTCATGCATTCCTCTAAATCTCGCCCGACCCGTTTGGCCGATGTGCCCGATATAGTGCACATCCTGGGCACGTGCAATTGCCCAAATGCGCGGCCCATTTAAGGCAATGCGGTGAAAATTGTGGCTTAAGGCCGTTTGATAAAAGAAATATGACTTCTGCAGCGTGTTGGCGAAGCCTTATCTTGGGTTTCGATTGATTATCATCGATGCCAACTCAAACTCGGGTCTTCAATCGAAATCTGGTACGTGTCAGATTACCGATCCCGACAATGATTTTTGCCGCAATTTCGCACCTGTTGATACATTTCGCGTCGCGGCGGCAGTGGTTCCCTTATCTGCTTCCAGCATATTACGTACGAGCCCACTGCTCATCCTTAGCGCCTCACTGCGCAAACGCGATCGTTAGCAACGAGGTTTGGCGCGTTGGTTAATCGTGCATTGCGCTAACTAATCTCAGCCCAGACCGCACTGATCTTTACATACGGATAGGCCTGTCGCCAGCTAACTCGGATCAGCGGCCTGCAGCGTTGCAAGAAGCGCGTCAGGTGACAAAGCCAGATCGCGGCGCACGCGGCCTTGCTTACCCAAGGTTTGCGAGGTCCAATCGCCAACGCTGACCCAAATGCCGCCAGCGTTTCCGGTGGTCAACTTGGCCTGTGCTGCCATATCGCCAGGCACGCTCAAGATGTCCCCGGCCTGCTTTACGCCTGTGTAGAAAATGCTTTCACCCGTGCGCACTTCAACCCAACTTTCTTCAGCCACATGAATGTGCACCGCCTCAAGGGTCGATGTTTGATCAACATAAGCCCGGTCAACCAGCGCTTGATCCGATATATCTGCCGGAGCTGCTGGTACCGGCGGGGTCGGCTTTGCCACGACTGCCGGCACAGCGGCCGCAGCAACCGGCTTCGGCGGCGCTGGTTTTGGCGGCACCGGTTTTGGCGCTGGGGCAGCAACGTTGGATAGACTGTCTTGTTTGCTGGGTAGGTCCGCTGCCGGTGCCTCGGTCGCTTCAGGTTGCTGCGACGCAACAGGCGCGGGCATCGACGCCGCAGCTTTTACAACCTTCGCGCGCGACAAGGTGCGCGGCTTAGCTTTTTCTTGGGCTGGCCGTACTGCAGGCACTGATGGGACTTGCGGAAAACGTGCCGCTGTTTTTATCGTCTCAACGGGACCCGGCAAAGCCGACGGTAAGGATGCTAAGGGCTGGTTCGCAGATGCAGCAAACCATAACGCGTACACGCCCAGCCCTATGCATAATCCCGCAGCGATCGTCCCTGTCGAAGGCAATACGTTTTGCCGCGGCGGATCGACAAATCCAGACACGATTTCGACGCTGTCTAAGTTGCGGGGAAAATTGACCTCGCGCTTTAGCTGATCGACAATATCGTCAGCGTCTAAATCGAGATATCGACTATAATTGCGGACAAAACCAACGGCATAGGTTTGCCCCGGTAGGCCGGCATATTGGTCCGCCTCTATCGCTGCGAGATAATGCTGGGGAACCAAGATTTCAGCGGCCACATCGGCAATGCTCGCGCCAGTCGCTTGGCGCGCATCTCGCAGCAGCTGTCCAACCGTTGGTGTGTCTTGACTATTCATCAAATTCGACCGCGCATTGCATGAAGACGATAATCTTCAAAGCTGTTGACTTAAAACCCGCTGGCCGCGCAGCACCGCTGCACCAGCCGTGAAATAAGACATCGCCCCCTCGTTAATAAATACTATGAATTACCAAAAGGGAACTGAAATCTTGTTTCAAACGTCAACACGCTAAGGTGAATAAATCCTTATGAACACGGCATTTAGACCGGTATTTTATGCAAATTGGAAAATTCAAGCGCGTGCTGCCTAACTGAGTGATCGGATAAACCTAACAACTCTTGTGAAAATCCTGTGATCTCTGGAACTTTTATGGCACGCACCATTTGGCGCACCGGGCCAATACTTGCTGGCGACATTGAAAAACGGCGAAGACCCAATCCAATCAATACCATAGCCTCGAGCGGCCGCCCCCCAACCTCGCCACAAATAGACACGTCGACCTCATGCCGACCACATGCCTCTACAACCTGGTGTATAAGGTTTAACGCCGCCGGACTGAGCAGGTCATAACGGTCTGACAACTTGGGGTTGGACCGATCCGCTGCGAAGAAAAACTGCAGCAAATCATTTGTGCCGATTGCAAGAAAATCGACCATTGGCAGCAGTGTTTCAAGCTGCCAAGCCAGTGCAGGCACCTCAAACATGGCTCCGATTCGCAGTTTCGACGGCAGTGCAACACCAATTTTTTGGCAAAAAGCCAGCTCTCGATCGACGATTTTACGCGCTTGCACAAATTCTGAAGCATCCGCCAGCATCGGAAACATGAGCGCCAGTTCACGCCCCGCAGCAGCGCGAATGAGGGCCCGCAGCTGCATCTGAAGCAAAGCGGGTCGCTCCAGCGCCACGCGAATTGCGCGCCACCCAAGGGCAGGGTTTTCTTCATCATCTTGATTGAAATACGGCACATGTTTATCACCGCCAATATCGACCGCGCGAAACACAATCGATTTGCCTTCCGCCGCCTGCATCACCTCTCGATAAAACGCTTCTTGCGCGGTCACCCGCGGCAAGGTTGATGAAACCATGAACTGAAATTCAGTTCTAAACAGGCCAATGCCGTCCGCCCCTGTTTCAGCAAGGCTCAAAAGGTCCGCCTTGAGACCCGCATTGATCAACAGTTCAATGCGTGTACCATCTTGGGTAATCGGCGGAATATGGCGTTCTTCGCGATACTGCAGCGCCCGCGCTTCTTTTAGCGCAACAGCCTGCTCAAACGTCTCAATCGTTTCGGCGGTCGGATGCAGATAAATGGCCCCGGTTTCCGCATCGACAATCAGCGGATCACCTGTTTCAATAATTTCCAGAGCATCTTTTACGCGGCCAATCACCGGAATGCCCATGGCGCGCGCCACAATCGTGACGTGTGCCGTAAGCGAGCCTTCCTCAAGCACAACGCCGCGCAAATAGCTGCGATCATATTCAAGCAGATCAGCCGGCCCGAGATTGCGGGCGACTAAAATAATGTCTCCCGACAAGTCCATAGCCGCCGAGGTCTGCTGCAAGCCGGTCACAAAGCGGATCAGCCGATTGGATAGATCATCTAAATCATGCAGCCGCTCAAGCAGGTAGGGATCGCTGGTTTTACGCATGGATTGGCGATAATTTTGCCGGACGCGTTCCACCGCCGCCTCGGCGCTGAGCCCTTGCTCAATGGCGTCATCGATGCGCTCCGCCCAACCACGGTCGAAGGCAAACATCTTGTAGGTCTGCAATATATCGCGATGTTCTCCGCTATGCCCGACGTCTGCGGCGGACATCATGTGATCGATTTGCGCGCGCATTTGTTTAAAGGCATCGCGAATGCGTACCTTTTCTGCTTTTACGTCTTCCGCAACTGTGTTGGTGATGACCACGCCGGGCTCGTGGAAAACCGCATCACCAATCCCTACCCCATCCACCAAAACCTGTCCGTTGAGCACGACCGGTGTATTAACGCTGGCCGCCTTGCGGGCAATACCAAGTGAACCGGCGCCGTCATAGCGCGCCAGGATTTCTGACAACACCATGGAGATGGTTTGCAGCGCTTCAAGCTCTTCGGCATTGAACACTCGCGCGGCAATGGTTTGTATGGACAACACCCCTGTAACGCGGCCTGCACGAAACACCGGGACGCCGGCAAAACTATGGAAAGCCTCTTCACCCGTCTCCGAGCGATAAGCAAATTTAGGATGCCGCCCGGCATCTTCCAGGTTGAGCGCCGTGCGCGAGATCGCGATTGTGCCAATCAGACCTTCACCAGGCTTCAGCCGGGTTTGATGCACGGCAGACTGATTAAGCCCTTCGGTGGCAAAAAGTTCGAGAACGCCTGCTTTATTAATGGCGTAGATCGAGCACACCTCGACGTGCATGGTATTGGCAATCTCACGTACGACAGTACGCAGCACATCCTGTGGATCGGAAACGTCAGCCATAACGCCGTGCAAACGGCGCAGAAGCGTTCTCGGTCGACTATGGTTTTCCAATGCTGGATAGCCTGGGATTTGAATAGTTTTAAATTATGCGCAGCGGTTTAGCACAGGTGCGGAAAAAATACCAAACGCCAGCGCGATCACGATGCATCAAGACCATATGCTGTGTGCAGCGACCGCAAGGCAAGCTCGGTATAGTCTTCGCTCACCAGCACGCTGATTTTAATTTCTGAGGTCGATATGGCGATTATGTTAATGCCTTTGCCAGCAAGCGTGCGGAACATGGTTGCAGCAACGCCGGCATGTGAGCGCATACCAATGCCAATAACCGAGATCTTGACGACGTTCTTATCGCTCATGACGCGCTCAAACTTGAGCGATTGTTGCAAGCTGTGCATGGCGTTTACCGCACGGTCGTGGTCGTTTACCGGCACTGTAAACGTCATATCGGTTGACTTACCGTCTTCAGAGACGTTTTGAATGATCATATCGACGTTGATATTGGCATCGGCGAGCGGCCCGAAGACAGCGGCGCTTGTGCCGGGCGAATCTGGCACACCGACCAGCGTCAGTTTGGCTTCTGCTTTGGTATAGGCAAGGCCAGTAACAAGTTCTTGTTCCACAATATCATCCTCTGCGCAGACTAAAGTGCCGGGCGTCTCTTCAAAACTGGAGCGTACCTGCAGCCTGACATTTTCCTTCATCGCCAATTCAACCGAGCGCGTCTGCAGCACTTTTGCGCCAAGTGATGCCATTTCAAGCATCTCTTCATAGCTGATGCGATCAATCTTACGGGCCTTTAAGACGATGCGAGGATCGGTGGTATAGACCCCGTCAACGTCCGTATAGATATCGCAGCGGTCCGCCTTTATGGCCGCGGCGAGCGCTACTGCAGACGTGTCGGAGCCGCCGCGTCCTAGCGTTGCAATGCGGCCATCCGGGCCGAGCCCTTGGAAGCCAGCAACCACCGCCACTTGACCATTTCGCACGCGGCCTGTCAGTGGCTCAGCGGCGATGTCAAGGATGCGCGCCGCGCCATGCACGTCGCTGGTGGTCACGGGTATCTGCCAGCCCATCCACGAGCGTGCATGCACGCCCAGCTTTTGCAGCGTCATGGCAAGCAAACCTGCTGACACCTGCTCACCAGCGGACACGATCACATCGTATTCGCGTGCATCGTGCACGGCCGACACCGCGCGGGTCAAGCCAACCAACCGGTCGGTTTCGCCAGCCATGGCCGATACCACGACGGCGACATCATCGCCAGCATCAACCGCCGCTTTGACGCGCCGCGCAACATTGTCAATGCGCTCTAGGTCAGCAACCGATGTGCCACCAAATTTCATGACGATAAGCGTCACTAAACGTCTCTTTATTTGCGCGGCACTTTTAAAGGTGCGCGGGAATGATTAGGATCGCGCGGTGTTTAATTGGCGGACGCACATTTGACAAGCGATCAACGGATAAAGCTGTCCGCACCACCACAGTAAACCCAAGGCGATGCCCCACATGGATAGAACCATAGACCCCGACGAAATTGCCCAATTTACCAAAGTGGCAGCGCATTGGTGGGATTTAAAAGGCCCCTATCGCTCCTTACACGCCCTTAACCCGGCACGGATCAGTTATTTGCGGGATCAGATTTGCTATCATTATGGCATCCCCAACGACGTCAAACTCCCGCTTGCAGGCCTGCGCATTCTTGATATCGGCTGCGGCGGCGGTCTTGTCAGTGAACCCTTGTGCAGGCTTGGCGCGGACGTGGCCGGTGTTGACGCATCGCGGGAGAACATCGGCATTGCAACGGCGCATGCGCAGTCGATGGGCCTGAATATCGAGTACCGTGCCTGTACTGCAGCCGATTTAATAGGCAATACCGAGCCGTTTGATGTGGTTATCGCGCTTGAAGTGATTGAGCACGTCGCCAATGTTGATGCATTTTTAAGCGACTGCAGGGCGCTGACAAAGGATGGTGGCGGCCTTGGCATTTCAACGCTTAACAAAACCGCCGCGTCACTGCTTTTTGCCAAGTTTGGCGCAGAATATGTGGCCAATATTGTGCCCAGAGGGACGCATGACTGGCGCAAGTTTCTGCGCCCGGAAACGCTAAAATCCGCGCTTAAAAAAGCAGGGTTTTCGCCATGGGACATGACGGGTTTAGCGCCAGATTTAGGTCAGCGCCGCTGGACGACAACGCGGATAAAAGCAATCAACTATATCGGCTGGGCACAGGCCAATTAGCGCGGCTTAAGCGTCAAAGGAATTTGGCGGCCGAACGAAGGGAAGCGCCACGACGTCCACCCCTTCCTCAATGAGCTCTTCTGCCTCATCTGGCGTTGCCTCACCATAAATGCCGCGCTCATCGGTTTCGCCATAATGGATTTTACGCGCCTCTTCGGCAAAGTCTTTGCCGACATAGTCGCAATTTTTCTCGACATGCTCTTTCACCTGCGCTGCAACATTCATGAGCTTTTCAGCCACCTCTGGCGGCAGCGGCGGGGCCGGCATTGCTGCAGGCACAGGCGCGGTAGGCTGCTGCACTGGCGCAGGCGCCGCGGCTGGTTTTACAGGTGCCGCTTGATTGCCCTTGCGGCCAACGTTAGGCGCCATGATCGCTTTTGAAATCGTCGTATCACCGCAAATCGGGCAGCTTAACAGCCCGTTTTGCTTCTGCGCGTCATAGTCTTTCGAAGAGCCAAACCACGCCTCAAACACGTGCCCGTGCTGGCACCTTAAATCAAACGCAATCATGCCTTACCCTCTGCTCAACTCAAACGGCCGGTCATGTGCCAGACTCGGAATACGCGAACGCGCACCACCAACCAGCGTTAAATCCACGTCTCCATATAGGAGCCCAGGCTGCCTTTCCAAGCGCCCAAGGACCTGGCCCCATGGATCAATGATAAGCGAATTACCATGTGTTTTACGGCCGCTTTCATGCTGCCCGGTTTGCGCAGCAGCAATAACAAAGCAGCCGGTTTCTATGGCGCGGGCACGCAGCAGTGTTTCCCAATGTGCTTCGCCTGTGGGCTGGGTAAATGCGGCAGGGATACACAAAATCTCCGCACCGGCCTGCGCCAGGTGGCGATAGAGGCTCGCAAAGCGTATATCATAGCAAATGCTCAGCCCCAATTTTGTATCTTGGATGTCGGTGACAACGGCGGTCTCACCGGGTTGATAAAGGGCACTTTCCCGATACACCTCACCCGCGCCCAAATCGACATCAAACATGTGTATTTTGTCATAGCGCGCGGTAATCTCGCCATGCGGGTTGATCACGATTGTCCGGTTGGCCACCCGGGTTTCACTGAGTTTCACGCAAACACTGCCCAGGTGCACCCACAGCTTTAAATCTTGCGCAGCGTCGCGGGCACTGTTCACCACCAAGTCTTGCGCTTCCGGCATTGCGCGCGCAAAGGCCTCTGCCTTTGACTTGGCTAGAAAATTTGTCATTTCCGGGGTTGAAACCAAGTGGACACCGCGCGCAGCTGCTTGGCCAAGCGCATCGACAACGGTGCGCGCATTGGCCTCGACATTAAGGCCCGCTGTCATTTGCAAAAGTGCGACCTGCACGGTGCCTAAGCGCCCCCCGCCAGCAATGGGTCAAGCCCACCAGCCGCATCAAGCGCTGCTAAATCATCACTGCCGCCCACATGCGTATCGCCAATGAAAATTTGCGGTACGGTGTATGCGCCGCCGGACTTGGCAAGCATCTCCTCGCGCACCTTTGGCCGCATGGTAATATCAATTTCTTCAAACTGCGCGCCTTTGGATTTCAAGAGCGCTTTCGCTCTCGAACAATAGGGGCACAGCATTTTAGTGTAGATCACCACAGTCTGCGTCATTCTAAGCCTTTCATTACGGCAGGTCTTACTGCTGCGCTTATAGGATAGCTGCTTCCGGTCCGACAACCCGGGTTGCCGTTAACACGCCGATCCGGCCAGCACCGGCCTTGCGCAAAGCGCGGGCACACGCTTCCGCCGTCGCGCCCGTGGTATACACGTCATCAATTAACATAATATCGTGGCCCTGAATGCGCTTTGCCCGTGCCCGGTCAACCGCAAAAGCACCGCGCACATTGCGCCGCCGCTGCGATGCGTTGAGCCCTTGCTGCATCGGCGTGGCCCGCGTGCGTTTTAGCGCAAGCACATCTACAGGCAAGTCAAGGCGCTTGCCCAGCGCCTTGGCAATCAACGCGGATTGATTAAAGCGCCGCCGCATGATGCGCATAGGATGCAGCGGAAC
>JBCCLR010000052.1:0-19178 GCA_039026755.1 Pseudomonadota bacterium | reverse complement strand
ACCAGCTTTGCTGTGTCTGCGTCAGAAAAGTCGCGCGGCTTTCGGTCGCTGATGCACAGCGTGCCCACAGCATGTGATTTGATTACCAGGGGACAGCCAGCATAGAACCGAATAAATGGAGACCCTTGGACGAGCGGGTTTTGTGCGAATTTTTCGTCCGCAAGGGCGTCGGGAATAATAACCGGGTCACGGTTTTTAGCGGTGTAGCTACAAAAGGTCTTATCGCGACCCGTTTCACTCACATCCATGCCGATCCGCGACTTGAACCAAAGCCGGTCAGCATCGACCATGGCGACCAAAACAATTGGGACTTGAAAGTGTTCTGCGGCCAACCGAGTAACACGGTCAATGCGTTCGTCTGACTCAGTATCCAGAATTTTTAAGCTGCGCAGGCAAGCAAGCCGCGCTTTTTCAACAACTTCTGCATCATATGCTGCTTCACGCATCGCTACATTGCCTCAACCCCAATACCAACTCCGCGACATACCACGGCGTGCTTGCCAAACCGTAAAAATCAGGTTGATATCGCCAGCATTATTGCCCGCTATCCGCTTTAGCGTTGCTTGAGTTAACTTCGACGCGCGCGAGCGCATTGCGTGCGTTGGCCCTCGATGAAATCAGTGCGTGTACAGCGTGCGCGAGCGATTCCAATTTTTTGACGTCGGTTTCAAAAAAATTGCGTGGCTTGCTATCAATAATGCATAGGGTGCCGATGTTCTGCGCGTCTATGGTGATTGGTGCACCGGCGTAAAATCGGATGTGAGGCTCGCCAGTAACAAGTGGATTATCTTTAAATCGATCATCTTGTGTCGCATTGGGCACCACCATGGTTCCGTTCCGGCGGATAGCATGGTCGCAAAAAGCATGGCAGCGTGGGGTCTCGCGCGTTTCTATGCCAACACGCGACTTAAACCACTGGCGATCTTCATCCAGCAGCGAGACCAGAGCAATGGGAACTTGGAAGTGCTCAGCAGCAATGCGCGTCACACGATCAATGCGCTCGTCGGATTCCGTATCAAGAATTTCCAAGCTACGCAGACACGCAAGACGCGCCTTCTCTATGACGTCATCTGTATAGGATGTAGCAAGCACAACGGCCCCTTTTTGCAATTCTCCAACTGCAAAAATATCAACTGCGGCTTGCTGAAGCGTAAAAATCCAACTGTGCTGTCCCACCCCGATCGCAAACGGCCACCTGGCGCTGTTTAGCCGTCATAATCGAGGCGGCAGGATCGGTCTTAAGCGGCAAGCTCTTCGTCTGGAAATGTCTCTGTATCCACCAAAGTTTGCATCGCTTTAGAATAGCGCGCTCCTTTGATGGCATCGCCGCTAAATAGCTCGGCAATTTCCGCATGTAACGCATCAGGTAAAGTAACCTGCGCACCGCCTAGGTCCTCGACCAGATGATCAAGCGTGCGTGTGCCAGGCAATGCAATAACGTGTCTGTCTTTGGCAAGCACCCACGCGATGGCAAGCTGGGCTGGCGTGCAGCCATGATCAGCTGCAAGCGCGTTGAACCGGCTAATAGCTTTTAAATTATGGCTCAGCTGCGGCTCATTAAAGCGCGGCATGCGGCTGCGGATGTCGCCATCGCGGTAGGCATCCGTGCGAATGGCATTGGCCAACAGGCCGCGGCATACGGGCGAGAAGGCAACGAAAGCAATGTCGTTGTCTTTACACGCTTTTAGTACAGCGATTTCTGGATTGCGCACCATTGGGCTGTATTCACTTTGCATTGCGGCAATAGGGTGTTCAGCGTGCGCGCGCATCAGCGTTTCCGCCGACATCTCGCTGAGGCCGATTGCGCCGATTTTGCCTGCCGTTTTGGCGTCAGAAAGCGCGCCAACGGAGTCTTCAATTGGCACATTAGGGTCCAGCCGGTGGAGGTAATAGAGGTCGATATGTTCCGTACCAAGCCGCTGTAAAGCGGCGTCTAGGGTCTGGGTGATCACGTCTGGCCGCCCATTTAAGACCCGCTTGCCCTGATGTTGGCTGAGCACGCATTTGCTGGCCAGTAAGAACTCATTGCGCCGCGTCATCACTGCCTTGCCCAGCAGCTTCTCATTTTCGCCATCGCCGTAAATTGCTGCGGTATCGAGGCAATTCACGCCGGCATCGAGCGCTTCATTTAAAAACGTGATTGCTGCCGCTTCATCTGGCCCTTTGTCATACGCATGACTGAGGTTCATGCACCCTAATGTGACCGGAAAAACAGGTCTTCCTGCCAATATGCGAGACGCCATAGCGTTTGAGCCTTTCTGCCGTATGTGAAGGCGCAAACGTTTAAAACACCTTGGCCGCCGCCGTCACCTGCTTTCGACAGGATGGAGATTAGGGCAATAGGCAGCGCCGAGCACTGGACCAAGCCAGCCATCCGCATTTTGCACGATAATGGCGCAGGTTTCATTTGGCCTGAGGGGCGGCAGCTCAAACTGCTGCGCGGTGTTTTCAAATGTTCCCAGTTTGACGCGCTCTAGGGCAACGTGCACGCCGGATAAATCGCGGCCCTTGTTCTCGCCGCGGCTTACCCGGGTATCGTGCCGCTTAAGGAGGCGTACAAAATGCACATCAGCGCCTTGGTGAGCGCCAGATGCGCCAGCGACTTGGGCGGTTGCCCTGTCGCCGATTTGCTGTGTTTCAACGTGCACAGGCGCGCTTGGCACTGCGTTGATCGCGCGAAAAATCTGCGCGCGACTTGACCCAACTGCTTCTGCCTGGCCGGCGATGACACTTTGCGGCGTATAGACCCCGCTGGTGCCGCGCAGTGTGCGATTATAGGCGCGTTGGCGCGCCGTAAATGCACGGCTTGAAAACGGGTCTTTCCAGCTTGAACCGCGATGCACCAGAGTATCCCAATAGTCGACATGCCATTCAATCGCCACAACGCCCGGTGTTTGCGCGAGTTCGCGCAGCAACGCTTCTGCGGGGGGACAAGATGAGCAGCCCTGCGAGGTGAAGAGTTCAACCAGGACCGGGCCATCCGTTGCCGCGCGCGCCAGTTGCGGCGCTTTGCCTGGGATGCTCACACCCCAGATAAATGCGGCCCCACTTGAAAGCGCGATGCCTGCCAAGAGGGTCACTTTTTTTGCGCGTTTTATCATTTTGATTGTCCTTTACCGCTCATCGTGGGTCTATGCCTAGCAAACAGCTGCGGCACGCGCGAAACACAGCTGTTAACGTTCGCGTGAGGCAGGCGGTGGATGCGCGTGGTGAGCGGCCTATTTGAATCGAGTGTTGATGCATGATAGCGTCTGGCTAAACAAAGACAAAACAGCACAAACATCTTTGAGGGAAGGGTGAAATGACGAAACACGTGCTCATCGAACAGATGCGTGACCTCATAGAGCATGGCAAGGCAAATACCATGCGCCATGCCGATGAGGTCATCCGCGTTCCTGCTGCCAGCTATACCGATCCAGAGAACTTCGAGCGCGAGAAAAAGCAAGTTTTCCGCCGTCTACCGCTAATGCTCGCGCCGTCTTGCGAACTTCCCGAGCCAGGCAGCTATAAAACCATGGAAGTCGCCGACGTTCCGGTTCTGCTGACGCGCAAAAAGGACGGCAGTGTCGGCGCATATCTGAACAGCTGTACACACCGCGGTAACCCGGTGGCGCAAGGCTCTGGAAAGGCCAGCCGCTTTGTTTGCGGGTATCATGGCTGGACCTTCCGCAACGACGGCGCGCTGCTCGGCGTTGGCTATGGCCGTGACTTCGGTGATATCAATAAAGCAGAGAATTGCTTGTATAGTTTCCCGGTGTTGGAGCAGGCCGGGCTGATTTGGGCGATTTTAGACCCCGAATCGAAACTCGATATCCGGCATTTCCTGTGCGGCTATGACGATATGTTGGCGCACTTTGGGCTGAAGGACTGGCATCTGTTTGCCAGCCGCGAGTTGGTTGGCCCAAATTGGAAAGTGGCCTATGATGGCTATCTCGATTTTTATCATTTGCCTGTGCTGCACGCGGAGACCTTTGGCCGGAACTTCCCAAACCGGGCGCATTTTTATGCATGGGGCCCGCATCAGCGCGTTGTCACCCCGTTGACCGTCTTCTCTTTTCCTAACAGCGAGCAAAAGGTCGATTTGACCGAGCTTGCGGAGAATGAATGGCCGGATGAAGCGCTGCAGTCGGGCGTGTGGACGATCTTCCCGCATATTTCGATTGCTGGGTTTGATGGCGGGGGCGTGCGCGGCATGCTGCTATCACAGCTGCTGCCGGGTGATGATGTCGATACGTCGATCACGCGGCAGTATTATTTGATGGAACGCGAACCGGAGACGGAAGACGCCAAGCAGGGTGCGCATGCGCAGTTTGAGTTTCTGGAACATGTGGTGGCCAATGAAGACTATGCGACCGGCATTCGCCAGCAAAAGGCGCTCAAAGCAGGTCTTATGAAAGAGGTTTATTTTGGTCGCAATGAAGGGGGCGGCCAGGCGTTTCATCAGTGGCTCGCCCGCGTTTTGGAAACACCAGACGATGAGCTTGACGATTTGTTCGTGCAGCCGCTTGCAGCAGAGTAAGATCGGCTAGCGCCCGCGCGGGTGAAACGTCTCTATCGTGTGCACCAGCCGGCGGGTTTCTACCTTGGTATACACTTGCGTGGTCGACAGGTGCGCATGGCCCAGCAGGTCCTGGATCACGCGGAGATCCGCACCGTTGTTGAGCAGGTGTGTCGCAAAGCTATGCCGCAACGCATGCGGCGTAGCACTGTCGGGCAATGCCAGCGCGCCGCGCAGGCGCTGCACTAATTTCTGGACGTCGCGCGCGTTTAGCCGGCCGCCGCGCATGCCGCGAAACACCGGCGAGGTGGGTTCGCTGGGATGCGGCATGTCCCGCAAATAGGCCTCAATTGCTTGCTTTACGATGGGCAGCAGCGGCACAAGCCGCATCTTTTGCCCTTTACCCGTGACGCGCGCAACGTCGGTGTCAATATCCTGAACGTTAAGCGCCAAGGCTTCAGAAATGCGTAGGCCAGCGCCATAAAGCAGGGTGAGGACGGCGCAGTTACGGGCATTTATCCAGTCTTCTTTGGCGGTTTGTGCAGCCTCCTGGGTGAGTTTGCGCATGTCCTGCTCGACCAGGGGCCGCGGCGCGCGCTGCGCAATTCTGGGGGACTGAATGAGGCCAAGTGCCGCCGGTGGTGCGTGCCCTTGGCGTTCGAGAAAGTTGAAGAACGCGCGAATTGAAGAGAGTTTGCGCGCGCAGCTGGCCGCGTTCATACCCGAACGACGAAAGTGGCTCAGCAGGGCTCTGAGGTCCGTAATTTCTAGGCCTGAAAGGGCCTCTTGTGTAACGTCGCATGCCCAGTGCTCTTGCAAGAAGTCCAGGAATTGCTCCGTATCGCGCAGATAAGCAGCTTGCGTATGCGCTGAATAGTGCTGCGTTGCGGCCATGTGGTCGCGCCACTGTTTTAAGCTTTGGTTTGCCACTGCGTTAACAGCGCGGTCAGCGCGTCGGTTAAAAACCGCAAGGTCTCGGTGCCGCGTCCATCGCCAAAGCCATCACTTTCGCGCCAGCCAAGCGCGAGAATGCCAATCGTTTTGCCATCGCTGGTCATGCGCAGAAAAACGCAGCTTTTAACCAGCGCCGCCACAGGGCCAAACAGTGCAACCTCTTCGTCAAGATTTCTGAAGGCATGGTCGGTATCTTCATGCACATTGCCATCGGAGCCGAACAGTGCATCAATTGCTGCAACGCTTTGCTGGCTGAGATTGCCGCTTGGTACACTCTCAAACAAGGGGTCCACCAAGCCGACGGCGATCGCTTCGATATCTAAAATGCTGGTCCAGCGATGCAAAATACAATGCAAAAACTCTTCAAGCGTTTCGGCCTGCATCGCCTCTAAGATCGCGCGGTGGATGGTTTCTTGAGAACGGATATTATCGCGAATGATGTCTGTTAAATCATCTTGCATACTGTTCATGAGTTCGAGCTTTTGCCGCACGGCACTGAGCGCATAAGCATGAAAGTCTGTAACGCCCTGTGCTGGCGACCGGGCCGGCAGTTCCAGAACCGATAAGAGGTCGGAATTGCGAAGAAAAAAGTCCGGGCGCGCTTCTAAATATGCGGCCACGTCGGCATCGGTTAAACGGCCCGCAAGCGGCTCGGTATCAGCGCTCAACTTAGGGTCCGCGTTCTGCGTCATGTTGCGCCTACGTCTATCAGCATTACGCGCATCATAATATGCTTTGGCCTGTCGCGTCCCAATCTGCCAAGAACGCTTTCAAACCGTTATCGGTGAGCGGGTGATCGGCAAGTTTACGGATCACCGCTGGCGGCATGGTACACACCTCCGCGCCAATGCGCGCGGCTTGCAGCACATGCACGGGATGGCGCACGCTTGCGACCAGGATTTCGGTTTCAAAGTCGTAATTGTCATAAATTGTGCGGATGTCTTCAATGAGGTCCATGCCATCAAAGCTGACATCGTCATGCCGCCCAACAAAGGGTGAGATAAATGTTGCGCCTGCTTTGGCGGCAAGCAGCGCTTGATTGGCACTGAAGCACAGCGTCACATTAACCATGATCCCATCCGCGCGCAGCGCCTTGCAGGTCTTTAGGCCATCCACCGTCAGGGGAACTTTCACCGCAATATTATCAGCGATTTTTGCCAGCTTTAAGCCTTCCTGCAGCATCGTTTCATGGTCAACGGCGACAGTTTCGGCGCTCACGGGGCCGGCAACAATGCTGGCGATTTCTTTGGTGACGTCAATGAAGTCGCGGCCAGATTTGTGAATGAGCGATGGGTTTGTGGTGACGCCATCAACCAGGCCTGTTGCGCTTAAGTCGCGGATATCTGCTACATCTGCGGTATCCACAAAAAACTTCATGCAATCTGACCCCAATGGACGTGCGCAGCGGCACCAATAGCGTTAATAGGTATCGTGATGTCTAGCGGAACACAAGGCACCTTCACCGACTTTTTCGTGGCCAAATTTTGGATCTCATGGTGACGATAGCAAAAGCGGCTACGTCGGCGCTAAACGCAGATGGCGCTGCGCTGCGCGTGCGTGTCTTAACGCCAGCGGTTCATCTTGGAGTGCTGGATTATGTGCCGCTTGACCAGCCGCCGCAGCCTGGCCAATTCGTTCGCGTTCCGCTTGGTCAGCGCAAAGTTATTGGCGTGGTTTGGGACACACACGGTTTGCCTTCGCACCAAGTGGCGGCGGAAAAGCTGCGGCCAATACTTGAAGTGCTGGATGTTCCGGCCTTGCCGCTGGAGACACTGCGTTTTGTCGAGTGGGTGGCTAACTACTATTTGGCATCGCCAAGCGCAGTTTTAAAAATGGCGATGAGCGTGCGCGAGGCGCTCGAAAGCCAGCCAACCGCCCTGATGTATGCAAAAAATGGCACGCCGCTAGATCGCCTGACGCCAAAGCGCAAAGCCGTGCTCAATGCTTTGCGGGCGGACGAATGGCTGCCCGCACCCGATATCGCGCGGCGCGCAGGGGTCAGTTCTGCTGTGGTGCTTGGACTTGCCAAAGCAGGCGGGCTTGGTGTGCGCAGTGTTGCCAAGGACCAGCCTTATCCTTGGCTTGATTTCACCCAGCTGGATGTCACGCTCTCGCCCGCCCAGCGCGAGGCGGCTGATCAGCTGTGGGTGCATGCGCAAGACACCTCGCAGCCGCTGCTGCTTGACGGCGTGACAGGCTCTGGCAAAACCGAAGTCTATTTTGATGTGCTGGCGCGCTGTCTGGCGGAGAAAGGCGGCCAGGCGCTTGTCCTGCTGCCTGAGATTGCCCTTTCGACCCAGTGGCTGGCCCGGTTTGAAGCGCGGTTTGGCTCAAAGCCGGTGCTGTGGCATTCTGGCCTTGGCGTGGCCGAGCGTCGGCGTGCTTGGCGCGCCATTATCAGCGGCGCAGCGCAAGTGGTTGTGGGGGCACGTTCGGCGCTATTTTTGCCGTTTGCCCAGCTCTCCCTGATCATCGTGGATGAGGAGCATGATCCAGCGTTTAAGCAAGAAGATGGCATTAATTACAATGCGCGCGATATGGCTGTGGTGCGCGCTAGCCTGTCAAAGGCGGCGCTGGTTCTGGCATCGGCGACGCCAAGCCTGGAAAGTCTGACTAATGCGGAGAAAGGCCGCTACACGGTCGTTACCTTAAAGGAGCGACATGGCGAAGCGATATTGCCGGATATTGAGCTCATCGATCTTCGCGAAGACGCGTTAAACGCAAACGAATGGCTATCCGCGCCCATGCGCGCGGGTATTGCGCAGGCTGTTGCGGCCGGCAACCAGGCACTCATTTTCCTCAACAGGCGCGGCTATGCGCCCGTTACCCTGTGCCGTAGCTGCGGCGAAAAGCTCGAATGTCCGCAGTGTTCAGCATGGCTGGTTGAGCATCGCTTCGACAATGCGCTGCACTGTCACCACTGCGGCTTTTCCATGCCCAAGCCAAAAGCCTGCCCAGCCTGCGATAAAGTCGATAGCCTAGTGCCGTGCGGCCCTGGCGTTGAACGCTTGGCAGAAGAGGTGGCGGCGCTGTTTCCCAATGCGCGCATTTTGCAGATGACGAGCGATACCATGGGCCGGGCGCACCGGACGCGAGATATAATCGATATAATTGAGCGCGGCGCAGCAGACATCATTATCGGCACGCAGCTCGTCTCTAAAGGCTATCATTTTCCCAATCTGACCTTTGTGGGCGTGCCCGATGCGGACATGGGCCTGGGCGGCGGCGATTTGCGCGCGGCAGAACGCACGTTCCAGCAGATGACGCAGGTGTCCGGCCGGGCCGGGCGCGGGCAAAAACGCGGCCGGGTCATGCTGCAAAGCTATATGCCTGAGCATGCCGTTATGCAGGCCTTGGCCAGCGGCCAGCGCGATCAGTTTTTGCGCCAGGAAGCAGCTGCGCGGCAACGCCGCATGCTGCCGCCCTTTGGCCGCTTAGCCAGCGTCATCGTCTCCGGCAAGGGTGAGGCAGAGACCCTTAAAGCTGCGCAGGCGATTGCGCGGCAGGCGCCGCATATGCCTGGCGTCAGCGTTTTGGGTCCGGCGCCAGCGCCGTTGGCATTGCTGCGTGGCCGCTATAGAATGCGTCTCTTGTTGATGGCAGAGCGCAGCGTTTATGTCCCCAAAGTGATGCGAGAGTGGATGTCGCGCACGCAAACAACGCGCGCCATTCGCGTTACTGTAGACATTGACCCCTACAGTTTCTTATGAGCAAAAGAGGGCACAGCGAACCGCATGAATGGCGGCGGAATATGTGCGATTTCAAGCACGAACAATAGCGTTGTAAGGTTAATCGCTTATTGGTCTTATTAGAGCGCTTGAACCCTCCAGATGGCTATGTTACGACGCGCGCAGTTTTAAGAATAGCAGTGCGCGCGCGAGCTTTGCGGCAACGACCAAAAGCGCATTGGCTATTCACCGTATTTAACGCATAAATACTGCGCGCTATTCTGGGGACTTCCAACACGTGTCTGTCGATCAAGCTCCTGACCGCACCCTCGTGCCTGGCCTCTCTGGCCGTTACGCGACTGCGCTGTTTGAGCTCGCGCGCGATGCGTCAGCCATTGACGTTGTCGCTGGCGAACTGTCTGCGCTGAAAGCCGAAATTGCCGAGGGTGGTGATTTGGCCTTGTTGGTGCAGTCGCCGCGTATCGGCAAGGCCGAGAAGCTCGCGGCGGTGAAGGCGATTGCACAGTCAGCCAACCTGAGCGCGCTGACGGCAAATTTTCTAGGAACTCTGGCGCAAAATGGCCGGCTTGCGGTGCTGGCGCAAACCGCAGATGCGTTCCAGACGCTGCTGGCGCATCATCGCGGTGAAATTTCCGCTGATGTGCGCGCCGCACATGCTTTAACGGATCGCCAGCAAGACGCTTTGAAAGCGAAGTTACGTGCGGTTGTGGGCCGCGAAGTGGCCGTGAACGTCACGGTCGACGAAACATTGCTCGGTGGGCTGGTTGTGAAAGTCGGATCGAAAATGATCGATTCCTCCCTTAAAACCAAGCTCGACCGATTAGAGGTTGCTATGAAAGGAGCGGATTAATGGATATTCGGGCCGCCGAAATCTCAAAAATCCTTAAAGATCAAATTTCCAACTTCGGCGCGGAAGCTGAAGTTTCAGAGGTTGGCCAAGTGCTCTCCGTTGGCGATGGCATCGCCCGCATCTATGGCCTGGATAACGTGCAAGCCGGGGAAATGGTTGAATTTCCTGGCAGCGTGCAGGGCATGGCGCTGAACCTTGAAGAAGACAATGTCGGCGTCGTTATTTTTGGTGATGACCGCGATATCAAAGAAGGTGATACCGTTAAGCGGACCGGCACAATCGTTGACGTTCCCGTTGGCAAAGGCCTTTTGGGCCGGGTGGTTGACGCACTTGGCAATCCCATTGACGGCAAAGGCCCGATTGAGGATGTGAGCCGCGCCCGGGTAGAAACCAAAGCGCCAGGCATTATCCCGCGCACGTCCGTGCATGAGCCGATGCAAACCGGCCTTAAGGCCATTGATGCTCTGGTTCCGGTGGGTCGCGGGCAGCGCGAGCTTATCATCGGGGACCGGCAAACGGGCAAAACCGCAGTAGCGATTGATACCTTTATCAACCAGCGCGAGATCAATGCGGGCGATGATGAAGCCAAGAAGCTCTACTGCATTTATGTGGCGGTTGGGCAGAAGCGCTCAACAGTGGCGCAAATTGTAAAATCACTGGAAGAGAACGGCGCGCTTGAATATTCCATCGTCGTCGCTGCAACCGCATCTGAGCCGGCGCCGCTCCAGTACCTTGCGCCCTATACAGGCGCTGCGATGGGTGAGTTCTTCCGCGATAATGGCATGCATGCTGTTATTGTGTATGATGATTTGTCAAAGCAGGCGGTTGCCTATCGCCAAATGTCACTGCTGCTACGGCGCCCGCCGGGCCGCGAAGCGTATCCGGGTGACGTGTTCTTCCTGCATAGCCGTTTGCTTGAGCGTGCTGCGAAGATGAATTCAGATAACGGTGCTGGGTCCCTGACGGCTTTGCCGGTGATTGAGACGCAAGCAGGCGATGTTTCTGCCTATATTCCAACCAACGTGATTTCGATTACCGATGGTCAGATTTTCCTAGAAACAGACCTATTCTATCAGGGCATTCGCCCGGCCATTAATGTCGGCCTGTCCGTGTCTCGGGTGGGGTCGGCAGCGCAGATTAAAGCCATGAAACAGGTTGCCGGCTCGATTAAGCTCGAGTTGGCGCAATATCGTGAGATGGCGGCTTTTGCGCAGTTTGGTTCTGATCTTGATGCTGCGACCCAGCAACTGTTGAACCGTGGGCAGAGGCTGACGGAGCTGCTTAAACAAGCGCAATATTCGCCGATGTCGGTGGAAGAACAGGTGGTCAGCATTTTTGCCGGCGTTAAGGGGTACTTAGATGCAGTAGCGGTGACCGATGTGACCCGCTTTGAGCAAGAGTTCCTCACCGAAATGCGCTCGAAACACAAAGACGTGCTCGACACCATTCAGGCCGATCAAAAGCTGACGGATGACACTGAAGCGAAGCTCAAGTCCATTCTTGATGCTTTTGTAAAAGTGTTCGCGTAAGCGCCGCGCTAGGGAAGGGAGCTTCGCCCAGTGCCGAGCCTTAAAGACCTTAAAAACCGCATCTCAAGCGTGAAATCAACGCAGAAGATTACAAAGGCCATGAAGATGGTTGCGGCGTCTAAACTGCGCCGCGCGCAGGAGGCTGCGGAAGCAGCTCGGCCCTATGCTGAGCGTATGGAAGCGGTCATGGCTAGCCTCGGCAAAAACATCGTGCAATATGAAGGCATGAGCCCGCTGCTGGTCGGGACAGGTAAAGATGATACTCACCTGGTTATTGTTGCGACCTCCGAAAAAGGTTTGTGCGGCGGCTTTAATGCAAACATCGTTAAAGGTGCGCGCGCGAAGATCGAGGCTCTGA
Source organism: Pseudomonadota bacterium (assembly GCA_039026755.1). Taxonomy (GTDB): domain Bacteria; phylum Pseudomonadota; class Alphaproteobacteria; order Sphingomonadales; family CAKZYD01; genus CAKZYD01. Next base: position 7,300 of record JBCCLR010000052.1, on the reverse strand, counting down.
TTGCGGACGGCAAAAAGGTCAAAATCCTGTGTGTTGGGCGCAAGGGCGCGATCATGCTGCGCCGGATCCATCGCGATAAGATGCTAGAGACCATTGAACTGGCAAACACAAAGCAGGTTGGATTTGCGCAAGCCCAGAGTGTTGCGACGACGGTGCTTGACCTATTTGCGGTTGGTGATTTTGACGTGGCGCATCTGTTTTTCGCCAAGTTCCAATCTGCCTTGGTGCAAGAGGTGACGGGGCAACAGCTCATCCCAACTCCGCTGCCTGAGGTTAATGCGGACGCGCAAAGTACTGCGGCCTATGACTATGAGCCCGATGAAGAAGAGATTTTGATGGATCTTCTGCCGCGCAACATATCCGTGCAAATCTTCAAAGCATTGCTGGAAAATGCGGCGTCTGAACAAGGCGCGCGGATGACCGCTATGGACAACGCAACGCGCAATGCCGGCGATATGATTGATGGGTTGACGCTGACCTATAACCGGACGCGTCAAGCTGCGATTACGAAGGAACTCATTGAGATTATTTCAGGCGCTGAGGCGCTTTAAGACAGAGTGTTAAGAAGGAAGCTTAAATGGCACAATCGAATTTAGTCGGACGTGTGACCCAAGTGATTGGCGCTGTCTGCGACGTGCGCTTTGATGGTGAACTCCCACCGATCTTAAGCGCCATTGAAACCGAAGTTGACGGTCGCCGACTGGTGTTAGAAGTCGCTCAGCACCTTGGTGAAAACACCGTACGGACAATCGCCATGGACTCCACTGATGGCATGGTGCGTGGCCAGGAAGTCAAAGACACCGGTGAGCCAATCGCAGTGCCGGTCGGACAAGAAACGCTCGGACGCATCATGAACGTTGTTGGCGAGCCCATCGACGAACGCGGACCAATCGGAGCCAAGGTGACAGCGCCAATTCACGCCGATGCGCCCGACTTCATTGAGCAGTCGACCGAACAAGAAATTCTCGTGACCGGGATTAAAGTCGTGGACCTGCTCGCGCCATATGCAAAAGGCGGTAAAATTGGCCTATTTGGCGGCGCTGGCGTGGGTAAGACTGTGCTTATTCAAGAGCTCATCAACAACATTGCCAAGGGCCATGGCGGCACGTCTGTGTTCGCGGGCGTTGGCGAGCGCACTCGCGAGGGCAATGACCTGTATCACGAGTTCCTTGATGCTGGTGTTATCGCGAAGGATGATGACGGCAACCCGATCAGTGAGGGCTCAAAAGTGGCGCTCGTTTTTGGCCAGATGAACGAACCGCCGGGGGCGCGTGCGCGCGTGGCACTGTCGGGCCTGACCATGGCTGAGCACTTCCGGGATGAAGAAGGCCAGGATGTGCTGTTCTTCGTCGATAACATCTTCCGCTTTACGCAAGCAGGCTCGGAAGTATCTGCTCTGCTCGGCCGTATCCCCTCCGCGGTGGGCTATCAGCCGACGCTATCGACTGATATGGGCGCCTTGCAAGAGCGTATTACATCCACGAAAAAGGGGTCAATTACCTCGGTTCAAGCGATTTATGTGCCTGCCGATGACTTGACCGATCCTGCGCCTGCGACGTCTTTCGCCCACCTTGACGCAACGACAGTGCTGTCGCGGCAGATCGCTGAGCTGGGCATCTATCCAGCCGTTGATCCACTTGATTCAACCAGCCGCGTGCTCGACCCACGTGTGGTGGGTGATGAGCACTATAAAACTGCCCGCGACGTGCAGGAAGTTCTGCAACGCTATAAAGCGCTGCAAGACATCATCGCCATCCTCGGTATGGATGAGCTGTCTGAGGACGATAAATTGGTCGTCGCTCGTGCACGCAAAATCCAGCGCTTCTTAAGCCAACCCTTCCACGTCGCGGAGATTTTCACAGGTATTCCAGGCGTATTTGTGCAGCTTGAAGACACCATCAAGGGCTTTAAAGCGATCGTGGCAGGTGAATACGATCACTTGCCAGAAGCCGCGTTCTACCTCGTCGGCACGATTGAAGACGCGGTGGCTAAGGCAGAGAAGATGGCTGCTGAGGCGGCTTAAACCAGGGTTTGAAGTGAACGCATGACTGATCTCGTCACATTCGATCTCGTCTCGCCGGAGCGGCTCCTGCGCTCTTCTGAGGTGCATATGGTTGTCGTGCCCGGCGTGGAAGGCGACTTTGGCGTGCTGGCGCACCATGCGCCATTCATGTCAACGCTGCGGCCTGGCAGTGTAGATGTCTATGACGCGGCGGGCGCAGCGCCTGAGAGCTTGTTCGTATCTGGTGGCTTTGCAGAAGTGGCGGACAATCGCTTGACCATATTGGCCGAAGACGCAATGCCGCTCGGTGATGTCAATGCAAGCGAAGTGCGCCAACAACTGGCTGACTTGAAAGAAGATCTGACCAGCGCAACGGATGATGTACAGAAGTCAAAACTCAGTCAGCGGATCATCGAAGTCGAAGCCCTGCTGAAGCTTGTTGAGGCTTAGAGGCGCGGTTTTTATCGCTCTAACAGGCGTGTTTGGGCTATCTAATCGGTTGCTAGCGCTTTTTTCAGCGGCACTTCAAACCGCCGCAGGACCTCTGAATAAACGCCGCGTTTAAATGGCACAGCCATATCCATAATATCCCCGGGCGCGCACCAGCGCCAACTGCGAAACTCGGGGTGCGCGGTTTCGATATTGATATCGCTATCCCCACCTATAAACCGCATCAGAAACCATCGCTGGATTTGGCCGCGAAACCGGCCCTTCCAAAGCTTGCCTTGCAAATCCTTGGGTAAATCATAGGCCAGCCAATCGACCGATTTGGCGACAATCTCTGCCTTATCGGTGCCGATCTCTTCTTTCATTTCGCGAAATGCTGCCGCATCTTCGGCTTCGCCGTCGTCAATGCCGCCTTGCGGCATCTGCCAGGCTTCAACCATCCGGTCGCGGCGCTGGCCAACGAAAATGTCGCCTTGCGGATTAAACAGCATGATGCCAACGCACGGGCGATAGTGAATTTTCGCCTCACGCGGGCCCTGTGCTGGCATCTTCTTGAGCATGGCCCAGTAGCTATCTTATGGGCTGGGTGTTGGCAACGGCGGAAATCGGCGTGAGCAGAAATTGCGTTTCGTCAAGCGTTGCCTGCCAGGCTTTGACCCGTGCTAATGTAATCGGAAAATCTCGCATAAGGCCGACGGCAGTTCCCACTGTCATGGCTGTACGCTCGAGGTCTCTAAGCTGCCGATCAATATCGTCAGGACGCAGCGAGTTATCAATAAAGCGTGTATTCACCGCGACGGGGATGCCGCGCTTTTTCGCCTGTGCGCCAAGCACAGTATAGGCGCTTGCCCTTGCGTCAACCACCATCAAGCCGCGTTTGGCAACATCATCCAGGACCGGACCAAGCGCCACTTCATTGGCTGTAAAGCGCGACCCTGTGTCGTTTAATAAACCACAATATCCACGCATCTTACTCATCACAGTGTGGAGTTTTTGAATATTCTGAGCCGCGGGGGCATCGCGCATCAATGTATCGGGGCCGGGATCAATCGTTGGGAAGCTATTTGGCTCCATCGGCACCATCAAAAGCACATCACGGCCTTGTTCAAACGCTTGATTAACCCAGCTCTGCGCTGTGCGTGCATAGGGCGAGACGGCGACACTAATCTCCGATGGCATCGAAGCGTAGGCGGTGTCGCTGCGTTTGCTGTTGAGGCCGATCCCTGTGGTAATGAGCGCAATGCGCGCTCTGTCATCGTCGTCAGCCACGACAAATCGGCTGCGATAGGCGTCAAAGGGTGTCATTCCGTCGGCTGCAACGACCGGCAAGGTGAAGCCATTGCTAAACTCAGTCAGTTTGTCCAGTGGCTCTCGAATGCGCTGGGTGCTGGGTGTTACAGGTGATTGGTCAGAGCGCTCATCAATGCGCTGCGTGGGTCGTTTTGGCAAAGATAACGGCACGGTGACCTTGTTTTGCCCGGCCGCGGGCATGGGCAAGTTGATCGGCATCCTGTTGCCGCCCGTTTTTACGCTGGCATAGCGTGGAAGCGTCGTTACCGGCTCTACCGCTGGCGGCAAAATAGCAAGCCAACTGGACAAGCCAATGATGGTGGCAATGACCATAAGACCGGTAAAAACCAGCACTTTGTCAGACCAATGCAGGTAGCGATAGCGCGCCAGCCAGGTTTCCATCACCACGCTTCAAATGACAATTGAAATGCGTCGTTTAATTCATCGCCACATCTTGGCGAAAACTGCCAACTTGCTGTATCAGGTCAAGCGCATAGCCGAGTTGATAGTCTTTCAGCTCCTCGCTATCGCGGCTTGACGACGTTTCGCGGCTGACAAGTGGAGCATCTTCAAGGGTCTGGCTTTTCGCTTCCAACTGACCATTTTCATTAACGATGTGATTGCGCAGATCTGCTTCGCGCCGCGGCTTTGGTAGGTCTTTGTATTTCTCTGGTCGCGGCTGCTCGACGAAGATGTCTGGCGTGATGCCATATTCCTGAATAGATACGCCCGACGGCGTATAATAGCGCGCCGTGGTCAGCCGGATTGCCGATTGTGCACTTAAAGGAATAATGGTTTGGACGGTGCCCTTGCCAAAACTCTGCGTTCCGATGATGGTTGCGCGGCGGTGATCTTGCAGCGCGCCGGCGACAATTTCCGATGCGGACGCCGAATATGCATTGATCAGCACCACCACAGGGAGATCTTTCGCAACATCGCCAGAGCGCGCATTGTAGCGGTCAATGTCTGACACCCGGCGCCCGCGTGTGGAAACCACCTCTCCCTTGTCTAAAAACGCGTCACTGACTTCGACAGCCTGGTCGAGTAAGCCACCAGGGTTACCGCGTAAATCGAGCACGATCCCCGTTATTTTATCGCCCAGCTCTTCGCGCAGGCTTTTTACCGCGTCGCGCACACCCTTGCCGGCATTTTTGTTAAAACTGGCGACCCGCACATAGCCCACGGTGTCATCTTCAATCCGGTGACGCACACTACGCACTTGGATTTTATCGCGGATAATGGTCACGTCAAACGGGGCCGGTGTTTCCTCGCGCAGAATTGTGACAGTAATCGCCTCGCCAACTTCACCGCGCATAAGTTTTAAGGCCTCCGACAGCGTCATGCCGTAGACCTGTTCACCATCGATGTGGCTGATGAAGTCGCCGCCCTGCAGCCCCGCTTTTGCGGCAGGCGTGTCATCAATCGGGGCGATCACTTTGACCAGGCCGTCTTCCATGGTGACCTCAATGCCGAGACCGCCAAATTCACCAGAGGTCTGCATCTGCATGTTTTCAACCGATTCGGGCCCCATATAGCTCGAATGCGGATCAAGTGAGGAGAGCATGCCGTTTATGGCCGCCTCGACCATTTCGCCATCGTCAACACGTTCCACATATTCATCGCGAACGCGCTCGTAGACCTGCACAAGCTGATCCCACTGGCGATATGTCTCAGCAGTGTTGCTGGTCGCCGCGCCGCTGCTCAACAGGCCCGCGCCGGCAATCGCTAAAATAGAAACGGTCGGCAAGACATAGCGTTTCATCGTGATCTACTCTCCAAATTCGCCGCAAGCCAAGGGCCAGGATTTATCGAACGTCCATTTCGTTGCAGCTCTAAATATAGCACGGGCAATCCTAAAGGATTGTTAGGCACCGCAGCCTGACGCGATGTTTCGCCCATAATGCCAACGGGTTCGCCAGCAACAATATATTGGCCGACCGACACGTCTGCGCGTTTTAAACCTGCAATGACCGAATGATACCCTTCGCTGTGCTCAATGATCAAGAGCCGGCCATAGCTCCGAAATGTATCTGCAAAAACAACATGTCCATCATATGGCGCAATGACCTGCGCTTGCGGGCGCGCTGCAATCCATAATCCAGCACTTCTTTGGCCGTCGAACGTCTTACCAAAATTTCCTATCACCTGTCCACGGACAGGCAGCGGCATTCGGCCGCGCGATTCGCTAAACAGCGGTGCTGGCGCTTCAGAGGCATAAGCTGGCGGCGCTTTCGGGCGTGGCTTTGGGCGCGGTGTGCTGGCGATTTTGCGGCGTTCTTGGCGGATGCGCTCGAGCAGCCCTGACAGGGTCTTAGCTTCACCAGCCAGCTGTGCAATACGCTCCGCTTCGGCCTGGGCTTCAGCTGAAAGGATCTGCTGCTGCGTTTGCCGCTGCGTGCGAGCTTGCTCAAGATCGCCTCGTGCATCATCAAGTGTTGCAAGCGCATCGCGGTACGTCGCTTGCGTCGCATTCAGCTTGATTTTAAAGGCTTCGAGCGTCGCCATATCCGACCGAATCGTCGCTGCTTGTTCGTTTAGGGCCGGAATAACGCCCGATAGTAGCGCCGCACTTTGGCTGGTCTCCTTTGCGCTAACAGGCCGTAAAAAGACAAGCGACGCAGGCTGTCGGCTCAGTTTTTGCATCGCCGCTAAACTGGCTCCAAGGTCCTTGCGTTTAAGCTCTAGAGCGGCGCGCTGCGCGCTTAAATCGTCCTCCAGGACGTCTAGCTCAATTTCCACGCGCGTCAGCGACGTTTCTTGATCTTGAATTTGTTTTGCCAGATCGATCATTCTGGCGGTCAGTGCAGCAATTTCTGCCGCTACGGCTTGAGCTTCTGCTTCAATCTCTGCGCGGCGTTCCTGGGCTGCTGCCATTTGCGTTTCAAGTGCATTGAGCTCAGCTTGGGACGATGCTTCGTTTTGCTGGGCGGCGCTGCTTGCAATGCCGCCGCCACTTATAATGCACGTTATGACAACAAAGCGCAGCATTGGTTATTCGCGGTGATAGGGGTGACCGGCTAAAATCGTGCCAGCGCGGTATATTTGTTCAAGCAAGAGAGCACGCGCCAGCTTATGTGGCCAGGTCATTGCGCCGAGGCTGAGCAAGCTATGCGCTTTTTTGCGCAGGTCCTCATCAAGACCATCGGGACCGCCAAGCGCGAAACAGAGCGGCGTTCCTACGCCAGCAAGGCACTCGATATAGCGGGCAAAATGATTGCTTGTCATGGACGCCCCGCGTTCATCAAGCGCGACAAGTTCCGCGCCTTGATCGATATGCGCATTGATCTGACTAAAATCCCATGCGCGGCGCGCTGTGCCTTGCGGTGCTTTGCGGTCATCAATTTCAATAATTTTAAGGCGCCAGCGGTGCGATAGATTGGAGATGCGCTCTGCGTAGGTGTCGCAAAGCTGCGCCTCTGCACCGCGCCCCATGCGGCCAACGCCAATGACCTTTATGGAAAACATAGCGCGGCGCTTAGGTTGCGCTTATCCGCTAATGTTCGGCGCTGCGTGGGCTGGCGGCCACGGGCTCGCCCCACATTTTTTCGAGATTGTAAAATT
>JBCCLR010000051.1:0-19261 GCA_039026755.1 Pseudomonadota bacterium | reverse complement strand
GGGCATAAGCGGGGCCATTGTCTAGGGCGAAGGTCTTCACTGCGTCTGTATCTAAACCCTTTGCGCCCACTACAAACGCGATTGGAATAGCACCTTTTACCGGATCGGGCAGGGCAACAACGCAGGCCTGCTCAATGTCAGGATGGCCCGTGAGCAACGCTTCAACTTGGCTTGGGTATATGTTTTCACCGCCGCACACGAACATGTCATCAGCGCGGCTATCAAACAGATAAAACCCGTCCTGATCGACCCGCATGACATCGCCGGTATCATACCAGCCACCGTGCAGCTTTTGTGCCGTGACCTCTGGTAAATTCAAATACCCGGTCAGCGTCATTGGGCTTTTAACCTGCAACGTCCCGCGCTCCGGCGCGTGTGGGCCAACCAGGCGAAGCTGAACGCCCGGCATGGGGTAGCCAATGGATAAATCAGGGGCGGGCAGGCCGTCAGGATGCGGTCCAAAAATTGCGGGCCCAGCCTCCGTGGTGCCATAGCCGTTGCTCACTGCAGCGTTGGGAAAGGCGGCTTTGAGCCGATCGACCAAGGCTTGTGAAACTGGCGCTGAACCCATGCCAATGGAGACAACGCTGCTGGTATCGGCGCTGTGTCCGGCGTCTAGCGCGCGTACGGCCAATTCAAACATCGTCGGAACCCCGGTTAAGCGCGCTGCCTTGTGTTGTGAGACAGCATCCAAAAACGCAGCAGCATCAAAGCGCTCCATCAGGACAGCCGTGCCGCCGCACATGAGTACGCTTTTAATGTGAAACTGCGCGTTCATATGAAACAACGGGGCGGCAATCAGCACGGCATTGCCTGAAATCGTGGGGCGCAGAAATGCAAACTGCCGCATGGCCCAGTCGTAGCCATGATGCGTTATAGGCACGCCCTTGGGCATACCAGTGGACCCGGAAGTATACATGATAACGGCGACGTCGTCGTCGCTCTGGCCCGCAGCATCAGGCGCTGCGTTTCGTGCGAACAAAGCGTCATACGCAGGGCTGCCAATAACAATCCGCTTATGGCCATCGGGCAGCAGCGCTTCTTGCGCGTGGCTGCACAGCGTTAGGCCCACGCCCGCATCCTTGAGGCAATGCGCAATCGTTTCCGCGGGCAGTTTATGATTGAGCGGCACACTTGTCGCCCCGGCGGATAAGGTCGCGAGATAGATTAAGACATGCTCGGTGCAATTTTCTGCGAGGATGCCGATTGCGCTGGCGTTGGTTTGGCCCAATCCACCCGCAAGCCGATTTCGAGCTTCAATCAGCGCTCCGTAGGTCAGGGCGCTGGTTTTGCCTGATGCTTTGATAAAGCGTATCGCGTCCCGGTCAGCCGGTGCTTCACGGTCAATGATATCCGCTAAATTGACCATGTTGCTTAGCCAATGGCTGACATATAGCTGCCGCGCCCTACGGCGCAAAGCCGGCCCTGTTCATCATGGATATCGACATCGGCAACGGCAACGGTGCGGCCAATGCGCCGCGCCGTTGCCGTGGCGCGCAAATATGGCCCGGTGCATGGCCGAACATAATCGACACGGAAATTCATCGTTGGTACGCCGCCGCCGACGCCCAAAGCGACAGCATAATCGCCTGCCGTATCTATCAGTGAGGCAACGGGACCGCCATGGAATTGCCCGCTGCCAGGTGCACGTTCGACGTCCGGCTGCATCGGCATGTCGAAAACGACAGATTTTGCCTCCATATCGAGCGCATGCACACTAAGCTTTAAAAAAGCAATCGCCGGGCAGGCATCCAGTTCGCTTTGTAAGCTGTCTTTGGTCCAATTTGTCATAGTGTAAGCACCGATTTTCCAACCACTTTGCGATCGATAAGCTCTTGCATTGCTTCTGCAATATCTTCAATAGGCCGCACAGCATGCAAGATCGGGCGCAACTTATCCGCTGCTGCAAGCTTTAGTATTGCGGCTTGGTCCGCGACCGACCAACCGTTGGAGCCGATAACGCTGTGTTCGAAACTCCAAATATAACGCAAATCAGTCTGCGGATCATAGCCTGCCGTCGCGCCGCAGACCAGGATCCGGCCATGTTGCTTGACGCATTTTATGCCTGGCACCCATGTTGGCCCGCCGATGTAATTAACGAGGACATCAACGCCGCCATCGCCATCGCCTGAATAGGCCGGCTTGCCGTAGCGCGTGCGTATGGCACTTAAAAAATCTTGCTCACCGGTATCGATGACATCATCAGCGCCATGTCGCTTCAGGGCGGCAGCTTTTTCAGGGCCAGTGCCGCAGGCGATCACTTCGCATCCGGCATTTTTGGCCAGTTGAATGGCCGCAACGCCAACACCGCCCGTTGCGCCTAAGATAAGCACACGCTCGCCCGGCTTCAGGCCAGCGCGCAGCGTCATCATGCGATAGGCCGTGCCATAGGCAACGGGCATTGCTGCCGCTTCCTCATGGGACACACCATCGGGAACGGGGACAACACAGCTCTCGGGGATCGCAACCAATTCTCGTGCGGCGCCGGGCGTGACTTCGCCCATCATTCCCAGGTCTGGCAAAATTGGATAGCCCGTCACGGGCATACCGACTGCCCAGTCGCCTGTTAGGTCCGCGCCGAGCTCTTCAATCGTGCCAGAAAAGTCTCCGCACGGCACCATCGGAAACGGCGTTTTAAGGCCGGTTGACCCCTCCAGCATCATCGGATCAAAGCCGTTCAAGGCCACCGCGCGAACGCGGATCAGGATGTGGCCGCTGGGGACTTCCGGGGCTGGAATATCTGCGATATGCAGATTTTCTGGCCCTCCATGTGCGTTAAAAACCGCTGCCTTCATGGTTTTCAATCCTTTGGTTAGATCTTTTAGGTTTGGTAGCGTTGGCGCATAAACCAGACAAAGAGATTTGCCTTTGCCTCTGTTGCACGCATATACATGTGCCCGGGAGAAAATATGGAACTGCCGCTATGCCAGGCGAGACCCTGACGCAAGGCGACCGCATTGTTCGCGCCATTGAGGCGGAAATTGTGAACGGCAAACGCCAGCCAGGTTCGCATTTGAACGAACAAGAAATTGCCGACCGCTTTGCCGTTTCGCGGACACCAGTCCGCGAAGCCATGCGCCATTTGGCGTCCGCCGGCTTGGTTGAAGTGAAGCCGCGGCGTGGAGCATTTGTTGCTCGAATTCCCGTCACACGGCTGATTCAATTGTTTGAAGCGATGACTGAACTTGAGGCCTTGTGCGCTGGACTGGCCGCACGGCGTATGCGGCCTGAAGAAAAGGACGACTTGTCTAGGGTCCATGCAGCGTACAAGCAGTTTGCCAAGCCTGAAACCGCCGAGCGGTATTATGATGAGAGCTTGGAATTTCACCGGCTGATCTTCAAAGGCACGCATAATGAAGTGCTGGAGGACATGGCCAACAAAATGTTCAACCAACTTACCGCGTACCGGAGACGGCAACTGAGCCACCCGCGTCGGACCGAAAAATCATTTGCAGAGCATGAAGATGTGCTGCAGGCGATTTTGGCAGGCGATGAGGCGGCGGCCAGCGCGTTAATGCGCAAGCATACAAACATGGTCGGCGAAAACGTTGTCGATCTGATCGATACCATATCCGGTTAGCTGCTGTTTCCGGCGGCGTTTGTAATCGCGCCGCTGTCAAAAAGCGCTTCGATTTCATCTTGGCTAAAACCGAGGCCTTGCAAGATTTCTATGTTGTGCTCGCCCAGCCTTGGGGCTGGCCGCTCAATGGAGATTTCAGTGTCTGAAAAGCGGATCGGCAAACCAAGCGTTGCGACGTCCCCGAGGCTTGGATGTTTGGTGTTGCGGATCATCCCGCGTGCTTTCAGTTGGGGGTCGGCCAGCATATCCGCCACGTTGTTTATTGGCCCGGTTGGAACGCCCGCCGCATCAAGCCGCTCCATCCAGTCTACCCGGCTACGCCGTTTAAATAGCGGTGTAAGCGTATCGACAAGTTGCGCTAGGTTTTCAACCCGCGCGGGGTTGCTGTGAAAGCGCGGGTCATCTTGTAGGTATTCGGCGTCCATGGCTTTGATAAGCCGCAGCCAATTGGCTTGGTTGGCCGCGCCGACGATAAACCAGCCATCACTGGCTTGAAATGCTTGGTATGGCGCGTCTAGAGGATGCGCGCTGGCCATCGGCTGCGGCTGCTCACCGCTGGCAATTTGCATTGCGGCAGGCCACAACATAAACGCGCTTGCGGCTTCAAAAAGCGAGGTGTCGACGCGTTGACCTTTGCCGGTTTTATCGCGTTCACGGAGCGCCGCGAGAACACCAATCGTTGCAAACAGCCCGGCGCCAATATCACCAATTGGGACGCCGGCTTTCACGGGCTCGCGGCCTGGGCCTTCACCGGTGACACTCATTAGCCCGCTCATGGCTTGTGCAACCAGGTCAAAACCGCCCTTTTCGGCATAGGGGCCGGTTCGCCCATAGCCAGATATTTCGCAGAAGATCAATTTGGGATTGAGTGCGCTAAGTGCGGAATACCCAAGCCCCAGGCGATCTAAAGTGCCGGTCCGAAAATTTTCAATCAGCACATCGCTTTGCTGCACGAGACGCCGCACGATATCTTTGCCCGCTTCGGCTTTTAAATTGACCGCAATGCCTCTTTTATTGCGGTTCATCATCAAAAAACCTGCGGCTTCATCGCCGTGCCAGGGCGGCGCCATCCGGCGCGCATCTTCGCCTTCAGGCCGTTCCAGCTTAATCACGTCCGCACCTAAATCAGCGAGCAATCTGCCGCATGCTGGACCCGCCATAACATGCGCAAGTTCAAGCACCTTAATGCCGGCAAGTGGTCCGTTACGCTGCGTCATCGGCCAATGAAGTTTGGTTTGGTTTTGGCCAGGAAGGAGCGGTAGCCGATTTTATAGTCCTCAGTTTCAAACGCTTGGTAATGCACATCATGGTCCGCTTGCGTAAGCGCAGGATCGCGCCGCAATTTGCGGAAGAATTCCTTGTGCCATCGGTTCACGAGGGGTGGCCCAGCAAGGATTTTGTCACATGTATCGCGCACCTCTGCATCCAGTTCATCAGCGGGCACAATGCGGTTGATCAGGCCGCGGCTTTTTGCTTCAGCAGCGTTGAAAATCGTCCCTTCAACCAACATTTCAAACAGTGTCGCTTCATCTGTCAGGCGCCAGATGGGGATCATTTCTTCATAGGCCATGGTCAAGCCAATACGGTTAAGGGGTGCACCAAACCGGCTTTCATCGCTGGCGATCCGCATATCGCACATGGCTGCAATTTCTAATCCACCGCCCACGCACGGCCCATGGATTTTTGCAACAATCGGGTGCGGGCAAGCAAGCATTGCCGTGCGGCCGCGGTTCATAACGTCTGATAAGTCTCGCGCTGCGGCAGCGGTTGATCGATATTGATCAAATTCGCTGATATCATTGCCGGGACAAAAGCCGCGCGGCCCGTCTCCCGTCAATAAAACACAGCGCACCGTATCGTCAGAATTCAAATCATGCCAAAGATCAGCAAATGCGAGCCACATTTTGTAAGTCATCGCGTTTAAGCGTGCTGGATTAGAGAGCGTTATGGTGACCAGGTCGCCGCCACGTTGGTGTTTGATTTCCCCCATTATTCGCCCCTAAGTGACCTTAATTTTTTTGCATACAATTTTTGAAACGGAAAATACAATACGCAGCACATAGCTGTGTTGCGCAAGGAAAGCCATCGAAACATGCGTCTTTATATTTCTGCTGACATTGAAGGGGTCGCAGGCGTTGTGACAAATGCGCAAACCAAAGTGGGTGGTTTTGAGTGGCAACAGGCACGGCGCTGGATGACGGCGGAAGTAGGCGCTGCAATCGCTGGCGCGCGGGCGGCTGGCGCGACAGATTTCGTTGTCAGCGATTCCCACGGAACGGGGCAAAACCTGCTGCTAGACGATCTGCCTGAGGATGTCGAAGTGGTTCGCAGTTGGCCGCGGCCACTGGGCATGATGCAAGGCATTGAACATGGATCTTTCGATGCGGCGTTTTTAATCGGGTATCATAGTGCCGCGCATACGCCAGGCGGCATTCTCGCCCATACCATGTCGACACGCTTTATTCATAGCCTGCGCCTCAATGGTGAGCCGGCCAGTGAAACCGGCATTAGCGCTGGTATTGCAGGGCATTTTGGCGTGCCAATTGTGCTTGCATCGGGCGATGATATGTACGGCGCCGAAGTAAAGCAGTGTTTGCCAAGCGCGCGCTTTGTGCAGGTTAAAACGGCGCATGGGCAGACCAGTGCGCGGTCAATGGCGCCTAAAATGGCGCAAAACAAGATTGAGGAGGCGGCGCAGAAAAGCCTTTCAGGGCCCTTTCCTGCGCCCACTAAAATCAGCACGCCCATCCGTCTGGAGGTCACTTTTCAGCGCCGTGAACATGCTGAGCTTTTGAGCTACTTGCCAAACTTTGAGCGTCAAGATGCCCGCACGATTGGCGTTACTGCTGGCGATATGCCAAGCGTTTCAAAAATCATTATGGTCATCATATCACTCGCGCCGGTGGATGGCTGAGGCGTTATAGCACCGCCCTTGCGAGGCAAAATAGTCACACTTTTTAACTATAATTCTAATTCTTGCGACTGATTTGCAGCAGTCCTTGCCCCTGTAAAAATTGTATGCAATCGGTATAACAGTGCACACAATCGATGCAGGAAGCATCACGTTTACTCAGGGGTAAAACATGCAAAACGTTAAGGCAACTTTACTTAGCAGCGTCGCAGCCAGCATTTTGGCGCATCCTGCGCTCGCGCAGCAGACCGACCAGGATGCAGTCGCTGTCGACGAAGTTATCGAGGTTCAGGGCAAGTTTCAAAATTCACTGGTCAACAGGTTGCCGATCGAACTTGAGAAGGTTCCGTATTCAATCGATGTGATTGATCGTGAGTTTATCGATGAGCGCGGCTTTATCAGGCCTCTGGAAGCATTGCAGACGCTGCCAAACGTTTTCTTATTTGGCGATGAGTTCTCCAGCGGCGCGCCATTCTTTTTGATTCGGGGCTTTGCTGCATCCATTTTGGTGAACAACCGACCTGAATCAAACAGCCGCGGCATTGGTCGCCGTGATAATGCGTTTGTTGAGCGCTATGAGGTGCTGAAAGGACCAGCTTCAATTAGTTTTGGCCAAGTTTTGCCGGGTGGCATTATTAACACCGTTACCAAATTGCCGACCGCTGATAGCGGCCTCGATTTCGAAGTGCGCGGAGGTAGTTTCGGCACTTTCAGAACTGAGCTCGACGCTAATACAGGCGAACTCCTCGATGGTAAGCTGACGGCCCGCATTACGGCAGCTTATGAAAACAACGAATTTGCCAATGGGCTGGAAAATCGGCAGGTCACAGCGATCCGGCCAATCGTCGCCTACGAATTCACACCCGCAACACGTGCGCGCCTCAGCGTCGCGTATCGTGACCTTGATACGCGTCCCGGCCTGAAATTTGGCGTATTTCGGGATGGGACTGTGCCGGAAGCCTTCAATAATGAGACATTCTTTGGTCCGCCGGCAGAATCCAAAACTGAAGGTAGCGACTTGTTCATTGATAGTGAGGTGTCGCACGAATTCCTTGATGACTTGAAGTTGACGGTACGCGGTAGCTATCAAGAAACCAGCTTCGATTACCAAAACACGCAAGGTTTTTACAATTATCAATTCGATCAGGATTCCACCGGAGGTTTTGGCTTCGGCATCTCCGATTTGAATCCGATCTTGTACTCTTATGATTCAATAGGTGAGTTTGATGAGCAGGTCGTTTATCTAGATGCACAATTGGCATGGACAAATGTCGGCGGCTCATGGGTCGATGTTGTTGTTGGTGGAACCTACCAAGATACGGAATCTGAAGAACCTTTCTTAGTCGCAACTCCGGGTATTTTCCCAGGCAACGGATTTGCAAGCCGCCAATTGAACGTCATTAATCCGGATTTCAGCCAACTGAATGTACCGATCACGCCGACGGGGTTTGTCGCTGGCGAGAACGTTCAAAACAACCGCATGACTGACAATGACTTGCTGTCTGTGTACGCTGAGTTGAGCCTACAGCCGCTCGACTGGCTCAATATCCTCGCTGGTGTGCGCTATGACAATCTTACCACCGATTTTTTCCAAGACTTCCGCGACACTGGTGGTACCTCGATTACCGACACCAGCAATGAGGTTGATGATGTCTCATTTCGTATCGGGGCAACGGCTGAAGTTATTGAAGATGTGAATGTTTACATCAGTTACGCTGAATCATTCATCCCGCAGGAAGGCGTTGAAGAGGACGGTAGCCCGATTGGGCCCGAGACGGCCTACAGTTACGAACTGGGCGTTAAAGCGAGTCTGCTCGAGAACCGCCTGACGGTGCGGGCCGCGCTGTTTAATACGGTCCGGAACAACCTTGCCGCCACACCTCCAGGTTTGCCGCCTGGTACAGATTTCCAAATCCGTGTCAATGAACAGCGCCACCGTGGCTTCGAGCTATTTGCTGCTGGGAACATTACCGACGCTATTGACTTCACGTTAAGCTACGGCTTTTTGGATGCCGACTTTACAGAGGATGTCGCGGGCAGTTTTGACGAGCTCGTCCCAACCATCGCCCCAGATCATACTTTGAGTGCGTTTGGATCATACACCGTCCAAGAGGGACCGCTCGCAAACCTCAAGCTCGGCGGCGGTATCCGCTATATTTCAAATCGGAAAAGCCCGACGATATCGGATATCGAGCAGCCAGGATACACTTTGGTCGATGGCTTTGTGTCCTACGTTATCGACGACAATTACAAGGTCCAGATCAACGCCAATAACCTGCTGAACAATGAGTATTTAGAAGAAGTTGGAAACAGTGGCCGGACTTCAGGCGGCTTTGACTTTGGCGAGCCACGCGTAATTCTGGCAACGATCAACGCCAGCTTCTAAATGGTGAGCGACTGCCCACTGATACCGAAATAAAATGACTGACGCTAGCGCAAGCTGGCGTCAGTTTTTTGTATCTGGAACAGCCAAACCTGTTTCTTTAAGGGTGCCGAATGAAGCGCTTGTAACGCTTTTACCCATTGCAGTGGCCACGACATAAAAAGCTTGTGCGGTCATGGACCTGCGCCCTTTACCCCAGCTTTCCCCATTTTGACGGCAAAGCCCGCAACAAAAATAGGCGATTGAGTTGTTCACGGCTGCTTGCTCCTATACACGGGTCACCAGGCGTTTATGGGGGACATTGATATGACGAAGGCATCAGATGTATTTGTCGCCTGTTTGGAGGCAGAAGGGGTCGAGTATATTTTTGCGGTGCCGGGTGAGGAAAACCTGGACATGCTTGATAGCTTATCGCGGTCCACCACAATCAAACTCATCCTGACCCGGCATGAGCAGGGCGCTGGCTTTATGGCCGCAACCTATGGCCGCCATACCGGCAAACCCGGCGTCTGCATGGCGACCTTGGGGCCGGGCGCCACCAATTTGGTCACCGCAGCAGCCTATGCGCAGCTTGGCGGCATGCCGATGCTGATGATCACGGGTCAAAAGCCCATTAAGCACTCAAAGCAAGGCCGGTTTCAGATTCTGGATGTCGTCGATATGATGGGGCCGATCACCAAGTTTACCCATCAATTGGCCGGCGCCGATAATATTCCCAGCCGCGTGCGCGAAGCGCTTCGCTTGGCGGGAGAAGAAAAGCCGGGTGCCACACATATTGAGTTTCCCGAGGATGTCGCCGCAGAGGAAACCCAGGCAGCGCCCATAGCGCCAAGCATCACGCGGCGCCCCATAGCGGAACCTAAAGCTGTACGCGCTGCCGTGGAAAAGCTGGAAAGCGCTAAATCCCCGGTCCTGGTGCTTGGCGGCGGCGCCAATCGTACGACAACTGGGCGCATGCTGACGCAGTTTATTGAAAAGACAGGCGTTCCCTTTGTGACAACCCAGCTTGGCAAAGGCGTGGTCAGCGAAAGCCGTGATGAGTTTATGGGCTGCGCGGCTTTGTCTTCGGGCGATTTCGTTCATCGGGCCATTGAACATGCTGACCTAATTTTGAATGTGGGTCATGATGTTATTGAAAAACCGCCGTTTTTCATGAAGCAAGGCGGCGCGGAGGTGGTGCATATCTCTATGAATGCGGCCAATGTCGATCCGGTCTACTTTCCGCAAATTGAAGTGATTGGCGACATTGGCAATGCCATTTGGCAAATCAAGCAGGACGTCGTGGCGTCCTCCGGCTGGGATTTTGCCGCGATGTATCGGGCCAAAGCGGCTGCACAGGACTATGCAGGCAGCCTTGAGGACGACACGCGGTTCCCAATTTTTCCGCCGCATTTGGTCCATGTCGTCCGCAGCGTCATGCCGAGCGATGGCATTATCGCGCTGGACAACGGCGTCTACAAAATATGGTTTGCGCGCAATTATGCAGCCTATAAGCCCAACACCGTGTTGCTGGATAACGCTTTGGCCACCATGGGGGCCGGTCTTCCCTCGGCGATGATGTCTGCCATGCTGTATCCCGATCGCAAGGTGATGGCCATTTGCGGCGATGGCGGCTTTATGATGAATAGCCAAGAACTAGACACGGCTGTGCGGCTTGGCCTCAACCTTACGATCCTGGTGCTGCGTGATGATAGCTACGGGATGATCCGCTGGAAGCAGGCCAATATGGGCTTTAAAGACTGGGGCCTAACCTACAACAATCCTGATTTTGTTAAATATGCCGAAAGCTATGGCGCGGCCGGTCATAGGATTGAAAATGCTGCCGATTTACCAGCAACACTTGCGCAGTGCCTGGAGACAACCGGCGTGCATCTAATCGATTGCCCGGTGGACTACAGCGAAAATGATGAAATCCTGAACAACACGATCAAACGATTAAGTCAGGAGGCTTAGGCCTTGTAACGCGTTTGAAAACGGCAGAGGCCTCCCCGCATGACTATTCTTAAGGATATCTATCCGCTCTACCTGAACAACGTGGCTGTGCAGCCTAATACGGACCTTGCAGTCACCGATAAATACACCAATGAAGTGGCATTTCGAACCGCGCTTGCAACGCCCGATGTAATCGATCAGGCAATCGCAGGGGCTGTTGCGGCAGCGGCGCCGATGGCCCGAATGGCCAGCTATGAACGCCAGCACGTTCTCGACCACTGCGTTGCCCGTTTCAAGGAGCGCTATGACGAGCTTGCCTATGCGTTATGCGTCGAAGCAGGCAAACCGATTAAAGATGCGCAAGGCGAGGTCACGAGATTGATCGACACCTTCCGCATTGCGGCTGAAGAAGCAGTGCGCAACACTGGTGAGGTCCAGCCGCTCGATATCTCCGCGCGCGCCAAGGGCTATCAGGGCATGTGGAAGCGGGTGCCCATCGGCCCATGCAGTTTCATCTCGCCATTTAACTTCCCGCTCAACCTGGCCGCACACAAAATTGCGCCAGCGCTGGCCATCGGCTGCCCATTCGTCATGAAGCCGGCCTCCAAAACGCCTTTAGGTGCGCTGATCATCGGCGAGATATTGGCGGAAACTGATTTGCCTAAGGGTGCTTTTTCAATTTTGCCGGCAACACGCGATGGCGCGGACCTGTTTACAACAGATGACCGTCTCAAGCTGCTGAGTTTCACCGGTTCACCCGCCGTAGGGTGGGATTTGAAGGCCAAAGCTGGCAAGAAACCGGTCGTCCTCGAACTGGGCGGCAATGCCGCTGTTATCATCGACCATGATGCCGACCTTGCTGATGCGCTCGAGCGCGTCGTCTTTGGCGCTTTTTATCAATCCGGGCAAAGCTGCATCGGTGTACAGCGGATCATCGTGCATGAAACAGTCTATGACGCTTTCCGCGATATGCTCGTTGCGCGCACCAAAACGCTTGTGTCCGGCGATCCGAAAGACCCTGACACCTTTATTGGCCCAATGATTTCTGTTGGCGAAGCGCAGCGGCTTAAATCATGGATTGACGCTGCGGTTAACGCTGGCGCGACACTCTTATGCGGCGGTGCCTGTGCGGCAAATATGCTTGAAGCAACATTGCTTGAGAATGTGGATACAAGCCAAGATGTTTATGCCGAAGAGGCGTTCGGTCCGGTTGCGCTGCTGTCTAAGTTTAGCACGTTTGGTGAGGCGCTGGACATGGTCAACGACAGTAAATTTGGCCTGCAAGCAGGTATTTTTACACGCGATATTTTTAAGGTTCTGGACGCCTGGGACACGCTTGATGTGGGCGGAATTGTGGTCAACGATGTGCCGTCTTACCGGGTCGACAACATGCCTTACGGCGGCGTTAAAGAGTCGGGCCTTGGGCGAGAAGGCGTTCGTTTTGCCATGAATGATATGAGCGAAATTCGCAACATGGTGATCCGCCGGGACAGCTGACACAGTGCTCGAAACGCCAGATCCGTGCGGTGTTCCGGCGCCGCCGTTCGGCGCCAGCGACAACGACGCTCGGTTGCGACGTGTTTTTTCGTGAAAAGCAGGCCCCGTTACCGCTCACCAAAAAAACATCGTCATGCGCCCGGGCTTTTGGGGTGACCCAGCTCTAGGTTTGAGATCGCAACCCAGCCTTCTGGATTTCGCCGCAGCACGTAAGCGGAGTTGATACCGCCGGACATGGTGCCGTCCGTTGCCTTAAGCTCCCAGCGGAACCTGACAATGGCGAAGTCTTCTGAAAACTTGTTGATCGTGTAATCGGTCGCGACGATCGAGACGATGCCTTGCTTTTTGACCATGTCATACATCTGTTTGAGATAGCCAATTTGTTCCTCTTTGCCGTCGCGGACTTGAACTTCACCATCGGGCAGATAGCGCGTTAAATGGTCAGACCATTGTGCGGCTGTACCTTCTGCGGAGAGCGCCATACATGCTGCATTATACCGCTCAGCGAAACCCATCGGCGTGGCTGCTGGGGTCATGAATACATCCTTGCTGTTGCTGTCGGTCAAAACTGCCTCCTCTTTCATGGCTTACTTAGTTTCAATGTCGGGGCCTAGCGATGACACGATATTTGCGCCGCCTCCGAAGGTTTCGAAATAATGCCAAACTGCTCTGGCGACCAACAAGCCTTATGAACACTCATCCCGACGGTCTGGCGTCATATGTCTCGCCTGAGGAGGATATTGATGCGGTTTGCGTGAGGTTTTTATACAAACGCTGCAGCAGACTGATCAGCGTACGGCGTTCTTGATCGCTAAAATCAGCCAATCGCGCTGTCTCATGGGCAATCGCTTCGGGTATGATGCTGTTGGTGATCCTCTGGCCGGGTTGCGTCATTTGTACAGAAACAACGCGTGCATCTGCAGATTTGCGGGCGCGTTTAACAAGGCCCTGTTTTTCCAGCGCAGCGATTGTGCGCGAGAGAGTTGATATCTCGATGGATGTTGAGCGGCTGAGTTCGCCCATACTTTGATCATCGTATTGATTGAGCGCGGCTAGGATCCGCCACGTTGAGATGCTGATATTGTGCTGCGCCAACAACTGGGTAAATGTTTGCGCCTCAACGCTGCCTGCACGGTTAAGCAGGTAGGGCACATATTGATCAAGATCGAAGCTGGGTCGCGATGTCTCTGGCATGACGGATACTCTTAAGATGCGCGGGACCTGCCGCCTGGCGAATGGCTGCTTGATCGCGCTCTAGCGAACGCTGAATTGCGCCACTCTGCAGAAAACAATGGATTCTTGTAAGGCTCCCAATTCGCAGGGTCTGCTTTTAACCTATCGGCAATAGCAAGCAGGGCAAGCGGATTAACAACCATACCGGTGTGACTTCCCGTGATCTTAAGGTTTTCGCGCGCTGCGCCGCTGTCATCAGTGAGCAAATGATCGGGGATACGGCTGGCTGCTTCACTGACCACACCGTCAAATGGGCTATATACGGAAACAACTGGGACGCCAGGCGGCGGCGTCGCGACACCCGCGTTGCGCATCTCAGACGTGTGTTCATGACCCGGTCGGCCGGTTACAGTATCGAACACGGCATTGACAGACTGGTTGAGGCGCTCGGGATGTTCGGGGTGCGCGTTCGCTGGCGTTCCTAAGGTGATGACCCGGTCAATGAGGTCTGGCCGCTTGCGTGCGAGTTCACGCGCGTACAGGCCGCCTAAAGAGTGCCCAACCAAAGACACTGGGCTGTTGTGGCGTGTTGCCAACGTTTCAACGCGCTGCACCAAGCTATCCACCATGACGCGCATGGCTTTAACGCTGCTATGGCCCCAGTTGGTGCCTAAACCCCAGGGGCCAGCGATATAGCCTTTGTTGTTCAAGAAGCGGTTGAGCGAATTTAGTGTGCGTTCGCTGCCGGTAAAACCGGGAAGCGTCATAACGGGGCGTTTTGCATGCGCCTTGGGCGCCAGCATATGGAGCAGTGGCTCACTAACAAAGCCTGACGCGTATTCCCAGCCTGCCCAAGCCAAATCGGCTTGGAATTGCAAAATACCTGCGTATTTCGTTGCCGCCATCGAGCACCTTTCTGTACGTCTACACCCAGAGTGTGTAGCAGACCTTTAGCGCGGTATCCAAGGCGTGAATGATCTCTCTAAGTGGTATGACGTTTACGCTGCTATCGCACCGGTGTTGGCCTTGGTTATTGACTTTACCTCTTCAAGTTTTGTTTCAGTGCGTCCAGCGACGTGTTCTTTCAAGCTATCGAACTCAACTTTGAAGAACGTCATAAGGCGCTCCAGATCGGGCATAAGTTCGCGGCACGACAGCATGCCCAGAGCAAGCGACCCACTGTAGCTTTGCACGGTTATATTAAGGCCCTGACCATGTGCGACCACCGAAACGGGATGGTAATGCAACATCTCCGCGCCATTCAGATAGAGTTTTCGCCGCGGCCCAGTGACGTTGGACACGACCAAATTGTACGGCAGGAGACCCCACAGATTGGCTATGTCCGCCAGCCCGGTCGCGCCCCATAACTCAGCAGCAGCACGCATCGCAATCGGCGCGCCAAGGAGGGCGTAGTCATCGGTCAGCGCCGGTTGCATGGATTGCGTGATCGCCTTACCTTCTTCAGCATTAGCGTGCACGGCGAGCAGCCGCTCAACTGGATCGTTGATATGTGTCCCAAGGCCGCACATCATCATCGAAAGCTGTGCACCCATTTTTGTATCTTCGCCAGGCTTACGCACGGATATCGGTACTGCCGCAATCAACGCTTCCTCTGGCAAGGCGCCGCGTTCATCCAAATACCGGCGTAGCGCGCCGCCGGTAACAGAGAGGATCACATCATTTAAGGTTGCGCCCGCGAGAGACTTGACGGCCTTGGCTTCTTCAAGGTCCATAAAGCCCATTTTGTAGCAGCGCCGTTCAGAGATCGACCCATTGAAGGGCGTTGGCGGTGCGCTGAGGCGCACGCCGGATTGGCCAAGCAAGCTTTTTTGCAAGATTGAAAGTGCCGACTGGCTGGCCTCGAGAAAATCGCTTGTGCGCGATGCAAGATTGAATTGCTGGCGAATAACGTTTTCGAGGGAGCCGGATAACAGCGACAGTTGCGAGGGTTCGGGATCATCAGCAAAGTCTGGCAGAGCTGGCTCAATCGGCCGTATCTCGGGACTGGCGTCAAACACGTCTTGCAAAATGGCGGCGCCGGACTGGCCGTCAATCACCGAATGGTGCATCTTCATAAAGATGGCGAATTGATCATCCGCTAGGCCGTCAATGACAGTATATTGCCAAAGCGGACGATCTAGGTCCATCGGCATTGCCGTTAGCCTTTGTGCAACAATCTCGAGCGCCTCAATGGTCGGTCGCGGCAAGGTGATGCGCCGGACATGATAATTCATATCAATATCCGTATCGCGCACCCAAACCGGATGATCGAGCCACGCCGCGACGTTTTTTCGCTTCAAGGTATACGCATCAACATAGTGCCGCTTGGCCACCATCATCTGCTTAAAGGATTTGAAAAACGCGTTAGCATCCACGCCATCAGGGCGCCGAAAAATCGGCATGCTTGCAACGTGCAAGGGTGCGCCCGCTGTTTCAAAGTGTAACCAACTTGCATCAAAGGCACGTGCTTTACGCATCGTCGTAATCCCCCTTAATATACTGAAAACAAATATTAAAAACCGTTGCCGAGTGCTTTGCCCATAACTGCACCCCAGGTGCGGGCAAGGCTGCGCGGTTGAAACTTCATCATAGTCAGACCCATCTCGTAGGTCAGATTGCTCACTGCAACGGCCTGTCCTCGATGCAGCGCATTAAAGCCATCGCGTGCCACGTTCTCGGCATTGAGAATAAACGCATCAGAAACGGTATTGCTAACGAAGGCAGGCATTAAAGATGCTTGGGCCGATTGATCCTCGTTTTTTGCGTTGGGATCAGCGCCGGTTGCCACGTGAGAGAACTCGGTTTTGGTTAAACCCGGGCAGAGCGCTGTCACGCTGATGCCGTGCGGTGCAAGCTCATCATGCAAGGCTTCTGACAATGATAAGACAAAAGCCTTGGTTGCGCCGTACAAGCCGGCATGCGGCGTCGGCGCAAAGCTGGCGACTGACGCTACATTTAAAATGCGGCCGCCCCCGTTTTCAATCATCTGCGCGCTCAGTCGATGGGTCAGTTCTGTGAGCGCGACAATATTGACCTGCAGCATAGCAAGCGCTGTGGACCGATCCGTCTCATTGAATGGCGCGAATTGACCAAAGCCAGCATTGTTGACCAACACATCAACATTTAAACCGTGGTCGATAATCGCCTCTGCTAGGCCACCAGGACCGGCAGGATCGGCCAGATCTGCTGGAATGACTGTGACTGAAGCGCCGTGATTATCGAACAGCATATCGGCCAACGCCTTCAGCCGATCTTCGCGCCGTGCGGTCAAGATAAGGTCATATCCATGTGCAGCGAAGACATCAGACAATGCGAGGCCAATGCCGCTGGACGCACCTGTAATAAGCGCTGTTTTGCCTTCTCCGACCCATTGATGTGTCATAGTTTGCCTGCACCGCGTGCTACTGATATTGCACTGCAGCATACGCCGAAGTAAGAATTTTGCAAATGAAAATATTGTATTTGCAAATAATAATCAGCAGGCGATCATCGGGTTGGCGCGCTGGCTAAATCCGTTTGGATTCTCATTTAGACATACTGCTCTGTCAGGCACGCGCAAATGTTTCGGCGAGAACGCGCTTGAGCACTTTGCCATTGGCGTTGCGCGGCAGACTACTGACGCGGCGGTAGTGTTTTGGCAATTTAAATCTGGCGAGCCGCTCTTTTAGCCAATCTTCCAAGGCATGGTGGTCAAAGCCATCATCAGCGACCAGTGCGCAGTGTATTGCTTCTCCCCAAGCCGCGTCAGGGACGCCGTAAACTGCGCATTCTTGGACGGCGTCGTGCTCAGCGATGATGATTTCGATCTCACGGGGATAGATGTTGATGCCGCCGGAAATGATCATATCTTTCTTGCGATCAACGATATAAATAAAGCCATCACTGTCGCGCACAGCAATGTCGCCCACACTCACCCAGCCGTCTGTGACCGCTTCTTCAGTTGCATCTGGTCGGTTCCAATAGCCTGAAAAGGTCGCCGGCCCGCGTGAGAACAGCTCGCCTGGCGTATTAGGTGGCACTTCTTTGCCGTCAGCGCTGCGCAGACTGATGCGCGTATCAACAAAAGCTGGCCCCACGCAGCGCCGCTTGCGCAACTGATCTTCTGGGCGCAGGTTTGTGACAATACCTGCTTCGGTTGAGCCATAGGTTTCATGCAGCAGCCCGTCGCCGAAGTACTCAATAATCGTCTGCTTCATCGGTTGTGGCAGGGCCGAGGCATTGGAGATGATTGCGCGTAAGCTGTGTTTGCCTCGGCACTCATCAATAATATTTTGATCAAGCGCGAAGATTGCCTGAAAATGCGTTGGCACCATGAAGACGCCGTCGGCAATGCCCTCAGCAAGCTTTCTCAGTACAGTTTGGGCATCAAAGCTTGGCAACAGCTCAACACTGCCGCCAAAGAACAGCGGGGCAAAGCCGAATGCAAATCCAGCGCCGTGGCAGAGCGGCGCAATTGCCAAAAAATGCGATGCGCTGGAGTAGCACTGATACTCCGCCGCCATGGCATAAAACGTCATCACCCGCGCACGGTGCGAAATCATCACCCCTTTAGGATGCCCCGTGGTTCCCGATGTGTAGGGAATTGAAAAAACGTCATCTTCCGTGGCCAGCGGTCCATCAAATGTTGCTGCATTCGGCAGGCTGTCGCCAATTTCGTGCTTGGAAACAGTGTCAACAGCTTTAACGAGAGCGGCGCACCTGGGGTGATACACCACCAACCTTGCGTCAGCATCGCTAACAATGTGGGCTGCCTCGGTTGGCGAGAGCCGATAATTCACGGTGGCAACAGCAATGCCCATTTCGCAAAACGCTGCAACGAATTCAAAGTACTCGATACAGTTTGGTGCAATAAGGGCAACATTGTCGCCATGCTTGAGGCCCCAGTTGTGCTGCGCGGCGGCTTGAATGGCGGCAATGCGGCCTATCAGCTGAGCGTAGGTGCGGGCTTGTCCATCACACAAGATCGCTGCTTTGTCCGGTGCACGCTCTGCGGCGGCCCGCAGCCCCGATGTGATAAGCAAGGGCTGCGCCTGCACGGTTTACGCTTTCTGTGCTTTGCGGTCAAAATCGAACACTTTGAGCGCGTTTAGCCGCATAATCTGTTCATATGGACCATCGCGAAAGCCGTGCTCGCGCATTTCCCGTACACCGCGCTCGGGGTCGATCACCGGCCAATCCGTGCCGAACAGCACTTTGTGGCTGCCATAGCTGTTCATATAGTGCTTCAGCGAGGTGGGGAGGTGTTTTGGGGCATATGCATCGATGCCGATATAGACATTCTCATGCTTCCAAGCCATGGCGATCATTTCATCGGTCCACGGCACTCCGATGTGGATGCCAAGCAGTTTTAAATCCGGAAAATCGATGGCAATTTGGTCTAGCAAAATTGGTTTCGCCACGGACGGCAACCGCACATCTTTCTGATAAATCAGATTTTGCCCCACCTGCATCATGATGGGGATGTCGAGCTCAACACAGCGCGCATAAATCGGATAGCATAAAGCTGCATTGGGCGGCATGCGAAACCAGTGCGGGTAGAAATGTGCGCCGACAAAACCGAGCTCGTTGACGGCGTAATCCAGGTCTTTCAGCTGCTCTACGCCGCGGGTGGGGTCAACGCCGGCGAGGCCGGAAAA
This sequence comes from Pseudomonadota bacterium, assembly GCA_039026755.1. Taxonomy (GTDB): domain Bacteria; phylum Pseudomonadota; class Alphaproteobacteria; order Sphingomonadales; family CAKZYD01; genus CAKZYD01. The sequence goes on along the minus strand of JBCCLR010000051.1, from coordinate 149 downwards.
TCGATCAGGGTATTGAGCGCAATAGCCTGCGATCTGGTCGTAGGGGATTTCAAAGCTGCCCTTCCAATTGCGCTCGCCCGCGCGCACGGCGATCAGGAGACTGCGCTCAATGCCGGCCTTATCCATCCGGCGCAGATAGTCCTCGATGG
>JBCCLR010000050.1:0-19552 GCA_039026755.1 Pseudomonadota bacterium | reverse complement strand
CTGTTTGACGTCGTGATATCTATTTCGCTTGTCATAAAGCCCTCACGATTGCGTAAGGACGTGTTGTTTCAACCTTTAATCGAATCTTCAAGTCATAACATCTTGATTTTGGCCTCGCTTACGCCCGCGCTATTGCGCCTCGGTTGTGGGGTCAAATTGCATTTGGTGAGCTGCTTTAAAAAATAATCGCATTATTTTACGATTTAGTGTTTGACTTATTCGTATTTTAATGCGACATTCCTCTCAACACAAGAGAGGAAGTCATGAGCCAATTCACCGACAAGTCACCGCTAGACCTGCTGCACATTCGGGTCAGCAACATGCAGGCAAAAACATTCGGCCAGGAGGCTTTTGATACTGGCGCGCACGACGCTTACCGCAATGACTTTGGCGATGTAGCGGCGGATGACAGCCTACAGGACGCATGCGTTGCAAATGATGCAGTGATGAAAGCAATAAACGAACTGGCCGTCAGCGCTGACAGCCTTCTTGATGTCATTTGCGCGCACGAGCGCAAACTAGATGCGCAGGCTGTCGATCAGGTTATCACCGGCCTCATGGACATGCACGCGATGGCCGATGGTTATGACGTGTTTGCGTCTGACCTTAAAGACATCAATGAGCATTTAGCGGAGCCTGCGCTGTGATCGTCACGACAACAGCCACCCGCGAAAATAACGTAATTGTCAAAATGCAGCTCGCGCTTTTCCATTGGCGGTGTTTTTCAGAGAGCATCGACATTTCGGATTTATCGCAAGAGCAAGCCGATATGTATCTTATCGCACGTCGGAAAATGGAAGAAGCGCAAGAAGCCGCTTTGGATTTTGCGGTGCTGTGATGCGCGTTTCACGAGATCAATTAGAGCGCGAAGCGCTTAGAGAAGAGGGGATCGCGGCGTGACCAAGCTCACAAGCAAAACCACCCCACCCGGCCTCGATGAGGATATGCGGGCTTTTAAGAAAATCAAAGAAAGGAACAATGAATGAAACCAGTCCTTATCACGACTGAGCATAGAGGCGTTTTTGCAGGTCTAATTCCTGAAGATCAGGACCTGTCTGCTAAAGCCATGCCTTTGAAAGCTGCAAAGATGGCCATTTATTGGTCTGGCAAAAAAGGTCTTATGAGCCTTTGCAAAGTCGGGCCAAAAAGTGAGTGCCGTATTAGTGCGCCCGCCGATATCCCTATGCTGCATGATATTACTGCTGTTTTCACTATCACACCAGAGGCGTGGGAAGCATGGAAAACCAAGTAATTACAGCAGATGACGTTATTCGTTCCGGCGCGTGCGTTGACGGTGTTTACGATGTCGTCAAAAGACTGAAAAACATTAAAGCGGCCATGCCATTTTCAAAACTAAAGCGCGTTCTTGACGCGGATGAGCAAAGCTACGCTATGCGTGCTGCCGGGTTGAATGGCGATGGCTATGGCGATGGCTATGGCGATGGCTCTGCGCTTGGCGATGGCTCTGGCGATGGCTCTGGCGATGGCTCTGGCTCTGGCTCTGGCTATGGCTATGGCGATGGCTATGGCTATGGCTCTGGCTATGGCCATGGCTTTGGCTCTGGCTCTGGCTATGGCGATGGCTATGGCTCGCCATGACCCCCAAATACACCCAAGCTGATATGGGCGCGGCGGTGGAGACAGCCGTCATGTCTGCGCGTAAAGCTGAGTACAACGAAATGATGGCGTACGCAGACCGTCTAACAAACAAAGGCATCCCGCCAGTCGGCATATTGATGGGCATTACACTGAAAAAACACAGAAAGCAGGCTGACAGTGACTGAGCACACACCTTGGTTTGTTGAATTGCAAGACGAGCAACCTGGCGCGTCATACAATGTGGTCTGCACGTATTACGATGACAAAACGCAGGAAGCTGCCGCTCAATATTGCACCAAAGAAGACGCCGAACTCTTTGCCAAAGTGCTGAACAACCGGGCGGAACATGAGGCTGTGGACGAGATGGCGGAAGTTCTGGAGGAGCTTGCGGATGATCTTAGCGGTTACGTTGAAAGCGAATACAAAAACCTGCGCGGTTACAATAGATACGAGATAAAGCGTGCTGGTGACATGGAGCCAGTTAACAAAGCCCGCGCGCTGCTTGAGAGGGTGAAGAGATGAGCGGCTGGACCGTTGCAATAGGCGAGGAAGAGATGATCGTTACGTCGCCGGACGGCTCGGTGCACTTTATGAGCTTATGGGAGTCGATAAAGCTCCACTGCGAATTGCTCCGCAAAGGTGACGAAGGGTTGGTGCTCCAAGATGACTAGCACGCTCCCCAAGCTCTACAGCCAAGATGAGGTGCAACAGTATCTGGGCTTGACCAAGCGACAGTTTGCTGACCTGCTAAAGAAGCACCCTTGTTATTGCAAAATGGGCCGAGCGAAGCGTTTCTATAGGGACGATGTATTGCGGCTCTTGGAGGCAACACGATGCCGGCACACCTCAAAAGACGACACGGCGGAAAAATCTGGTACGTCACCGGCTCCGTCACAGTCTGGAAGGACGGTGAACCTCACCGCATACCGCTCGACAAAAGCACGGGAACTTCTGACCAGGAAGAAGCAGACGCAATCAAAGACCAGATCGTCGCAAAAATCAAACGCCAGACCATAACAGGCAAAGAGGCGTCCTCCCTGTTTGGCGAACTGGTTGTGAGCTATTTGGAAGATGGCGGGGATGCCCGCTTTTTGGAAAAGCCAATGGACTATTACGAGTTTACACCGTTTGATGAGATAACGGACGAGATGATCATTGAAGACGGGCGCGTCGCTTACCCCGGCCGCAAGGCCTCTACGATTAGGCGCAACTGGGACACGCCTATCAGGGCCGTTCTTCGCCACCACACAGCCCCTAAGCGCCGCAAAGCAGAGGACGAAGGACGGATTTATTTCTTTACGCCGGAACAAGCTGACAAGCTGATTGAGGCTTATTCGGTGGGTCGATATGCGACCGATTTATGGGGCCGTGCGCTTATTACGTTTTTATTCGGACAAGGCTCCCGCGTCGGCGAAACCCTTTCGATTGACGCAAAAGACGACCTGTCTCTGCAGCATGGATATGCAATTCTGCGAGACACCAAGAACAAATCACAGCGCAAGCTTACGCTTATACCGCGTGTTGTGACTGCGCTGCGCACCTTACCTAACATTGGCGAGCCTGGACCGCTATTCCGTCGCTTCGACGGAAAGCCTTTCGCTGAAAAGGTGAACCGCGGCGGTCAAATCCGCACGCGGTTTAATCGAGCCGTCGCCGACATCGGTATGAACCCGCGCCTTTATACGCCGCACGTTTGCCGACATAGCTGGGCAACATGGTTCTATTCTCAAACCAAAGACGAAAAGAGATTGCGCGATGAAGGCGGCTGGAAGTCAGATCAATATCGCCGCTATGTTCAGCTTTCGTCCACATCACTTGGCGAAGAAGCACAAAAGCGGAATTGGGGATTTGGCAGGGAGTCGCACGATTGGCGCTCTGGCGTAAGAGAGGTAAATACATGAAATATATAGAAAAAATAATAGGGGACAATTTTTCCTGCGCGCCCTTAGCAGGGGAGCGCCTTCGACCACTCGGCCACCTCTCCACGTGCGGGTTTAGCGGAGGGGTGCGGGCTTTTCAAGCCTCAAGCCAGCGGGCTTAAGCGGCCAGCGACTGCAGCCAGGCGCGCGCTTGCTTTTGTGCTTCGGAAATTTCCGTGCGGCTCATATCGCGCGCCAGCTCTTCACGCTCGGCTTTGGCTTCATCAATGCCGCTTAACGCGGCAAGATTAAACCACTTATGTGCTTCAATGTAATCCGGTGCCACGCCTTCTTTACCAGTGGCGTAGAGCAGGCCCAGGTCATATAGCGCGTCCGGGTCACCATCAGCCGCGCGGGTCAGGATCATCTGTACCACGCCATTCAGTTCTTTGTCTAACTCACCCATATCTCGCCCTTTTTAAACGCAGCTTCATACACCTAAGCCGCGCTTCGCGCCGCTCTTGTGCTGCTTCAGTAACCAGAGTTTGGACGAGGTTAATTAAAATAAAGGTTAACGCGGTAGCACGAGGTTTTGGCCAAGCTGTCGCAGCTCAGCGGCTATACATATTGCTGTAATGCCGCTTTCGCCGGTTGCGAGATCGCCGTTAGGCGCCGTGATGATGGGCTGCCATCTCTCGGCCGATGTCTTTACGCACAAAGGCAAAACCATTTTGAAAGCCCAGATTTTGATCGCGTACACGGCCCGAGGGCAGCGTTAAAATCGCGCGTGTGCCCTTGCCTTCTTGCGACAGGAGATGGAGCCGCCCTTCATGCAGTTCAATGAATGCTTTGGCGAGCGACAACCCAAGCCCAGTGCCCGTACCGGTGCGGCCCGGACCGTGCATGGCTTGCTTAAATGGGAGAATAATGCGCGGCAATTCCTTATCTGGAATTCCTGGCCCCTTATCGCCCACAGTGATGCGCACGCCAGAACGCGCGGTGCGGGCTGCCGTGATGCGTACGCCCGCACCTGGCGGTGAGAACTTAACCGCATTGGAAATGAGATTTAACAGCGCTTGGCGCAATAATTGCGGGTCTCCCATGAGCAACGGAAAGTCCTGTGGCACATGAATATGCAAATGCACATCAAGCTGATCAGCTTCGGTTTGAATGAGTTGCACGGCCTGATGCATCAGGTCCTCAACATTGAACTCTTCTTCTTCAAGGCTCACCGCGCCGGCATCGATACGCGCTAAATTGAGGAGCGCATTGATGGAATTCATCAAGTGCTCGCCACTTTGGTGGATTGAATTGATATACTCGCCATACTGTGCCGGCGCAATCGGGCCAAAGGTTTGATGCCGGATGAGATCCGCGTACCCGATAACCGCGTTGAGCGGCGTGCGCAATTCATGGCTGATATTGGCCAAGAACATGAGAGACTGTTCCTGCGCGTCGACCACGGCTTGCGCTTTTTTCGTAGCGTCAATGTGGGCCAGCTGCGCCATTTTGCCGAGCCAGTGGGTCAACGCTTCGGGCGGAACCCAGCTTTGCGGCATGCCGTGACGCGTTAACAGTGCACCAATTTTAAGTCTGGTCTGACTCGCACGGCTGAGGGCGGCGACATGCGCGGTAGCTGGGTCTGTGCGCTCCAGCGATAGAAAGTCTGTGAATATTTCAGATGGGTCGGTGGCCAGCACCAATCCTGTTGCCTTGCCTGCGGTAGACGTCAGCGCAATACAGCGTGGCGGTTTGCCACCAGAAAATCGGCGCTTTAACTCCTCCGGTAACAACGTCTCTGAAACGCTCGTACAGCGCTGCGCGTACGCGCTCAGTTTTCTAACCATAATCCCCTCAAGGCCTCTGTGCAGTTGGTAAGGTGCGTGGGAGCCATGCGTTAAAGATTCAGGCAGAAAGTTTAATAAAATCCTAAAGCATTGAAGCGGTTGTATTAATTTGGCACAGAAGTTGAGAAAAAGTAGTGACTAAAGTGTGAATACAGTCAAAAAGACGCAAATTTCAGTAAATGAATAATGCTGTTTTGTTTCAAAACGGTGCGCGATTTTGCAAATTTACACATAGAACTGCGCCACGCTCTGGCAGCCCAAAAGCTCATCTGCGCCGATGGTGGCAACCGTTTTTTTCCAAAATAGCTGAAGGGTCATCCGTCTAAAAGGGGTTTGAGCAGTTGATTTACCACAGCTGGATTGGCTTGGCCCTTTGTTGCTTTCATGACCTGACCCACGAAGAAGCCAAGCAGTTTATCCTTGCCGCCGCGATATTGCTCAAGCTGCGCGGGGTTTGCGGCGATGATCTCTTTGATAATGGCTTCCAGTTCGCCCGTGTCAGAGACTTGTTTGAGGCCTTTTTCATCGACAATCTGAGCCGCGGACTTGCCGGTCTCGAACATGATTTCAAACACGTCTTTGGCAATGCGGCCGGAGATTGTGCCGTCTTCCTGCAGGCTTAGAAGGCCAGCGCCATCCGCAGCGCTCACCGGGCTGTCTTCAATGCTCTTGCCGGCTTTATTGAGCGCGCCAAACAGGTCAGAAATAACCCAGTTGGATGCAGAGCGCGCCACATCAGCAGCGGCTTTGCCAGTTTTGTCAGCCAAGTCCGCAAGCAGCGTTTCAAAAAACACCGCGCTCTCTTGTTCGGCGGTAAGCACTGAGGCATTGTACTCGGGCAGCGCAAGATCACTGATGTACCGCGCGCGTTTGGCATCAGGCAGCTCGGGCAAACTTGCCTTTGCGGTTTGAACAAACGCATCGTCAAACGTCAGCGGCAGTAGATCCGGGTCGGGGAAATAGCGGTAGTCGTGCGCTTCTTCCTTTGAGCGCATAGAGCGCGTCTCGGCTTTATCAGGGTCAAACAAACGGGTTTCTTGATCGACCGTGCCGCCATCTTCAATCAAATCGATCTGCCGGCGCGCTTCAACTTCTATGGCTTGCTGCACGAAACGCACGGAATTGACGTTTTTGATCTCACAGCGTGTGCCAAACTCATCCCCGGGCTTGCGCACGGAAACATTCACATCCGCACGCATGGAGCCTTCTTCCATATTGCCATCGCACGCGCCGATATAGCGCAAGATAGTGCGCAGTTTTTTAACATATGCGCCGGCTTCCGCTGGCGAACGCAGGTCTGGCTTGGAGACGATTTCCATGAGCGCCACACCTGACCGGTTCAAATCCACAAAGGTCATGGTCGGGTGTTGGTCATGCATGGATTTACCGGCGTCTTGCTCAAGATGCAGCCGCTCGATGCCAATTGTTTTTGTTTCTCCATCCTCAAGGTCGATATCGACCTCTCCTTCGCCAACGATGGGGTATTGAAATTGGCTGATTTGGTAGCCCTGCGGCAGGTCCGCATAGAAATAATTTTTCCGGTCAAACCGCGACCACTGATTGATCTTTGCGCCCAGCGCCAAACCTGTGCGCACGGCTTGGCGTATGCATTCCTGATTAATGACCGGCAACATGCCTGGCATGGCAGCATCAACGAGGCTCACATTGGCATTGGGGGCATTGCCAAATGCCGTCGACGCGCCAGAAAACAACTTTGCATTGCTGGTGACTTGCGCATGGACTTCAAGGCCAACCACAATCTCCCACTCTCCGGTGAGACCTTTGAGACGATAAGGCGTTGTCATGCTTTCCACCATGCATCTGGTTTTGCTGTGAAGTCTGCCGCTGCTTCAAGCGCGGCTGCCGCGTTGAGAACTGTCTGCTCATCAAAGGCACGCCCGAGCAATTGGAGGCCGAGCGGCAGGCCAGCCGCGCTCAGGCCGGCCGGCACTGAGATGCCAGGCAAGCCGGCCAGCGACGCCGGGACGGTAAACACGTCATTTAAATACATGGAAATCGGATCATTTGATTTCTCGCCCGGCGCAAACGCCGCGGACGGCGCCGTTGGCGTTAAAATCACGTCGCAGCGTTCAAACGCACTGGCGAAGTCTTGCGCGATCAACGTGCGCACTTTCTGTGCCTTGAGATAATAGGCGTCATAATAGCCCGCTGAGAGCACATAGGTGCCAATCATGATGCGCCGTTTCACTTCAGGTCCAAAGCCAGCAGCACGCGTTGCTTCATACATATCGATGAGGCTGCCGCCTTGTTCAGCAACCCGTAGGCCATATTTCACACCATCATAGCGCGCCAAATTGGACGAGGCTTCCGCCGGCGCTAAAATGTAGTATGTCGGCAGCGCGTAAGACGTATTGGGCAGTGACACATCAACAATCTCTGCGCCAGCCTGTTTCAGCCAATCGCGGCCTTGTTCCCATAACGCGCTGATTTCAGTCGATAAGCCATCAAGCGCGTATTCTTTTGGAATGCCGACCTTCAGGCCGCGCATATCGGGGCTCAAGCTGCCCGACCAGTCGGGCACCGGCATGTTCACGCTGGTGGAATCTTTCGGATCAAAACCAGCCATGGCCTCAAGCATGATGGCTGCATCTTTGACAGATCGGGTAATTGGCCCGGCTTGATCCAGTGACGATGCAAAGGCAACCGTGCCCCAGCGGCTGCAGCGGCCATAGGTGGGCTTGATGCCCACGGTGCCGGTAAATGCTGCGGGCTGGCGAATGGAGCCGCCTGTATCTGTGCCCGTTGCGCCAAGCGCCATCCGGCCTGCAACGGCGGCAACCGATCCGCCCGATGACCCACCGGGCACCAGCGTTTTGTCACCATCGCGCCAAGGATTGAGCACTGTGCCAAAGGCTGATGTCTCATTAGAAGAGCCCATAGCAAACTCATCTAGGCTGGTTTTGCCCAGCGAAATTGCCCCCGCAGCTTTAAGATTTGCGGTAATCGTCGATTCGTATTGCGGGGTGAAGCCTTCGAGGATTTTAGATGCCGCTGTGGTTTGAACCCCATCTGTACAAAACAGATCTTTATTGGCGATGGGAATGCCCGTCAGTGCTGGCGCGTCGCCCGCTTGCAACCGCTCGTCTGCGTGCGCGGCTGCCTTGAGCGCAGCCTCAGGCGTTGTTGTAATGAACGCATTCAGTGCCGCGCCCGCTTCGATTTCAGCAAGATGCGCCTCAGTCAGTTCAACAGCAGTAAAGTCTCCGCCTTTCAGCCCCTCGCCTGCTTCGGCAATGCTTAGTTCAGTTAAACGAGACATGGCTATTCAACAACTTTCGGAACCGCGAAAAATCCGAATTGCGCGTCCGGCGCATTGGCTAGCACCCGCTCTGCATAATCGCCATCCGTCACCGCATCCTCGCGCTGGCGCAGGGTCATGGCTTCGACGCTGGTCATTGGCTCAACATCGCTGGTATCAATCTCGCTGAGCTGCTCGACCCAGCTTAAAATGCTATTGAGTTCACGTTCCAGCGCAGGGACGTCCTCATCATTGACTTTAATACGCGCCAAATGCGCAACATGCCTGACCGTTGCAGCGTCAATTGACATGGGCCACTCTCTTTATCTTGCAGGTTGATTGTCTTAACAGTTGAATTCGCTGTGCTGGCTGCACATACACGCGCAAACGCCGCCTCGCAAGCGCTGCGCGCTGCTGGCGTGCCAGTCGCCTAGGCCGCTGAGGAACCGGATATATGCAAATACCGCCATCCAACCTCACCTTGAAAGACAGGTCGATGGTAACTTTGCGTTCTGCGATGCCCGGTGATGCGCGCCGGCTCAATGCGTTTCGGAAAGCCTTGCACCGCGATTCAAAGCATTTAAATGCAACCGCGCGCGAAGCCACTGGCTCTTGGCTCCGCACGAGGTCGGCGATCTCTGACACACTACTCGAACCACATATGCTGGATTTGCTTGCCATGAGCGGCACGCAGGTGCTTGGCGAACTGCACCTGCGCGGCCTTAATTTCGCGCGCCTAAGGCATGACCTCAGGCTCGCCATTGGCGTGTTGCCGCACGTTCAAGGGCAAGGCCTTGGCAGCGGCCTGTTAAAACGCGCCATCACCTGGGCCAGCGGCACGCGCGGCGTTGAACGGATCAGCTTGAGCGTCCATGCGGGCAATACCGCGGCGCTGGAGCTGTACCGCAAATTTGGCTTTGTCGAAGAAGGCCAGCGCAAAGGCGCGGTCCTGCCGCTTAGCGGCGAGACCAACCAAAGCCGGATCGATGAAATTTTGATGGCATTGTTTTTGTAAGGGCGCAGCATTCCTATGGGACGTAAATTTTTACTCGGTATCGCCATCCTCGTCGGTCTTGCGGTGATCGCGGCCATTGGATCGCAAGTGTTTTCCGTGCAGCTCATGCGGCTGGCACTGATCCCAAGTGAACCCTTTGACGAAACGCGCGTGCCGCCGCAGCCAGATTATACTGACTGGTCAGCTTGGGCGGTGGGCGACCCAGCTGCCCAAACCCCAGCGGATTTGCGCCCGGCCGGCATTACCTATGACGCGCCGCAGGATGTGGCGATCTTTTATGTGCACCCCACGTCCTACACGCGCGCTGATAATTGGAACGCGGCGATTGACGATCCGACCTCTTTGCAGGGGCTTGAGGAACTCTTCATAAGTGGTCAGGCCAGCGTGTTTGCGCCATATGGCCGCCTTTATGCGCCATTTTATCGCCAGGCCGCCCTTGGCGCATTTCTGGCTGGTGATGACAGCACAGCCAAAGCCTTGCAGGTGGCGTTTGGCGACGTGTCTCGGGCATTTGAAAGCTTTTTAGAGCGCGTTGGCCCCAACACACCGTTCATTTTGGCGGGCCATAGCCAGGGGGCGCTGCACCTGCTGACCCTGCTGCACACACATATCCAACCGCGCAATTTGCAAGACCGAATGGTTGCCGCTTACCTGATTGGCTGGTCAATTTCCATTGAAGCCGATCTGCCTGCCACCATTGGTGCCTGCGACACAGCAAATGCACTCAATTGCGTGATCAGCTGGCAGACCTTCGCGCCCGATGGCGACCCAGAACAGCTGCTGGACTTTTATTTGAGCACACCAAGTTTTTCCGGCGACCCCAAACAAGGCACCACCATGCTGTGCGTCAATCCCGTGACCTTTGCGCGCAACACCGTGCCGGCCGACGCCGACAAAAGCCTGGGCGGCGTGCCCTTCCCGGGAAAGTCGGGCCGCTTAAGCGCACCAATTAAGAACTTGGTTTCTGTGCGCTGTAAGGAGGACGGTCTGCTCTACATGGACCGCACACCTGGCGGCGAATTTGATAATTTGATCTTTCCCGGCGGCAACTATCACCCACAAGACATTCAAATTTTCTACCGCGATGTGCAAAACAACTTGGCCGCACGCATCGGCGCTTACCTACGCCAATGAGCATTATTGAGGCGCTGCCTGACCTCAGCGCCCAGCTGCCGCCGCGCGGGCGTTTGCTCGGCCTTGACTTAGGCAGCAAAACAATTGGTGTCGCGTTATCAGATTTTGGCCGGTCCATTGCCTCGCCGCATAGCCTTATTAAGCGCGGCAAGTTTAAAGCCGATGCCCTAGCGCTGCTTACGCTGTGCGTGGATCAAGAGATTTGCGGCATCGTGCTTGGATTGCCTGTGAACATGGACGGCAGCGACGGCCCGCGCGTACAATCAACCTGGGCCTTCGCGCGCAATCTAGAGCCGCTGACGGACATTCCCATCAGCTTTTGGGATGAGCGGCTATCGACCAGCGCTGTCACGCGTACATTGATTGAAGCGGACCGGTCGCGCGCCCGGCGCAAAGACCTCGTCGATAAAATGGCGGCAGCTTATATTTTGCAAGGAGCTCTTGATCGCTTAAAAACATAAAAGTCGGTTGCCCCCACGCGGCAGCGGCGCTACACGATGCTTTTAATGACAAGCACGCGCATATTACCGCAGGCGGCCACCGCAGACGCTGGCGCGGCGGCACAGCAGCCGACGGGCGAGCGTTGGACGTTTTCCAAGAAACACCTGCTTGGTATTGAAGGCATGCATGCCCTCGACATTGGCGTGCTGCTTGATGAAGCAGATGTATATGCCGCACACAATCGGCAAACCCAAAAACGCAAGGCGCTGCTCAAGGGCCTGACGCAAATTAACCTGTTTTTTGAAAACTCCACGCGCACGCTGATGAGCTTTGATTTGGCCGGCAACCGGCTTGGCGCAGACACGATTTCGCTGCCAACGTCATCCTCGTCCATCAAAAAGGGCGAGACACTGCTAGACACCGCGCTGACGCTTAATGCCATGCGACCGGACGTGCTGGTGATCCGGCACAACAGCTCCGGCGCAGTCAAGCTGATTGCTGATAATGTCGACTGCGCTGTCATCAATGCCGGTGATGGCCGCCACGAACACCCGACACAAGCTCTCCTCGATGCGCTCACCATTCGGCAGCGCAAGGGCAAGATAGAAGGCTTAGTGGTCGCCATCTGCGGCGATATCCTGCACAGCCGGGTGGCGCGCTCTAATATTCACCTGCTGCTCACCATGGGCGCTGTCGTGCGCTTGGTCGGGCCACCAACACTACTGCCAGATCATTTTGCCGATCTTGGCCCAAGCATCCACCATGACATGGTCTCGGGCCTTAAAGATGCGGACGTGGTGATGATGCTAAGGCTGCAACAAGAGCGCATGGATGGTGCTTTTTTGCCCTCCACACGGGAATATTTCCGCTATTTTGGGCTAACCGCGGATAAACTGGGGCACGCAAAGGCCGATGCGCTGATCATGCACCCGGGCCCAATGAACCGCGGCGTGGAAATAGACACGCACATTGCTGACGACATCAAACGCTCTGGCATCGTGCAGCAGGTTGAAATGGGGGTTGCGGTGCGCATGGCTTGCCTTGATATTCTAACCCGACCATTGCGCCAGACCGGATAAGCCTCGTGGCGACCAGACTGTATACAAACGCCCGGCTGATTTGCCCGGCGTCAGCGCGAGATGAAACCGGTGCTTTGCTGGTCACAAATGGTAAAATTACTGAAATCGGGCAAACGATCCGTGCCCCGGATGGCGCTGAAAAAGTTGATTGCGGCGGCAAAATTCTATGCCCGGGTTTTATCGACATGCAGGTCTATTCCGCCGACCCGCTGGCCGCGCGCGAAGGCGGCATTACCACCTCGCTGCTGCAACCGGCGCCGGGCGCCGAGCTCGATAGCCCTTCGAAAATCCGCGCCATTATGGCCGGCAATCGCGGCCAAGTGGCAAGAACGATCCCGATGGGCGCAGCAACGCGCGATCTCAAAGGCCAAGAGATGGCGGAAATTGGCTTGATGCATGAAGCCGGCGTGCCTGCCTTCGGTGACGGCCAAAGCGCGGTGGCCGATGCCAGTGTGTTCATGCGCATCTTAACCTATGCAAAGCACATCGGCGTGCCGATCATGCAAGCCGCTGAAGAGCCGAGCCTGACCGCGGGGACCTGCGCGACGCTGAGCGACAGTTCGGTGCGCCTTGGCCTGCCTGCAGCGCCCAGCTTTGCTGAACCAATGATGATCGAGCGCGATATGCGGCTGGTCGAAGCCACCGGAGCGCAGCTGCATATTCCGGTCATCAGTTGCGCGCAAAGTGCCGCGCTCATTCGCCAGGCAAAGGACGCAGGCTTACCCGTCACGTGCGGCACGACGCCCGCGTATTTCACGCTCAACGAGATTGCAATTGGCGATTATCGCACCTTTTCAAAACTGCGGCCGCCCCTGCGGCTTGAAAGCGATCGGCAAGCGATTTTTGAAGCTGTGGCCGATGGCACCATTGATGTCATCGCGAGCGGCCATTTCCCGCTCAATGAGGAAGAAAAACGGCTGCCTTATGATCAAGCCGCCGCCGGCATGGTGGGCGCGGAAACGCTGCTTGGCCTGAGCCTGGCACTGGTGCGCGACGGCGCCCTTTCACTTGGTGCGTTGCTTGCCAAATTGACTGCAAAACCAGCAGAAATTCTAAACCTGCCTAGCGGCAAGCTGACGCCTGGCGCCCCGGCGGATCTCGCACTGATTGATCCCGATGCGCCGTGGGTGGTCAATGGCCAAACTCTGGTCAGCGCCGCAAAGAACACACCGGTTGATGGCCTTCCTTTACAAGGCCGCGCTGTTAAGACTTGGCTTGGCACATGGACTTGATTGCGCCACTTTTATCTGTACCCGTGACACACGCCGCGCTTGCCGCTGGCGGCGGCTATCTGCTGGGCAGTGTCATTTTTGGGCTCATTACGGCTCGCCTCGCCGGCCTTGGCGATATTCGCAGCATTGGGTCGGGCAATATTGGCGCCACCAACGTACTCAGGACCGGAAATAAAGGGATCGCGCTTCTCACTTTAATAGGTGATGCAGGTAAAGGCGCGTTAGCGGTTTGGCTGGCCAGCCAATTTCTTAGCCCAGAGGCCGGCATTCTTGCAGGGATGGCAGCTTTTATTGGCCACCTGTTTCCCATTTGGATAGGGTTTAAGGGCGGCAAAGGGGTTGCAACTTATCTGGGCATCGTTGCAGCGCTGAGTTCCACACTCGGCCTCATCGCTTGTCTCGTTTGGATCCATATGCTGCTGATCTTTCGTTATTCTTCGCTTGGATCACTCACCACGGCGCTGGCCACACCCCCGCTTGCTCTCTACGTTGGAGCGCCAGGTCTGCTTTTGCCCTTGGGCGTCATGTCGCTACTGATTTTCTGGCGCCACCGCGAAAACATTGTGCGGCTCCTTAATCGAACAGAGCCGCGCGTGTTTCAGAAAAAATCTGAACAAGAGAGCTCTTGACCCTAAAAGCCTGCCGCGCGACTGTCGCATTATGGGTGGGGGCAATGAACCGATTGAAGTGCTGCAACTGGCGCGCACGCCGCGCGTTGGGCCAGTGACCTATAGCGCGCTCATCCGCCGTTTTGGCTCCGCAAAAGCAGCTCTAGCGGCGCTGCCAGAGCTTGCAAAGCGCGGCGGCGGCAAAGCGCCAAAGCCGCCCGCGCGGGCGCGTATTGAAGATGAGATCGCCGCCCTTCAAGAGGCCGGCTGCAAGCTTCTGGTGAAAGGCAGCGCGGATTTTCCGCCACATTTGGAAGCGCTGGAAGACTGCCCTGCAGTGCTGACCCTGCGCGGACATGCAGATCTCCTGAATAAGCCAATGATTGCCATGGTTGGTGCACGCAATGCATCAACCATCGGCCGCAAACTGGCAAGCACACTTGCCGCGGAGCTAGGCCGGGAAGGCGTTGTCGTGGCCTCGGGTATGGCGCGCGGCATTGACACGGCAGCCCATGTGGGCGCGCTTGAGCACGGCACGGTCGCTGTATTGGCTGGCGGTATTGACCGGATTTATCCGAAAGAAAACACCGAGCTTTATCACGCCTTATGTGAGCGTGGCGCGGTGTTGTCTGAGATGCCGTGGGGCGCAGAGCCAAAAGCGCCGCTGTTTCCACGCCGCAACCGTATCGTGAGCGGCATGTCACTTGGCGTCATTGTGGTTGAAGCGGCGCAGCGATCCGGTTCACTTATCACGGCGCGCATGGCTGGGGAGCAAGGCCGCCAGGTCTATGCTGTGCCCGGCAACCCAATGGACCCGCGCGCTGCTGGCGCCAATCACCTTATTAGAGAAGGGGCGATCCTGATCCGTAGCGCAGAGGATGTTTTGGACGACCTTGCGCCGCAGCTGAGCGGCGTGGCCATGCCGCGCCAAACATTTTTAAGCCAGCACATAGCGCACACCACTGCACAACCTGATGCTGCGGCGCGTGCGCGCTTGCTCGATGCGCTCAGCGCAGTACCCACGCTTATTGATGATATCATTCGCGACACTGGCTTAAAGCCTGAAATTGTGGCCGCTGCAGCGCTCGAATTGGAACTGGCGGGCAAGTTAGAACGCCATACCGGCGGGCGTTTGGCGCGCGCTGCCTGATAAGGCTAAACATGCGCCGTACTTGCAAAAGCTTGCCCTTTGCCCCTTGCCGCGGTTAGAACCGCGCACACATTAAAGAGCTTACCGGCTCTTTGCTGCCCCTCTTGCCGACCAAATTGAAGTGAGACCTATGGACGTTGTTATCGTCGAATCCCCTGCGAAAGCAAAGACGATCAATAAATATCTCGGCGGCGGCTACAAGGTCCTTGCGAGCTACGGGCATGTCCGTGATTTGCCGGCCAAAGACGGTTCTGTGCTGCCCGATGAAGACTTTGCCATGTCGTGGGCGGTCGATAGCGATAGCGCCAAGCGCTTAAAAGAGATCACCAGCGCGGTGAAAGGCGCGGACAACCTTATTCTGGCGACCGACCCAGACCGCGAAGGCGAAGCGATTTCATGGCATGTGCTTGAAGTACTGCAAAAAAAGCGCGCGCTGAAAGACGTGGACGTTAAGCGTGTGGTATTTAATGCGATTACCAAATCCGCCGTGCAGACAGCCATGGCAAACCCACGCGACCTCAATGACGAACTGATCGAAGCGTATTTGGCGCGGCGCGCACTGGATTACCTCGTTGGTTTCACACTATCGCCCGTGCTCTGGCGCAAATTGCCAAGCGCGCGTTCTGCGGGCCGCGTGCAATCGGTCGCGTTGCGCCTAATCGTTGACCGCGAAATGGACATCGAAGCCTTCAAGCCGCAAGAATATTGGTCCATTCTCGTGGATGCGAAAACGGGCACCGGCGAAGCCTTCAAAGCACGGCTGACGCAGCTTGACGGCAAAAAAATAAGCAAAATGACGCTGGAAAACGAAGCCAGTGCCTTAGCGGCCAAACACGCGATTGAAAGCAGCCAATTTACGCTGACGTCGCTAGAGGCCAAACCCATTAAGCGCAATCCTGCGCCGCCATTTACCACGTCAACACTGCAGCAAGAGGCCTCTCGCAAGCTCGGCTTTTCGGCAAGCCGCACCATGCAAGTGGCACAAAAGCTCTACGAAGGCATTGCCATTGGCGGCGAAACGTCTGGCCTCATTACGTACATGCGGACTGACGGCGTGCAAATGGCTGGCGAGGCGATAGCGGGCGCACGGGCCACCATCGGCGAGCGCTTTGGGCAGAACTTTTTGCCTGAAAAGCCGCGCCATTACGCAACCAAGGCCAAAAACGCGCAAGAGGCGCATGAAGCGATCCGCCCAACAAGTTTCTCACGCCACCCCAAAGAGGTTGCCAGCTATTTGAATGAGGACCAAAAACGCCTCTATAAGCTGATTTGGGACCGCGCGATCTCTAGCCAGATGGCCACGGCAATCCTAGAGCGCACAACGGCAGATTTTTCGAGCGCTGACGGCAAGCACCAAATCCGCGCAAGTGGCCAAGTGATTGCCTTCCCAGGGTTTATGCAGCTCTATTTAGAAGGCAAAGACGACGCCCAAGAGGATGACGACAACCGCCTGCCAGCAATGCAGAAAGGCATGGCACCGCAGATTGATAAGGTAGACGCAAACCAACACTTTACCGAGCCGCCACCGCGCTATTCGGAGGCCTCCTTGGTGAAAAAGATGGAAGAATTGGGCATCGGCCGACCGTCCACCTATGCCTCCACGCTGCAAACGCTGCGCGACCGCGAATATGTCTTGATGGATAAAAACCGGTTTCACCCAGAGGATAAAGGCCGCCTTGTCACGGCTTTTCTTGAAAAGTTTTTTGAACGGTACGTCGAATACAGCTTCACGGCTAATCTTGAAGAGGAACTGGATAAAGTCTCCGCAGGTGAGGCCGATTGGAAGGAGGTGCTACGCGCCTTTTGGCAGGATTTTAAGCCGAAAACCGAAGAAGTTTTAGCGCAGCGGACAACCGCTATCCTTGAGGCGCTAAATGACTATCTCGGCCCTTACCTATTCCAACCGGCCAGCGAGGGCGCAAACGCACGTGCGTGTCCAGCCTGCTCGGCGGGTGACTTGTCCTTAAAAATTGGCCGCTATGGCGCTTTTGTTGGCTGCTCTAACTATCCAGAATGTAATTTCACGCGGCAATTCAGCGGCGAGGGCGCAAACGATCAAGCAGCACTCGCGAATGAACCGCGCGTGCTTGGAGAGCACCCGGAAACAGGTGAAACGGTAACGGTTCGCACCGGCCGCTTTGGCCCCTTCATACAGCTTGGCGAACAAGGCGAAGATAAGAAACAAAAACCCAGACGCAGCAGCATTCCAAAGGACTTAGATGCCGCGACAATTGAGTTTGATGCGGCATTGAAATTGCTGGCCCTGCCGCGCATCGTTGGTGCTCACCCTGAGACAGGTGAGGACATTACTGCAAATTTGGGTCGGTACGGCCCTTATCTGCTGCATCAAAAGAAAAGCGCACGGCTCGCGTCAACGGAAGAAGTGCTGACCATTGGTCTTAACCGCGCTGTCGTCTTGCTTGCGGAGGCCAAAGGTCCAAGCCGGGCGAGCGCTGAAGTCTTAAAGGAGCTTGGCGATCATCCTGATGGCGGGCCAGTACAGCTGTTAAAGGGCCGCTATGGCCCCTATGTGAAGTACGGAAAAATCAACGCAAGCCTCGGCAAGGCAGATGACGCTGAAACGTTGAGCCTGGAACGCGCGTTGGAACTGGTTGCCGCCAAAGCTACAAAAGGCGGGAAAAAGAAAGCACCAGCGAAGAAAAAAGCGCCTGCGAAAAAGAAAGCGTCCTAGGCCAAAATAGCCCTCGCAAGAGCGGCGCACTGCATGCCTTCTCCCACCATGTTTAAAAAGCGTAATGGGCGCATGGACGTCCTGCGCAAGTCGCTGAATGCACTTTAGCTACGCATATGTTTGGCTGGACGTTCGCACGAAAAGCAACATGCATTGACCTGCATAGGATATAGGCAACTCCCCCAAAAGAGCGTCGATATTTCTAACACGTTATGTCTTCTCATCCGTAAGCATTTCTTAAAAACTATGATTAACAAGGGTTTAAGAAAATGGCACAGCTTTTGCATTGTTGGGCAGGAGGTTTGCAGGCGTATATGGGGCTCAAACCCAGCATTTGGAGAACACATTATGAAGCGCAGTGTTATTTTAGGTACTTTATTTGGTTGCATGTTGAGTATAAGCGGCGCGCAGGCCGCAGTCATCAGTGTGATGTCAAGTTTCAGTGGTGGCGGTGTCGGCGGCGCTGAACTGATTGACGATAAAATCGTGGGTTCAATAACGCAATTTACCGAACCCGGTACACTGACCTTGGATATTGAGGTTGATACTGGTCACGCCTACAAAATAAATGCTATCGTGCTTGACCTTCTTTATGCCGAAACGTTGATTTTTGAGCCTGAAGATGGCGATCCGATTGGGCTGAGTGGGCCAGGCAGCTTGTTCGCAATGATCAGTCCTGTTGAGGACATCATTTCTTTGGATATCTTCTTGGGTGGCGCAGCACCCTGGCTTGCTATCGGCGGGTTTAAACTGGAAATCATCGAAATGCCTATTCCTGGCGGTGCTTTATTGCTGGGTTCTGCTCTTGCCGGTGCCGGTTTAATCCGTCGCCGGTCTATGCTGAAGGCAAATCCGTCGCTCAGGATGTAAGAGAACGACAGCAACCCTGTTTTTCTTTGAGTGAAAAGAAAAAGGCGCCCATAGGCGCCTTTTTTGTGACTGCATCTATGTCAACGGTATGTGTTTCGTGCTGCGTTTACGGCACTAGATACGATCCGGCGCGCTATGCTTTTTAAGGCGACCTGTCGGGATACATGACAGGTACAACCTTTCAGGACAAAGCGGTCTCGATTAAGTCACAGAACTAATGCCCTTTTGCCACTCTGGCACATCTTTTGCTTATTTCGCGGCAGTTGCGCCGACACATGGCGCAACATTCGGTCGCGTGTGTTGGTTTTAGGGTGTGTGTTGTGTGATGTTGCGTCAAAACCATTGGCAGTCGTATCTAGTCGCAGTTGCATACTGAGTTTTTGACAGCTTCCGGCAAGTGAGCGGATACTAAAATCCGCGACGTACTACATCTCTGGGAACTGTTTTGCGTATTCATCTTTGCGCATAATGGGCTCAAAGAGGCCTCCTCCGGGGGCCTCTTTTTTTGTGCGGACGTGCATATGGCCGACATACAACTGAATATTTTGGCTCGTTCTTAATTTGGCACAGATTTACAGACCCGCCGGCAACCATAAAGCATTGATAATAGCAATTTTTTAAGTGTGTCGCGCTGACATTTTGCACGCGCGTCCGCGACGTCGTCGACATTTTGTACATATACGCGCGACTAAAGAGCCCAAATATAAAAATACCTCATTATTTCAAAAGGTTAGAATGATGGCACGGGCTTTGCTGTACTGCTTCGT
>JBCCLR010000049.1:0-19659 GCA_039026755.1 Pseudomonadota bacterium | reverse complement strand
TGCTTTGATCAAGCTCATTCTGGCGCGCCTCTTCTTTCTTACGCAGTAAAAGGATAATTTGCTGTGCGATTGATTCCGCTTTGGCCTTGGACGGCAGATCTAGCGACGACTGCTTAAGCGAGCACAGGTCATAGGGAACCCACACACGGGCGCTGCCATTGTATTTGATCGTGAACCACCCCGGCCTATGGGACAGGGTGTAAATCCGCTCTTTTCGCATGCTCCATGAATGAGAACATTAAAAGAACATTGCAACTATTTTTTGGAAGCAATGTGACTGCTGGCAACGCCCTTGATCTTTTCAAAGCTGCGCAAGCCGCTCATACCAAGCATGGCGAGCACGAGTTCAAATATCTGATCTGTCTCTAATTGCGGCGGCGGTGGAATGTCCGGCGCAAATATGCTGACAGCATAGCTTATAAACGGCGCACCGATGAACGTGTAAGCAATAGCAACACCGCACACCCATCCTATCCACGGGCGCCACCCCGCAACAAATATAGACTTGTGCTGGGCCTCCATAACATTGACTTCAATCTGCTGAGACGCAAGCTTGAAATCTTGCATGGCGATTTCATGTTTTAGCTGCTCCGCAAGGTCTTTGTCTTTGACCACTTTGTCGATAACGCCTGACACCGCGCCAATGACAGGAGCGAGAAATGGGATCATCTTAGTAGCCCCAGCTCGCCGGAGACATATCAAGCAGTTGCTTTCGAGCGTCTAGATGAACAAAAGATTTGGCCACACCGATAGACCAGCCAAGCGGTGCAGCGACGCTTATAATTTCGTGCCTGAAAGCCACGTCTGTGCACGCAACGTCGATTGCCATAGTGTTGCAGCCCCAGTGCCCGTTTTGCGTCTGGTGAAGGCTTCTAGGGTGCCCGTTGATTTGTTCATTGTACCATGGCGCGCGGCAACACGAGTTTGGCGTAATGGGGCGGTCAAGCCGCACACGAAAGTCCTCAAGCAGCTCTATAAAGCCTTCGTGCAGAATCAACTCCCCAGAGCCTTTGCACGCCAGCTCATCAATGGAAAAGTGTTTGGAGACGTGCGTCTCAGGATTGAATAACATAGCGGACTCCTGTAGCTTTAGACTTCCGACACGATTTTCTGTCAGTGGTAGTGACTGGAAATCCAATGAAGGCTCGTCACAAATGGCGGGCCTTTATTTTAATCAGGCGTGCGGCGCGCTTGTTCGAGCGTGAGTTTCATAAGCTCATTCCTGATTTACGCTTTATGACAAGTTGGTATGACGGTTTCGCAGAGCTTGCGACGGAGGTAGCTCTAAGCCTTGCCTCAGCTCTTCAAACTGCTCGACATTGTGCATGTCAAAAGCGACAAGCATTTTTGCAAGATCGGACATCTGCTTAGACATTTTGCCGATTTCGCAAGTCATTTCTTTAACAGCGTCGCCTAAGTTTTGGGTGGCGGCGGCCTTTTCCCGATCAGCTGCGGCGTGATCCGTCATTGCAGTGATCATTGATTTTTGTATCTCGATGCGCTCGCGGGCCAGCTGATTATCATCTTCAGCCTTTTTTTTGCGCTCCACATGCGTGGTCCACATGTGAAAGGCAAAAATTGCGAAAACCAAAAGCACCAAAACCGCGATGATGTAGAGGCTATACCCCTCAATGCCCAGTTCCAGGGACGGTGCTGCGGGCTTTAAATCAGCAACACTGTCTTTGATTTGCTGTAAGGGCATTACTGCGGTGCCATCGGGAATTGGAGCTGATCAACGATCGCGCGGACTGCGGTTTCATTCGCCGCAACCCGAACAGCGCGCTTAGCCGCCATGCGCATTGGCTCCGCCGTTTCAGCTAAATCACGCCACAAGGTCGCGTTGATGAGAACTTCAGTCACGAGCGCCTCAATGGTCATGCCGCTTAGGCTTGCCTCCTGCACCAAAATGCGGTGGGCGACAGGGTCTGGCTGGCCACCGCCAGCAAGCACGGCATGCAGTTCAAGCGCCACGGCTTCTTTACGTTCGTAAATTGGCATTTGCGCCGGCGCCACAGTCAGCAGACTGGCTTGATAGGTGGCCCATTTGCCATCGATTTCGGCCTCCGCAGCGGCCTTGGCGTCTGCGAGAGTGGGTTCTGTCGCCTGCATCGCATCAAGGTGGCTTTGCGGCGCGCCAAGCGCCTCTGCGTACGTGCGCGCGGTAAACGTGCCGTCGCGAAACCACTGCGCGCGTACAGGCTGCGGCGCCCAAGCTTGACCGCCGCGAATGCTGATATAAATGGCACGCACGTCATGCACCAGGCCGGGTTTGTAGGGTGCGCCATCAATAAGCACGTTGCCCTGGGCATCTTCTTCTAAACGCAGCGGGTCGGCGTTGAGCGCCGCAGGCGGCGTGATTGGTGCGCCTGTTTCCGCGTCAATCACCGGATCTGAAAATTCCAAAGGGGGCTGTGTGACCAGCCAGTCTGCATAGGTGGGTGGAAACCAAGTCATCAGCCAGCCACCACAAAATATGGGATGCCGCCAGATTCCGACGTTGTTGCTGGAATTTCAGGCTGCGTGGTCACCGAATACGTGTATTGCACGCTTGTGAATTGAACGATTTGGTCGGTGCCGTCTGTTTCAATGCTATCGGTGATGGCGACCGCAAATTCAAATGCGCCATGCTGGCCTAGATTGGCAAAATTAAGCGTCTCGCTGAAAGAGACATTATTGCCACTGCCTTGTGCGTTGACTTGAAAGGTCTTGACCAAACTAAAGCCAGAGCCATCATTAACGTACAGACCGATCTCAACGACGCCTATCCACACACCGCCACCACCTCCTAAGGGGGACTGTAGAAAGTAAGCGCCTGTGTCGACGATGCCGGAGAACGTGTAGTTTCCGTCTATAGCTGGCGACGCGACACCCTTTTGAATGCCAAAGGCTAAACCGGACCCGCCTGGATTTGGGCTGGCACCAGTGTCCGTGCGATCAATTGGATTTGATGCTGACCGCGTCAGCTTAAGGCGCGGCGTAAAGCCAGTATTGGTCCTATTTTGCGCACTTAGGGACAGAACAAGATCGCCGCTCCCAGAAAGCGATGGACTATCAATCCGGCCGCCGCCACCAAATGTGACGATTGGCACCACGCCAGGCCCGAACGGCTCTGGAAAAGTAATTGCGCTGCCATCAAAAGCGACACCCGTTATTGTGCCATTTGCTAGACGCTTGACTGTCGAGACGCCCTGAAGAATGCCTGGAGTGTTGAGCGAGCAATCAGGGTTTATCGTTTGATCAGCACGGTTAATGACAACATCTGCGCCAGGGGCTGCATAAGGAACCACCCGCAAGTCATGAATATCGATAATGCCCGGTTCAAATGGCCAATTAACAATAACAACCGCAGCGCCATAGCGGACACCTTGGCGCAAGACGCCAGGATCAGAGCTATTGGGGTGGAAGCCACCCGCTCCAGACGATGCAAAACCCTTAAAAAAACCTCGATAAGTGGTCAGTGTATTAAGCGGGGGTAAAGTGGTGGATGCTGCAAAATAGGCCTGCGAGCTTGCGCTGTTGGACCCTTGATTGTTCACAAGCGTTTGGCCAGCGCTATCCGCAGCACCCTCGATACCGATAAATATGACACCATTACCGGCTTTACGTTCTATCGTGGCCTCGACCATATAAAGAACATCAGGCAATATCTCGATGCGCTTCTTACTGGCCAGCCAGCGCGTATCATCCCCGCTGTTATTACCAATTCGAATTGAGCGTGCGCCTAAAGCGCTCACGTCTGAATTGGTGATGACACTGATTTCGCCGCTGCCGTTACGGCTATTGTAGTTGTTTAGAACGTCTTGCTCGTCTTCATACTCACTAAAAGTGTCAGCAAGTAACGCGTCTTCGCCATCTGCGCCGGGCTGTCCATCCAGCGCTTCAATCACGCTGGGCAGCTCATGCATCCAAGGGTCGGTTGGCAGCGGTCTACTGCGTGGGCTTACGTAGATGCGGCCGCCGCCTGCTGGAACTGCAGCCAATGTGGCAAACCATCCTGCTGGCACACCCGTGGAATTTGGCGGCGTGGCTGGCTGCGACGTAAAGCGCCCGAAAATGAAGTCTGTGGATGAGCCTGCAGTGCCAGGGTCGCCCGGCTCACCGTCAACCGCAACAATACCTGGCGTCGTGTAGTTCGTGAAGTTTGCAGTGCCGGTTTGACCCGTGATGAATGCAAAAGCGGATGTCGCGTATAATGGATTGCTGCCCGAAGGGATGGTAGCTGACCAGCCGCTTGGAGGTGTTGCATTGCGGGTTGCAAAGTCAAAGCTGCCGCCGCTTGGCGTGGGCAAAGGCGTTGCAGAACGACGGTAAAACGTGCGCTCAACATCTGATAAACCATCATCACCGCGATCGCCCTTAGCGCCTTTGACGTTTAAGACGTTCCAAGGGTTTGAGCCCGTGCGGACCCGGATATGCGTGTCGGTTGCCGGATTTGAGGTGCTTGACCAAGGCCCTGATGCACTTGGCCCGTATTGCACTTGCGCGTTATCGCCATTCGTGCCACCGCCAGCGGAGGATGATTGACCCCAAAAATTACCATCTGAAACGGGATTGCCAGCACTTGGCGTAAGGTTGACGTAAGTGTAGCCGTTACCCGATACCGGGTCGAAAACAGAATCGCCTAAGCTGTAGGTGCGGGTGTTGTCATACTCGCCTAAAAACGCATTCCGTGTGGCGCCATCTTCAGGCTTATTAGTGCCGGTGATGCGGTCAAAGTTGAGCGCTGAATTGTTGCCTGTGGTGACCGTGCCGGTGGCCCAGTTGCCTAAAACGCCGTAAATTGTGCGATGCCTAGCACGAACCTCGAACGTCGTTTGTGGCAACAGCGCGGGCACGATTACGGTTGTCGTAAACGCTGATGTTGTTGGGCCCGATATCCAGTCTGTCTCACCCTGGCGCCGGTACTCAACTTCTGTTCTAGCAGCAAGATTGTTTGGGGTATTGTAAGTAAGTTCAAGCCCGTCTTGCGCATCTCCGTTTGAACCGGTCCCAGCCCAGGCCGCTAGGCTGAAGCCAGCCAAATCAACCTTCGCCGCCGGATTGAGGCGCTGTACGCGACTAATCGTTGGATTAGGCTCGACAGCCTCGGTCTGATCATAAATCGAGGTGCTTTCTTCAGCCAAAACCACTGCAATTCCAGCGTCTGGCGCAATGGTGCGCGCGACAACACGCATAACCTCGCCCAGATAGCCAAACTCTGGCGCGTTGACTTCGACCGTGTCGTTTTTCTGAATGCGGAAATATCGCCAGTTTAGCACTGCTTCAAAGCGGCGATCAAAGCGCACTCGTCTGATGCGTTGCCGGGCTTGATACTGCGCGCGCTCAAAGTCGGTTGTGAACGGAAAATCAATTTGGCGCGCGACCTCTAAGCCATCCTCGGTTACAAGCGCTGTTTCTGCAACTTTTGGATAATTCACTAATTGGCCAAGGCCATCTTTCGGCGCGCACCTACCGGTTACGGTATTAAACTGCTGCGCTAGCGGCTGATCGCTTATTTTAATCGGTTCAACGCAGTCTTGCGCTGTGACGGTCCAGTCAGGCACAGCAAGGTCATTCTGCGGAATGTATATGGTCCACAAGCCAGCAGCGTTGCGGCCACACCATCCGCCACAGTGGCCCATAAACGTCTTGAGAGCCTCATCGGCATTGGTGGAGCAATTAAGTTGGCCAGCGATGTGATGACGCGGTTTTGAATTTATGGGTTCATCGCAATAATTGGCTGCAGCGATAAAGCCAGCATAATCAATATTGTCCAGATTGGCCCCAATACCCCAACGCAGCTTGCCGTTTTGATATTCACCAATGATGTAGCGCAGCACAACCAGCGCCAAATTGGAGCCTTGTGGTGTTGTGCCGGTGCCGTAGAGCCAGGTGCTTGCAGTTTCAGCGCGCTGTGACCCGGAACCACCGCGCGTGCTATCCTGGCGCGGATCATAGTTCTTTGCGCCCTTGCCAAATTGGCGCAGGTTATTGGTTATGAGATCCGGCTTGTCTTGGTTTTGTGTGAATTGCCATCCACTTTGCGCCAAACCGAAACCAGAGCTATTCCACTGCGCGCCGTCAAACGTCATTGCCTGAGCGGGATTTGTTGACCCTAGTGTTTGCAGATACCGCAATGAGCCATCGGGGAAATCAACCCAGTCGCCCCCGGATCGTGCAACAAGCAGGTCAGTGTTGTGATAATGCTCGTCTATGGATTCCACTTCATGACTAGCATGATGAAAGACCATCAAAAGCGACTGATCATCCGCCCCATGCGCTTCAAGATAGACCCGCTGCATTGGGTAAAATGTTTCTCCAAACACATAATAATCGTCCGGGTCTGCGTTAGACGAAGCCCCTAAAGCCGCCTCAACACCCGTAGCGCCAATATCGGGCAGGCTTGGCAAAAGGTAGGACGCAGCCGCAAGCCCGCCGCCAAGAAGGGCGCCGCCAACAAGGCCCGCAGTAACGCCCTTGAGCCCAATTGCCCCGCCAACAGCGAACGCATTGCCAATAGTTCCGCTGAGGATTGGCCCTAAAGCCGCACCGCCTGTAGCGGCTATTGCAACGCCAGCGACAACAAGACCAACGCCTACAGCAACGCCCTTGAGAACCCTACTCATAGGGCACGTGCCACGCGCGCTTGCACTCTAGGACATGCACTGCGGCAAACCCTGATTTATGCAAAAAAAAGGCTTTGCTTTTGCCGAACAGAATGCCCAGACACGGCTGTCCCGCTTCGTTGCGATAAATCACATCGCCGCGGCGCGCCATGGCAACTGCAATGGGGTTGCCAAGCGCTTTGCGCATGTAATTGTAAAGCGTTTTTGAGCCGCTTTCCGATAAAGCGACTTTGAGCGTTTCTGGATCGCTATACTCAATGGTTTTGAGGTTTTGTCCGGTCATGGCCTCAATAGCGCCGGCAACGAAGTGACCGCACTCAAACGGCTTCCAGGCACGCTTCTGCGCCTCAATCATGTACTGATTAAGGTCGTTTTCCCAGGTTTTGGTACGCATCAGAAAAAACCGCGCCTGAAGAACCGCTTCACAAAATCAATGCTCTCTGGCACCGGCTGCACGGGCGGCGATCGATCTGCATCGCCATTTGCAGCATCTACAATCCAGTCTGAAAACGTGTCTCCAGGCCATATTTCGCTTTGCCGAGAGAGTTTGCGCGGCGGCGTCTGCACTAAACGCATGTCGCGGTCAATTGTAAGTGAAATGATCGGTTCATCACCGTCTTGCAGTGTTGCGACCGACATGGCGCCGGTATAGTAGCGCTCCGCAAACGCTTGACTGTAGGTTTCATCCAGCAAGCAGAACCAAACATACGCACTGCGCCCCTGATAAGAGCGTCTATCGCGTATGAATTGCCTTGCGCCATCACCATTTAGGTCAGCGCCTCCAACGGCCAATGTAAGAGGTGAGACGCCGTTATCGTCATCGGTGACCGGCCCAACGCCAATGACCGGTGCGCTGCCGACACTTTCAAACGCCTTACCGTTGAGCGCCGCGTCGGTTGTGCCTGCTGGCGCAAAAGTGCCCGGTCCGGTCCATACGGATACAAGGTCTTGATCAATATCAAGATGCACGGCCCAAGCGGGGCGCAGCGTATCTGCCTGCAAGCGCTGATCAAAAGTCATAACACCGCCTCAACAGTGACCGTGACGGTGGTGAACAAGGGGACTTTGGAGGCACGGCGTTCGGCGTCTGCAATGCGAAACAGTCCTTGCGGGCTGCCGTAATCAAGCACTTGATTGTTGACCGTTGGAGTGCGCAGCGGTCGGGTCAAATTTAGCGTGACAGCCCCGCTGGCGTTTGTTGCTGCATCCGCTGATAACCGGTGTAAAGCATTGCCAATCTGTATCCATTGCCCCCTCGTTAGGACCGTCGTTGAGCCATTCCATCCATCAGTGTTTATGGCTGTTCCGGCCTGCCCTGCGCCGTTTATACGCGCTGTGCCCAGCCCAGAAGGGAATGCATAGCCCGGCGGCGGCATCATGAATGTATCTGGGCTCTCGAGCCATGCTTCTAAGGCCAAAGCTTGGCTTTCAAGCATGGGCACAAATGTTAAAGAAAATGCTGGCGTGGCACCGTAGTCAATAGACTGGCTTTCGCCACCATAGCGCGATCTTGCGATGCGTTGATCGCGCGTAATAACGGGTTCAGCCCGCGAAATTGGGACATCAGGCATTTCAATCATGCAATCGGCCGCGCTAGGCCGTTTAAGCGCCCGTCAACAGTAGTGGTAATCAAAGGCACAACGTCGGTGACCAGGGTCGCGCGCAGGCGCTCAATCAGCCCGTCTTGCGCACCACGCGCGTCTATGTTGATGTTGACCGCGTTGCCTTGTGCTCTGGGCGCCGCACTTGGCATGGTTGAATTGGGGATGATTGTGCCGCTTTGACCGGGCACAAACAGTTCTGGCCCTTTTTCACCCACAAGATAGGCCTTGCCCATGTCAACAGGGCCGCCCATGGCGCGCGCGCCGCCAAACAGGCCGCCAATGCCTGGCAGGCCATCAAGCAGGCCAAACAGCGGCTTAAGGATGACAGCCCTTACAGCGATGCGCACGATTTCCGAAATGATGAAATTAGCCATTTTTTTAAAGCTGAATTGACCAGTCAAAGCCAGCTCTACAAAGGCGTCTTCTACGCGTGCAGCTGTGGAGATAAGCGAGAGTTCCATTTGGCTGTTAATGTCGCCTAACGCCTCGCTGAAGCGTTGCAGTGGAGATGTATCAAAAGTGGAAGCAAGCTCTTTGCGCGTTGGCATAAACTTCGAGCGATCTGGCGCAGACACTGAAATTGTTGGTATGCCGGCGCTTGCATTTGACCCAGATGCAGCTTGCGCAGTGGCGTCAGATGATGCGCGCACCTTAGCCAGCTTAGCCTCAGTATCTGCCAAGGCCTTTAAAACAGCCTGTTCGTCTGCACGGCGCCTCTTTAATCGCTCCTGCGCCTGTGCATCACCAAAAATTTTGTTTAAAAAACCACCTTCGCTGTCTTCGATCTCACGAATTTGATCTCTTATTTCCATCAATCGCTGTGATAGCTTTGTGGATTGTCGAAGAAGAGCAGTTTCTTCGGTAGCGTTTGCAACCCCCAAAAACTCGGACCATGCTTGCGTTGCATTTCCAATAGAGTCTACCAGTGTAACAAAACCATCCGCCAGCTTTGTGAGAGCTGGCGCGTTGCGAATGATCGCCGCTGTAAATTTCGTACGAATGATCTGGCCAAGAACATCAAACTTGTCGCTAAGCGCCTCTGCGTTGCTAATCAACTCGTTATCAAGCACCAAACCCATTTTTATGGCTTGGCTTTCTAGGCGCTGCAGCTCGGATGTGCCCTGGCTTACAGCAAGCGCCAGTTTAGGACCTGCATCATCACCAAAAAGCTGTGCAGCAAAGGCGGCGCGGCGCGCAGGCTCTTCAATGGCCGCCAATCTTTGCAATGTCTGATTCAGAATTTGCTCTGTCGGCAACAAGTCGCCATTAAGCGCGCGCGTTTCAATGCCAAGCTGCTCTAATGCCTTTGCGGCCGGACCGCCGCCGCTGTTTGCAAACTCACCAATCCGGCGATTGAACCGGCGCAGACCGTCTTCAGTTTGCCGCGCTTCGATGCCCATCTGGCCAAAAGCAAAGGTCAATGTCTGAAATCGCTCGGCAGAAATGTCTGCAGTCTGGGCGGCTTTGGCGAGACGATCAGCAAAATCGATCGACCGTTTGCCGGCGACGTTTAAGGCAGCCGTAGCAGCAGCAAAGGCGCCGGCGGCAAGACCTTTGGCCATCCGGCTAGCAGCCTTGCGGGATTTCTCGAACCCGCGCTCCAGGCGCGCCAAGGACTTGTTCATTTTTGCGGCGTTGGAGTTTAGGTCGCGAGCGGCTTTGTCCAGGTCTGCTTTAAGACTGGCGGTGTTTGCCACCATATCAATCAGCAGACCACCGACTTTAGTTGCCACGTGCTGCCCAGCCTTTGACTGTTGCCATTTGCTTTTCCATTTTTATGCGGTTGCGATCGTCTTCGGTAAGGAAAAAAACAAAATCAAGCGGGTCTTTGTGCCCTGTAAACGCCTGCGCCAAGCGCGCCATGCGCAGATCCGAACGCACCTCGCCAATGGGCTCCTGCGCGTCATAAGCTGCCCAGCGCATGACCTCGCGCGCCGGTAACGCTTCAATTTCGTGAAGATGCTTGCCAAGGGCCAGGGCAAGGCGGAACATGAACCGCTCTGACTGGCCCAGAGTTAGTTTTTTTCCGTGAAGCCGTTAACTTTGTCGATTTCTTGAAACAGCGCGTCAATCATGTCGGCGCGCATGTTCATGATGTTCGGCAGGTCCTCTTTCGTGAAGACCGCATCACCATTTTCATCGCATGTGCACAGCAATATGGCTTGTGTGCGCAAATCCAATGAATCAGGCCCCTTCGCCAGGACGGTTTTTTCCATTTCTAAGCGCGCGCCATAAGTCAGTTGGCGGACATAGAGCTTGATGCCGCCAACCTTTACGGGCTCAGTTTTGACGTTCCCGGCTTGAAACAGATCGTCTTTAAGCATAGGTGACAGCGCCGGTTACACGCAGTGTCAGGCTTGCTTGGCCTTGCTGACCGGTGGCGACGTTGGGCTGATAACTCTGCACATAAGCGGCAAAGACGGCCGTAGACGCCGGAGACGTTGGCCAGGACACCTCGTAGTTTCGAACAGTACGAGACGCAATGTCGGCAAGTAGCTGATCATGCTGAGTATCGCCTGGCAAAAAGTTGGCATTTGCCGTGACCTGACCATAGTCAATCAAATCTGCAATGAACTCTTTTGCAGTAGAGCCTAAATGGGTCACCTCAATTTCACCGTTTTCACCGCCGGGGCCGGTAATGTCTATGACCTCGGCAATGGGCGTAAATTGTTCTGTCGGGCTACCACCATCGCCGACGCTCAGCGTCGAGCCGTAGCTGGAAAATGCATTGGTCATGTGCGGGTCTCCTGAATTGTCAGATCAATTGTGATCACGTAGTTCTTTTCTTCCGGCTCATAGGCGTCGCGCTGAGCCATCAGACGGGATGTGTAGCGGTTGCCAGAATGCGTGAATTCATTGGCGCCTAGAGCGCCCTCAATGGCGCTTGCGGCCTCGTCTAGTGCTGAATAATTGGGGCCGTAAAGAGCGACCTCAAATTCGTAGTCGCTGATGCTGTATTGCGTTGTCGTGTGCCGCGGTGACTGCGTGACCATGCGATACAAGCACCATGGCGCAACAACAGTGTCGCTTGCGGTCATGGGGTATACGTTTGTTCCGACAATGCCGGTTAAGACGCTGATCTGTTGCAGCTGCTCGTATAGCGCGGCCCTGACGGTCATAAGCGGCGACGGTTTACTTTGCTGATTTGATTAAAGGGGCCGGCAAGCTGCCGCGCTACATTCGGTATCTTTTTTGCCATCGTCTCAGCAGTTTTTCGAATTGCTGCCGCGCCATCTGCTTCTATGGTGGGCTCTAGGTAAGGTCGCGCACGCATAGCAGCATAGCGCCGGCCGCTATCGGAAACGCCTGCTTGGCGCCCATACTCAATCAGATGGGCCAAGCGGCGCCTGCTGCCGCGATGAGCCACATAAACCGTGTTAGGACGCTTGTCCGTGCGCAAATTGGCCCTGGCCACGATGCTTTCATGCAGCCGAATTCCGTCTTTCGGTGCTTTGCCCTTGCCGCGAGGTGCACGCTGCTTTGCGCCGTCGCGCAGTACACGCGCGCCCGCCATCAGGGATTGCTCTAAGACCCGCTCGCCAATGCGTTGCGGGAACAACGCTAACGCAGTTTCAAGTTCACGGAGTCCGCGCAGCTCAAACCGTGTTTCGCGCGCCATAGACTTCACATTCCAGATCTAAACCAACGCGGCGGCCATATTCGCTAATGCCGCGGATTTGAAAGCGCTGACCTTCAAAAAACACTGCATCTGTGTCGCTGATGCCGGCGCGATAGCGGATGCGAAAAATCACGTTGCGATTTGCCTGCATCTGATCGCTCGTAAAGACGCTGCGAACCGACTTTTCCATTTTTTGCGCCCATACCGTGGCGTAAGTTGACCAGGCTTCTGTAGGCTGACCGAGCGTGTTTTTGGTTTCTGTTTTGCGCTGCAGTGTGATGCGGCGGTCAAGGTCGCCGGGGTCTAGGGTGTAGTCTTCACCGTAGTCGAAAGACTTTGGTCGCAAGTCTGTCGCGCCAGGCTTAAACGGACGTGATGACATAAGGATAGAGCTGATCGGCCATAGCCTCGGGTGCAAAACCGCGATCATTGTACATCATTGCAACGCAGCGATAGACCCAATTGCGCAACCCTTCTGGAACGTCATTCAGCGTCGTTGGGCCAACCTGACATGTTATTGTGACCTGCGTTTTGTTTGCCATAGCAGGCCAATTATTGTTTGGAACGAGCAGAGTTCGGCTTAGCGAGCGCTGGATCGTGTAGTCGGTAAAAACGGCGGCTGCATCATTGGTGCCCGTATACGCAATAGTGGTGATGGCCTGTACGGGCGCTATCGGTAGCACATTCGGAAATTCATTAAAGGTCAGCACGGCTGTTTGCGGCTTCATTTTGTACAGCGTGGTGCGTTCCACAACGTCTATAGCTGCCTCAATATACCCGACCAGCAAACCGTCATCAGCAGCTGTATCAATTCGCGTATGCTGTTTAACCTCGGTGGTGCTTATTGGGGTTACGCCTACTGTAGAGTAGACTGCATCAAAGTTCATCGGGTCTCTTTGGCCGGTTTTTTAGTGGCCGTACGCCTTACTTCAACAGCGTATCCGGCCTTAATCCAGCGCTTGGCTTCCGCCTCTTCAACACCCTCGACAATATCGTTAATGGCGTGCGCAAAACCTGTGCCAGCTAAGGGCGTTAATATCTTTAATTTCATAGCAATACAAAGGGGGCCGAAGCCCCCTATCCTATCAGTTCATAACGAGGTGCTTGATGGCTTGCACGTCCGACAGCTCACCATCAACGCGGACATAACCGGCTATGCCGACGCCCGGCCAAAAGTCTTTGTCCTGAATTGAACCTATCAGTGGCGCGCCGACGCGGCGGACAAAATAGCTTTCCATGTCGCCAAAGAGAGCAACGCGATTACCTGTCGCGATAGTCGGCATGGCCTGGTTAATGACAAAGTTGTATCCAAGCAGAGTATTTGGTGTGCCAACACGGATATCGCCCCGCTGGAACAAGAAGTTTCCGTCACCATCTTTTAGCTTGCGAATGGCTTCCAAGGTGCTGTCATGCATCATGAACGCGACGTTTGGTGCGCCTCTATAAGCTGGATCAACGCTGTGTTCTAGACTGATGAGCTCATCAGCAGTGATAGCGGTGGCAGAAGCCGCAGTTAAACCAGCCGTTGAGGCGGTGACAATACCGTGCGGCTGATTGCTTCCGGTTCCGATCGTAAGCGCTTCATTGACCGTACGTCCAATGCGCTTGGCAAGCAACTGGGCGATAACTGGCTCCATCGCGAAATCACTATCGCTGTTTAATTCATATGAAATGCGCAGCCACTCAGTGTCATAGCTGTACGCATCGAGCTGACGCTCACCAAACACCACATCGCGCCCGCCGTCATCTGTTAACGTAGCGCCCTCCGACGTGTTTTGCGGAGCGCGACCGGCTGTATCATCAACGGTCGGCATGGTCAGCTTATTGCCTGACGTACCAGCAATAATAGTGAAGATATCGCTAGAGTACATTGGGCCCCACATAGCCATGCGCTCTGTCAAGCGGTTTAACAACTCAGTTGGAACCATAAAGCCACCAGCGCTATCGGTGCTGGTCACTTGCGCCCGATATTCTGGTTTGAGTGCTGCGCGCACCTCCGGCGCCAATTCTGCCTCACGACCGCCCGACTTAACCCATTTGTGGAAGGCAGCGCGGTATGACACTTCTTCGCCGTCATCAACAGCGGGGCTGTCAACGCGCTCTTCAGGCCGCTTGTTACGCACTTCGCGTTCTTTTTGCTCGTCAGCGCGCTTCTCTGCGTCCTCAAGCTTCTTAGCCCGATGCCATTTTGCCATAACGGCGTCATATTCAGCCATAATGGCGTCGTGCTGGGATTCCAGTTCCTTTGCACGGCTTTCTTCAGTGTCGTCTTTAATTTCGTTCAATAAAGACCGGGCTTGATCGACCAGTTGGCCTGCCTTTTGATCAAGTTCTGTTGCACTAAGCATTTTCATTCTCCGATTTAAATTGTTCGGACTTTAAAGGCTCCGTGATTAACCCTCTTGACGCTTGGCCAAGGCGCATTGAACGCTTACGAATGCGAGCGTATCCGTGTTTTTGATTGTGCTCTCGAATGTTCTTAAAGCGACTTCTAACGCTAACAGATGTTTGTACAAAAGCCGGGTTGTGCGTTGTGCTGACCTCAAAAAGATTAACGTTTGTAATCTTCCGTTCGCGTAAGTCTGATGACCAAACATCCCCGCCTTCAGTCACCGAAAAGCCAAACGACATTCCGCGCACATATCCGTCTTTAATAAGAGCGCGTACGTCGCTACCGACACTAGTCTCAGGCAAATCTATTTCAACTCTAAGACCCTTTTCGTCCTCATTTAACCTAAGAGTACCGTTGTGTGTTGCTCCGATGAGCTGTTTTAAATCGTGCTCATTGTAAGCAAAAACTTCGTTAGTTCGCAGACTTTCAGCAAAGGCGCCAGGAGCAATTGTCTCGGTGAAGTCATCCATTATATTCGCAGGTGAATTAAAAACAGCAGCATACCCGATGATAGTGCCGCCGCCATTCTCTGACCGGTATTCGCTTAAACCGCGAAGCTCTTCACTGTTCATTCTGATTGCTTACCTGATTAAGTGGGATCATTGCGCTTTGCACCAACGGCTGGTCTCCCCCATCAACAGCGGGGTCACCTTGCTTTGTTCTGATTTCATTGACTGTTTTCTGACCCGAGAAGATTGCGCGCTCGTTGGATTCCGTCCGCGTACGGGTGTCACCGCGCGATATGCTTTCAAGGTCATGCATGTAAAAACGCGATCGACTTGAGCGACCAAAAAACTTAAGGTTCAACTCTTCTTCCAAGTCTTCCGCCCACGGCGTAATCGTGTGCTTCACATATGATAAATCTTGCTGCTCTGTGTTTGAATATGTGCCGCGCCGCAAATCCTGCAAAAACACTGGTGGTATGCCAAAACCGCGCGCAATTTCTTCTATTTGAAACTCAAGAGCCGCAACCATCTGCCCTTTATCCGGGTCAAGCCCAACCGGCTTAAGCGCATGCCCTGGCGGCATCGGAAAAACAGGCTGATTGCTGTCTTTGGCGGTGTTGATGGCCCTCATTATGTCTTCCATTTGCCGCTTCATGGCTTCAGCGCCGGTCGGCATTGGACCCTCTAGGGACAGCGGAGGAACGCCACCCCCGGCAAAATAATGCGCCGCATAGTCATTCATCGCTATGGCCAAAGCGATGGCACGTCGGTTTTCAATAATTGGGCTCAGGGCACCCGTCATATCGTCTTTGTCGGCCCAAGTTATGTCAATAACGTCCGACGCTTCGTATCGCCTTCGGCCATACGTGTAATGCAGCCGCTCATCCTGACGATGAACGGTGACCTTGGTCACATCAAGACCAAAGAGGGACCGCGGCGTGCCGTTAGCATTGCGCTCAATGTAGGCCATCCCGCGCCCATGCGTAAAAACCTGGCGCCATAGGTACCGACGAAACTTAAACGATGTTTGGGTTTCGTTTGGCGCATCGGCCAACATGGTATTCAAAGTGCCAGAGACGGGCGTTACAGCCATGCCGGAACGGCGATATAGGCCAATGTGGCAAGCTGCTAAAGTTTCGCTTAATCGTTTTACGGCTGCCGAAACTGCTGGCACTTTAAGGGCCGCATCAACAGTAACGGTGGGTAACTGCGTATCTTTAATTCCAAAAAACGCATACCAGTCAGCCGCGGTTGCCGACTGTGCGATCGTTTGGCTGCGCTCTTCCTTACGTTGCCACCAAGCCACTAAGGCTAAACCCTTCATCATCCCAAGGTGAAGCAACAGGCGCCGCGCCACTAGCAGTTTCAAGCGCGGCCACAGCCATTAACAAAGCGACCATGCCGTCAATTCTTCCATTGCTTTTTGCCTTGTCTAATTTTTTGTTGCCAGCCGGATCTTTCTTGAGCACGGCGTTTAGGGCGCAGCTTTTTAAAACTGGATGCCCGCCATGTCGCATGTTTTCATCTAGCAGAGCGGCCTCTGTCGCGGCCCAGGCCGGGGTCATGCTGATAAAACCTTGACCAAACTCATTAAGAGGAATGTCAAGTCCTTCGGCGCTTAAATGCGGCGTCAACATCTTCATAAATTTGCGGTCAAAATTCAGTAATTCGAGATTCATACCGCTCAGAATATCGGCCATATCCGCAGCGACCTCAGGGTACAAAACGGTGTTGCCAGAGGTGGCGTTTAGATAGTCCTGTTTGACCCACAAATCATATGGCACACGGTCTTTTTGCGAGCGATCTTGCACAGTCTTGCCTGGCGTCCAAAAGTGCGGCCAGACATGAATTACGCCATCTTCGCGAGCCACTAAAACCAGCGCGGTAAGGTCCGTCGTTTCTGAAAGATCCAGCCCTGCATAAACAGGCTGCCGGTAAAAGACCTCATAGTCTGGATTGCCCGAATTGGCATTCCAGACATTAACTGCAACAGCAGGCGAGTGCTTTTGCACGCGTTGATTAAGATTTAGGTTTCTAAAGCTGTTTTCACCCGATGGCGAACGGTGGGCTTGCTTTGCTAGCCGTTCTAAGTCAGGCAACGAGCGAAAATCACCTAAGGCCGGGTTTGATGCCTTCCAGGCCTTTCTATCTAAGACGTTCGCGTTTTCTTTGGCGGCATACACATGGCATACCGTTTCTTCATCGTTGTCCGCGTCATCTATGAGGCGACTGAGGAGCGCGTTATCCGTTGCGGCCTGCGTGCTGATGATAATCTGCAGCGGTTCATCATAGGCGCCTTGCGAAGTGTCAAGTGCATCAAAAAAAGCGTCGGTCGGCCCCTCTACCTGTCCGGTTTCATCAAAGATTATAAGCACCGGGCTAACGCCTTGCGTGCTTTTCGCTTCCGCAGCTAAAGCTCGAAACTCTACATTCATTAGCAGGCCGTAGATGCGCTTGCCGCTCTCTACGTAGCGATAAAGTCCATCTAAATCTTCGTTTAGGTCCAGCATCTTACAAGCAAGCTTAAACACCAATGCTGCCTGATCACGCGATTGCGCAGCACTGACGATTTGACTGTTTTGAACCGCTTCCGGCCCAATAATGTGAGCCAAAAGTATCGCTGCAATAAGCGCTGTTTTGCCGTTTTTTTTAGCGATGCTTAAAATCGCGCGGCGAATACCCTTTCGGTAAACCGCACGAATAAACCGTTTTTGAAAACGACCAAGCTTTATCGGCTGCCCAACCTTGGGACCTTCCGGCACGCGGCAATATTTCTCGATAAACGCAATAACACGTTCAGCGCGCTTAGAAGTCAGTGTCTTGTGCCGGCGAGAAGCGGGTCATCCTTTCGCAATCCGGCCTCTATTTTTTGCACTTTGGTCCGCCGTGAACCAACGTCTCGTGCATTCCCCATAGCAGCGCCATGTATTGCCAAGGTCTGCCTGTAGTTTTTAATTCTAGCAGCAATGCCATGCACAGTAGGAACGCGGGCATTTTGTTGAGTTAAGCCCTTTGGTGTGGTGACCACGCTACCCTCATCAGCAAGCAAGCGTGTTTCTTTTTCAGCCAAGCACATTTCGCGCGCCAAAAGCGCAGCAACCTGTAGATCGTGGTCTTCCCATTCAGAAGTTGGTTTTTTTGCAATAATCGCAGCAAAAAAAGGCATTTCTAAATCGTCAAGCGGCACGGTTTCAGGCACAGCAATGTCTTGCATTCCCGCGGCGGCGTTTAAAGCTCCTTTGACGCTATCGATGCGTTGTTTCTTACTCATCTACAAAGACGCCTTTTCACCTGCCTCGCGCGCGCGGGAAAATTGAGTTAGCAATAAAACAAAGGACACCACACGGTCTTGCCTTCTAAAGCTTATAGAGATTGACCCTCCCCCTCCCTTTTCGTTTCCAAATCGGAAACACTACAGTCTATGGACGGGTGTGCCATCGGCGGTGCATCCTTTCATGGGTCTGCCTAGGTCCGTGGTGCTAGTCTTCAGCGAGTGACAGTCTGGATGCAGTACCCAAAGGTTATCTACATCCCAAACCAAAGGATCATCGCGTCCGCTGAACCTCTTCTTATGATCGCAATGAAACTCACCGTGTATGAGCTTTTTACAAATACCGCAGCGGCCTTTATCGCGATTGAAGACATGCCGCCTAAGCGCCTTCCATCGCGCTGTGTGATATGGCCACTTGCTCACTAGTCAGGCAAACCGTATCGCAATCGCTGGTGCCCGCCGCCTGCCATCCGGCAAGGTGATTGAGCATATGGCCTCAAACAAACCACGAGAGCCGTTACTTGACACCATGCTTGTCACGAGTGTGCCCTCCACAATAGTGTCTTCAAACACCAAGCCATCAGGCACTGAACTAAACACAGCGCCATTTAGGTCCGCACCCGGCGTGACCACATCTGCAAAGTCCCAGCCGTATCTATGCTTGGCACCGGGCTCTTGGTGATAAACGGTCACTAGGTCGGGTCACGTAGCTCAAAGTCAAAAGCGTTGCTGGCAATCGTGTTACCCGATGTCACGGCCTGCGCACCTATCTCAGTCACAAGCAATAGCGCCGAACCAGTCACCAAAGCAGCGTGATTGACTGTGCCGCTACCGCTAACGCTTACACCGGATTGAGAAGCCACTGTGACCTTGCGTCCCGATGTGTCGCCATTCGCAATACTAAAGTCACCAGCATCAACAGCCACGCTAGCCAGGCTAAGTCCAGACACCGCTGCAAAATTACTTGGTGCGCCGCTACAGAAATGAAGCGTCGTTGCACCCGCGATCACATTGAGCCCAGCGTCAAAAACGCTATCATCTACTGTCTTTGCCATAGTGTTCTATCCTATTTAGGGACCCGTAAGATACGGAAGGTTGAGTTCGTCACAGAACCGAACACCAAATTGGCTGCATCTAGCTCTGCTTCTGACACAAGGCTTTGCGGCCATAGGTCATGCGCTTGCGTTATGTTTATGATTTGGACGGCTGTGGTTGAGTGCAATGACGCAACCTGAATAACGCCGGCTACCGAAAGCAGGACGTCATCTATCACCGTTGCTGAAGCCAAGCTTTGAACACTAACGTTGACCTGCTGCCCCAGCGACGTTGCCGCAAGAGCGCTCACGGACGTCAAATTAAATGCCGTGAGGTTATGAAACTGTGCTAACGAAATGCTGTCTAAGGCGCTTAGAGATGTCGCATCCAAGAGACTAACATCAACTTCGCCACCCCCAACGCTCTGCATATCCCCGGCAAAGCCAAACGCACCAGGATTGCTTTGATTGGCATGCTCTGTGGCAAGCCAGTCCCCAGACACTGCGCTTGGGCGCAGCCATAGTTCATTCAGGAACCCGTCAAAGTCTAAAGTTGATTGTTGCCGGCCAAGCCTAAACTCACTGCCTACTAGCGTATCGACATCATTAAGCGTATCGGAGGTGTGAACGGACCCATCGGTATATAAGCTTGCGTTTACGCTCTCAGAGCCGTCATACACAAATGCCG
>JBCCLR010000048.1:0-19676 GCA_039026755.1 Pseudomonadota bacterium | reverse complement strand
GCTTACCTTTGAGCAGCTAAAACGCGGCGCGGATATGGATTTTGATGCGGCCATGGCGATGGAGATGCGCATGGCAGCGCGCATCATGGAAGGGCATGATTTTTACGAAGGCGTGCGCGCAACGATTTTTGAAAAAGGCGCCGTGCCGCAGTGGTCACCAGCGCTGCTGGATGAGGTGAGCGATGCTGCAATTGCAGCCTATTTTGCGGATTTAGGCACGCGCGAGTTGCATCGCTAACGCAGTTGCCGGGATTTCGGAGGGGGATATGGCGAACATAGCATTCATTGGCTTAGGCAATATGGGCGGACCCATGGCTATCAACCTTGTGCAGGCCGGGCACGCCGTCACCGGTGTGGATTTATCTGCCGACGCGCGCGCTGCGCTAGAAGCCGCTGGCGGCATGTCGAGCGCCGATATTCCAAGCGCGGTCAAAAATGCAGACGTTGTTGTCACTATGCTGCCTGCTGGGCCGCATGTCTTGGGCGTGTATGGTGCAGTGATCCCCGCTGTCGCAAAAGGGGCGCTGTTTATTGATAGCTCAACCATCGATGTGCCGAGCGCGCGCGAAGTCATTGCCCAGGCCGCCGAGGCCGGTTTTGAAATGGTCGATGCGCCGGTCTCCGGCGGTACAGCCGCAGCGCAGGGTGGCACGCTCACATTCATGGTCGGCGGCGAAGCTGCAGCGTTTGACAAAGCCAAACCTTATCTCGACATCATGGGTAAGAACGTGTTCCACGCTGGCGCCGCAGGCAACGGCCAGGTGGCGAAGGTGTGCAACAATATGCTGTTGGGCATCTCCATGATCGGTACGGCTGAAGCGTTTAATTTGGCTGAAAAACTCGGCCTCGATGCGCAGACATTTTTTGACATCTCTTCCACCGCATCCGGTCAGTGCTGGTCCATGACCAGCTATTGCCCAGCGCCCGGTCCCGTGCCTACAGCGCCGGCCAATAATGACTATCAACCCGGCTTTGCAGCAGGCATGATGCTGAAAGATCTCCGCCTTGCTGGCGACGCGGCGAAAACCGCTGGCGCGGCAATACCCCTTGGCGCGCAGGCCGGGAGCCTCTATACGCTGATGGAAAGTGCAGGGAAGGACGATTTGGATTTCTCTGCAGTAATCAAGCTTATCAGCGGAGAGCTCTAGCGCGCAAAGTCGGCCGAGCGCCCTGCTAGAAAGGGCGCTGTGTGACACACTCCATCAAAGCGGGCATCCTGGGCGCCAGCGGTTATACCGGCGCTGATCTGGTGCGGCTATTGCTGCTGCATCCAAACGTGACGATATCGTTCCTCACTGGGGAGCGTAAAGCTGGGCAAAAGATGCGTGATATTTTTCCGCATTTCAGCGGAGCAGACCTGCCAACACTCTCACAAATCGATGCTATTGACTGGCGGTCAATTGATGCCGATGTGCTTTTTTGCGCCCTTCCACACGCCACAAGCCAGCGTACAATTGAGCTCATTTGGAATATTAATGAACATATAAAAATCATTGATTTATCAGCAGATTTTCGTCTGAGAGATACAGCAACTTATGCCGAATGGTATGGCGGCCAGCACCTTGCGTCGGAGCTTCAACCACATGCAGTTTATGGGCTTACAGAAATTTACGCGCAAGAGATTGCCAAGGCGCGGCTTGTGGCATGCCCAGGCTGTTATCCAACCGCTGCTTTACTGGCGTTGTTACCGCTGCTTGCTGCTGAAACCATTGCGTCGGAGCCAATTATCATTGATGCAAAATCGGGCGTTACCGGTGCTGGAAGATCACTGAAGGAACAAAACCTTTATTGCGAAGTTGCCGAAGCAATGCATCCTTATGGCGTCGGTCATCATCGCCATATGCCAGAGATTGAGCAAGAGCTCAGTCGCGTCGCAGGGGAAGACGTGACCATTAGCTTCACGCCGCACCTGGTGCCGCTCAACCGGGGCGAACTGGAGACAATCTATGTGCGTCTGAATGGCGATCAAACGGCAGACCGGCTGAAGTCTTTGCTGGCCATTCGCTATGCTGAGGCCCCGTTCGTGCATGTGCTGCCGGACAAAACGGCGCCGGCAACGCGCATGGTGCGGGGCAGCAACATGTGCGTTATGAATGTGTTTCCAGACCGCAGAGATGGTCATGCCATCATCGTTTCGGCAATCGATAACCTGGTCAAGGGCTCATCCGGCCAAGCCATACAAAACATGAATCTCATGTTTGGCTTGCCGGAAGACACCGGGCTCAACCAAGTCGCGCTATTTCCATAATATACAGCCCGCGGGAGGGCGAATTTTTGCAAACGCAGGGAAACATTTTTTCCATCGGCAACAAACATCCAGACATTGCCGCTGATGCTTACATTGCGCCGGGTGCCCAAGTGATTGGCGACGTGACCATAGGAGCAGGGTCGTCGGTGTGGTTTAATTGCGTATTGCGCGGCGATGTGAACACGATCACAGTGGGCGTGCGATCAAACATCCAAGACGGCACTGTGGTCCACGTTTCAACGAAAACCCACCCCACAACGATTGGCAACGATGTGCTCATCGGCCATATGGCCTTGGTGCACGGCTGTATTCTTCAAGACTGGAGCTTTGTAGGCATGGGCAGCATCGTGATGGATGGCTGTGTCATTGAGGAAGACGGCATGCTGGCTGCCGGCGCGATGCTGACGCCAAACAAGGTCATAAAGAAAGGCGAGCTTTGGGGCGGAAGGCCTGCCCAGCTGATGCGTATGATCAGTCCTGAGCAGATTGCGAGAAACCGGGAAGCTGCGCCAAGATATGCAAACTTCGCGCAGAGGTATCGGTCGGACTTACAGACCTAGAACCG
The DNA here is from genome assembly GCA_039026755.1 of Pseudomonadota bacterium. Lineage (GTDB taxonomy): Bacteria > Pseudomonadota > Alphaproteobacteria > Sphingomonadales > CAKZYD01 > CAKZYD01. Next base: position 16,863 of record JBCCLR010000048.1, on the reverse strand, counting down.
TTTTTGCGATGATGGTGCGCTGCACTTCGCTGGTGCCGCCGAAGATCGACCACGCACGACCGTTTAAGTACGACGGCATCGCTATTTGCGCATCTTCCGGGCCCATCGGGATCGGCCGCGCATTGCCATACAGCGGGCGGCTGTATTCAAGCTGCATGCCATCATATCCAAATGCGTTCACGCGCAGATGATCGACCTTCTGGCGCAGCTCCGAGGCAATGGTCTTGATCATGGACGTTTGCGGGCCAGGGCGCCGGCCTTGTGCCAGTTCCGCTAAAATCCGCAGTTCGCTTATCTCCAACGCCTGCGCGTCGAGTTCGATGCGTGCAACCTGTTCGTTAAAGCCGGCATCATCGGTTAAAGCCGCGCCATTAAAGCCAGAGGGCTGCTGCGCTGCTTGCATGCGCAGTTTCTCCAGATCCGCTAAAATAGCAGGGGAATGGCACGAACCGCCGCGCTCATTCTCCAGCAGAAACTTGGCAATTTCCCATCCCTGGCCTTCTTCACCTACGCGGTTTGCAATTGGCACGCGCACGTCGTCCAAAAAGACTTGGTTCACTTCATGGTCGCCCGCCATTGTGATAATCGGCTTCACATCAATGCCAGGCGCATCCATCGGAATTAAAACGAAGGAAATTCCTTTTTGTGGCTTGCACTCGGTATCTGTTTTAACCAGACAAAATATCCAATTGGAAAAATGAGCGTGGGTCGTCCAAATCTTGGTTCCATTGATCACATAGTCGTCGCCATCGCGCACCGCTTTGGTTTTTAGGGACGCTAAGTCTGACCCACTGCCGGGCTCGGAATAGCCCTGACACCAATAGTGTTCAGCGGTCAGTATTTTTGGCAGAAACTCAGCTTTTTGTTCCGGCGTGCCATAGGTGTAAATCACCGGTGCTACCAGCTTCAGACCAAGCACAACAAGGCCAGGCGCGCCAGCTAACGCGCATTCTTTTTCAAAAATATAGCGCTGCGTCGGGCTCCAACCCGTACCGCCATATTCTTTCGGCCACTGGTAGGCGAGCCAACCTTTCTGGTGCAAGATGCGCTGCCATTCCACCATGATATCTTGTTCAACAAACACAGACGGTGTATTGGCCATCGCCGTTTTGAGATGGTCAGGGAGATTTTCCTTCAGCCAGTCGCGGACCTCATCGCGGAACGCAAGCTCGTCGTCGCTAAAACTCAAATCCATCGTTCTCTCCTTGCTTACTCCTTAGTGCTACACCAGCAGCGTTTCACGCACTATTGAGATAATCGCCAGGTGCGGTGATTTTGCCGCATGAATGGGGTTACAATGTCCCCATCGCCCATTTTATCGATCGGCGTAACACTTCATAAAAAATCGGGTAGTTCCATGCACAGCGCTCGGTATGCGGGTAAAAAGGCGTCATAACCTGCACGTCATAGTGGCCGCGGCAGTGGCCCAGCGTGCAGTAAAAAATCTGGCCGTCACCCACATCGCGCAGATAGGCGATGGGTACGATTTCATCTTCCCAGTTGAGATCTACAAATCCCGTAGCTTCGCCCGTGAAGCGCGTTTGCATGAGGATGTGAATGTCTGAGAAAGTTTTCGAAAGATAGAGCTCATCGATCACTTCAAAGTCTGTCATGCCTTCACTAAGCGGGTTTTGATCATCAACGACTTCGACCTGAAATGGGCCAATTGGCGGATGCGCTTTAAATTGCGTACCGACAAGCTCCATGAACTCCGGCGCCGTCTCGGGCGAGTCAACCAGGCCCTCTTCGGTAAACTCCAAAATCGAGTTTGTGCCATGCAGCGCGATCCATTTCCCGCCGCCGGTGACATACTCGTTCAATTTTTGTGTCTGCGCGTCGGTGGGCATCACATCACAGGTGAAGGTGATAAGGAAATCAGCAGCGCAAATGGCGTCGATATCGCTGTAATCCGGCGCAACTGTCGTACGGATTTGATCATGCTCGGCCAAAAGTTTGAGGACTTCTAGCCGCGCAAAGTCAATATCGTGGTATTTGCCACTGATGACAAAATAACAGGTGAGGGGCTGTTTGATCATTGCGGGCCTCTCTAAAACTGCACGCGCTTGGTATAGCCGCCATCGACCACCAAGTTAACGCCAGTGACCCAGCTGGCCACTGGGCTAACCAAAAATGCGATTGCATTTGCAACTTCTTCAGGCGTGCCCAGGCGTCCGCCGAGCGGCTGGCCTGCAACGGTCGCGTTGTAAAGGTCTGGCATAGCGCCTTTGATCATGTCCCAGGCGCCGCCTTCAAACTCAATCGGGCCGGGCGAGACAGTATTGACGCGGATGCCGGCGGGTGCCATGGCCTGGGCGAGTTGCTGCGCATAGGTGATGACCGCTGCCTTCATGGCATTATAGGCTTGCGGCGCAATGAACGTTTCAACCGCCGCGGTGGTCGACATCATTAAAATGTTGCCGCCAGCGCTCATCACGCCGCCAAGTTTTTCAACCGCGCGCACGGCAGGCAGGACGTCGAGGTTGAGGTTTGCTTCCCAGTGCTCATCAGACGCGCCGCCACCGCCCGCTGATACATTATGAATGTAGATATCAACACCGCCCAAGGCTTCAATCGACGCATCAAGCCAGCCCTCAAAGGCGGCTTTATCACCGACATCGGTTTCCGTGCCGAATGCGTTGATGCCTTTTGCGGAGAGGTCGGCAACAGCGGCTTCAACCTCAGCGCCATTGCGTGCACAGATGGCGATATCAGCGCCTTCATCTGCCAACAGATTGGCTACTCTACGCCCAATGCCCTTGGTGCCGCCGGTAATTAGCGCTTTTTTGCCTTTTAAACCCAAGTCCATGTCTTGCTCTCCTCAGTCGATCTGTTGTTGTGGGGGATAGTGTTGTTTGCGGATCATCTTTATTCGCGGATAAGGCCGCCACCCTCTACGGGGATGTCAGCGCCGGTTGTAAAACTGCTGTCATCGCTTGCCAGAAACAGCACGCCTTGCGCGACTTCTTCGGGCTTGCCCGGCCGTTTCATGGCGTGGTTCTGGGCAAATGATGCATAAGCGTCTTCGCGCGAAATGCCGCTCGCCTCAGTCATATCAAGATAGCGTTCAAACATCGGTGTTTCAGTAGCGCCGGGAAGCACTGTGTTACAGCGGATGGGGTAACCTGAATTGCCGCAATGCAGGGCGACGCACTTGGTCAACATCGACACCGCAGCTTTTGAAGCTGCGTAGGCAGAAATGAATGAGGACGGCCTCAGACCTGACATTGAACAGATGTTGATAATGCTGCCAGGCTCATTGCTCGCCTTTAGGGCCGGAATGGCTTCCCGGCAGCCAAAGAACACGCTGTCTAGGTTGATGGCCATAATGCGGCGCCACAAGTCGGTCGAAGTATCTTCAATCGTGCCAGGCTCGGATATCCCAGCGTTGTTGACCAGAATATTCAGCTTTCCGAACGTCTCGCTCGTCTTGGCAATCGCCTCTTTCCATGCCGCCTCATCGGTAACATCTAAGGTCAGCCACGCCGCATTTTCACCAAGAGCAGCCGCCTCTGCCTCGAGCGCTTTCGCATTAATGTCTGTGAGCATGACTTTCGCGCCGTGCTGGATAAAGACCTTTGCGATTTCCAAACCAATGCCGGCCGCTGCGCCAGTGACGAGCGCGACTTTGCCGTCTAGTTTTGCGGCCATGGGCTAACGCTCCAGAATTGCAACAGCTGACAGGCCTGGCGCCCCATAGACATGGCTGTAGGCCGTTTTTGGATCATTCGGGACCTGGCGCTCGCCTGCTTGGCCGCGCAGCTGGATCACGTTCTCATAGACCTGCCGCAAACCGCTTGCGCCAATTGGCTCACCATTGGCGATGCAGCCGCCGTCGGTATTCACCGGTAATGGGCCATCAATCCAGGTAGCACGCTCGGCCAGCAATTTTTCTTGCTCACCATCTTTGCAAAAGCCGTTCTCCGCCATATGCATGATTTCCGCGCCAGATTCAGTATCTTGCAATTGCGCCACATCAATTTCATCGGGCCCAATGCCAGCCATCTCAAAAGCCGCTTCGCTGGCCAGTTCGGTGGGTGCTTTTGACCGTTCCACCTGAATGCTTGGCGAGAACACTTCAAATGAGCCTTCCAGGCGGGTCTTCACCGCCGCACCTTTGACCCAAATGGGCTTTTCAATGCCGAGTTCCTTCACCTTTTTTGCGCTGGCTAAGATCAGTGCGACGCCGCCTTCGCCAGGAGAGCAAAACATGTATTTGTTCAGCGGATCGTTGATCATCGGTGCGCTTTCGATGGTCTCTAAGTCCATCGTCGTGCGCCGCCAGGCGTTTTCATTGAGCGCGCCATTGTGGAATGATTTTTCCGCAACCAAAGCCAAAGAGCGCGATGAAATGCCGTGCAGTTCCATATAGCGCTGAATTTTTAATGCGAAGAATTGGGTTGTCAGCATGAAGCCTTGTTCGCCGTACCAGCTATCGAGCCCCCAGTCGGCAGGGTCGGGGTTGAATGAGCCGCGTGGATGCTTGTCAAAGCCCACAGCAAGGCCGAGATCGAATTCACCGGACTTGATCGCCCAATAGGCCGACAACACCGCCGAGCCGCCGGTTGCGCAGCCGTTATTGACATTGATGAACTGCATCCCTGTAAGACCAAGCGAGTTGACCATGATATCCGCGTTGCCCGCTGCAGCGGAACCGCCGAACGCAAATTGAATATCTTCCCAGGTGAGGCCGGTATCCTGCAGCGCATCGCGGACCGCGTGAACGCCTTGATCAAGCCCACTTTTGCCGTCTGTGCGACCAAATTTGTGAATGCCAGCACCGATAATTGCAACGTCCATGCTCGTGTCTCCTTAGGCTGGCTCAAAAGCGTAGGTTTTCACCACGCCGCGTTCTTTATGGTCAAAATCAATGATTGCCAGTGTCATATCCATGCCGATCTTTAAATCGGCTTCCGCAGCGTTGACGATGCGTGTTTCAACAATCACTTGGCCGGGTAGCTCTACATATCCAAAGATGTAGGGCTTGAAGGTCTCAATCGTTTCCGTGCCCATATAGGGCGGCGACTTGGGCAGAAAACGCTGAACAGACCATGACCAGAGAGTACCTGTGCGCGTCAGCTCAATACGCTCGAAATGGCGGCGCTCAACGCCCGTCGGCCAGGGAAACACGACCTTGCCGGTTTCAATGTGGCGTCCCGCAATCAGCGCGGCATCTGTGTCCACGCTGGTCAGAACATCGTCAGCCAGTGCATTTGTCATGATGGTTCCTCCTCCACGTCACCAATGTGCCCGCCTGGCACCGTGCGGTCAGCTATCAAATGCAGGGGTTAGAGCTGTAAAAGCTGTTTGCCCTTGTTTTGGCCGGAGAACAGTCGCTGCAAAGTCGTCGGCGCGTTTTCAAAGCCATGTTGAATGTCTTCGCGGTACCGCAAGGTGCCGTCTTCAATGAACTTTGCCAGCCGCTTGCGAATGATCGGAAACTCATTGGCCCAATCGAGCACGATGAAGCCGTGCATACTGGCGCGGCGGAAGATGAGGTTAAAATAATTCTGCGGGCCAGCTGGCAGGCTACCAGTTTCATAGCGGCTGATCCCACCGCAAATGACCACGCGCGCTCCAGTGGCGATTTGCGCCAAAGCATCGTTTAGGATGCTGCCGCCGACATTGTCGTAAAAGACATCGATGCCTTTGGGCGCGAAGTCTTTGATCTGTGCACGCACATTGCCAGCTTTGTAATCAATGGCATGATCATAGCCCACCTCATCCGTCAGCCATGCGCATTTTTCCGTACCGCCGGCAATGCCGATGGTGGTGCAGCCGGCAATTTTTGCAAGCTGGCCAACCACTGAGCCAGTTGCCCCTGCCGCGCCGGAGACCAGCACAACATCGCCGGCCACTGGCTTACCAAGCTTAAACAGCCCGCAATAGGCCGTCATGCCCGTAACGCCGAGCGGACCAAGCATGGTTGTGACCGGCATGCCTTTGATCGGCCGTTCTAGAGTTTTGGGATTGATGGCCACATATTCCGACCAGACCATGGTGCCCACCAAAATATCGCCTTCGGCATAGTCAGGGTGGTTCGACTTGACCACCGTGCCAATACCTGAGCCGCGCATGACGTCACCGATGGCCATCGGCGCCACATAGTCCGCGATATTTTCCATCCAGCCTTTTTGCGCTGGGTCAAAGCCAAGATGGGTGAGTTTTAACGTCACTTCGCCGGCATTGGGTTCAGGGATCGGCGCTTCGACGAGCTTAAAATCATTCGGCTCAATTCCGCGTCCGCGTGGATGTCCATTGAGCAGCCATTGGCGCATGAGCTCTGCCATCGTCGTCTCCCTTCACGTTATCCCGGTACAGCAGTGTTGGTATCGAACGGTTTGCGCTTCAAGCGCCACTCCTGCTTGTGATAGCGAGGTTAAGGCACCGTGATGCAGCCGCAGGTCTTTGTCTTGATGGTCGAGGTGATGCCCGCCTTGGCTAGGTCGGCGCGCACCACAGTGCCTTTTACGAACAGGATTTCAATCCGCCTCCTGCTTTTCTCGTGTGTCTTGAAATGTCGGCTCCTGGGCGGTGGCAGGAAGGCAAGCGGCCAGCGCAAGGCCAGCTGCTATGAACCCTTAATCACGCCCGGTGCCAGTACTGTTTGCCTTTTTCGCAGCCCGCTCTGACAGCACTTTTCGAAAGTACGTCCAGCTGGTTTCATTCGGACGTGTGTCATCAACGGGCGGCGGCGCGGTGTAAATCGGATAGCGCTCTTTGATCGTGTCTTTCAGCACATCTGGCAACTCATCAAAGCTGTTGAGCTTCTGGCCGGCGGCATTGGCCACCATGACGCCAGGGCGCGAACCCATTTCCATCCAAGGCAGCCATTGCGCCACGCGCACCCATGCCACCGTCGGGTAGGATACAGAGGCTTTTGGATCTAAAATGTCGGCTTCATCCCCAATGAAATCGAAGATCTCCATGGCATGATAGTGGTTGCCCACATAGGTTTGGAAATCGCCGCCAAGCGCATTGGTATAATAAAGTGGCACCTCCGCAAGCATAAAGACTTTGCCGTTTTTGATGCGCATCGGCAGCGAATAAGTCGAGCCGTCGCGGCGCTTCGGAAAGGTTGGTACACGCGAATTTACCGGGTCATTGGCCACATGGATCACGTCCACGGTTTCGCCGGTGAAAGGGTTGTCCCATTGGTCTAGCAGCTTGCCAGTTTTAGGGTCGAGGTAGAGCATAATCTCCCGCGAGACCATCCGGTAGCCAGTGCCGAGTTTTTTATCTTTAACTGAAACACATTGGCGCACATTCATGCCTTGCAGGTTGAACAAATGGCGGTCGCGCTCGCCTTCGCGGCGGCTGTAGAGGCGGCCTTGCCAGTGATAAAGAGCCGGCACGCCGTCTTTGGCATTGCACTGTATTTTGCGGTTGATTTTGATTGCATCATCTGGATCGTTTGGATCCAGCATATCTGCACTTGCGCAGATTGGAAGTGCCATTGTGCCAATGGCCAGCAGCGGCAAAATAAGGTTTCGCATCATATCCCCCAAACGGTTTTTCGAAGCGTTCAAAAAAATTGTCCGGACAAATACTATCGCCGATAGATGGTCCTGGCTAGGGGCATTTATGCGCTACATTTTGCGCTCGAATTTAAGATGATAAGCATAGCGATCGCCAGGGTGCAGCGAAATTGAAATCATCGCTGGGCCTTGCGCACCGAAATAGGCGCGGATGGCCTGTAAGCCGGCTTGATCAACCGGGCACTCAAGGGTAGCGCACACCTCCTCAGGCAAGGTCACGGCACGGATCTCCTGTTCGACATGGTCGATGGGATCGCCGCTTAAAAGCTCAAATTCATGAAACAAAGCGCCGCGGTTGCCGCGCACTTGTTTGGCAACAAGCTCGTACTTCGCTGGTACAAAAACATCTGACAGGGCCACGGGCCGGCGCAAGTGGCGTTGATAGGCAAGCGCCTGGATGTGAAACCATGTGCCAACCTCATCTGGGTCAACATAGCTTTGCAAAACTTCCGGCAGTGCGCTTTCGGTTGGCGCGGTCAGCTCAAATCTGACGTCTGTGGCATATTGGATGAGGTCTTCCAGTGTACCTAGTTCTTGCTGAAAAACGGCGGCGCGCTGCTGCGAGGCAACAACTGTCCCCGAACCCTGCCGGCGTGTAACAATGCCAGCATCTTGCAAACGGCGCAGCGCTTCGCGAACTGTATGACGTGATACGGCGTAGGTGCCGCACAGCTCAGTCTCCGTGGGCAGTAAGCGCCCGACTTGAAATTCGCCAGCTTCGATCCGCTCACGCAGATTACTTGCAACCTCAATATAGCGCGGGCGTTTTTTATCTTGTGATTGGGGTTTAGCCATTTTTGAGCGGAGTTACTTTAGCGACATGAGACCGCCGCAGCATGGCCGCATGCAGCTTTTAAATGCAAGCGTTTCAAGGTGGGTCTAGATTTGTCTGGACAAATTTTATCACCACAGTACCTAGACGAGAGGCCCGCAGGGAGAAGCCTATCAATGGATCCGCGCGCACAGATATTAGATCATGTTGCGCTCACGCCGGCGCCTTCAATTCCTGAGTCAGCACGGCAGTCTCTGCGCATCTTTTTGCTCGATACCGTTGGCGTCGGGCTGGCGGGCAGTAGCGCTGCCGGCGCTGGTGAATTGGTCGCCGCCAGCGCCAATTGGGGCAGCGGCGCACTTCCGGTACTTGGCCGCGATATCCGGGTTTCTCGTGAGGTTGCCTGTCTCTTAAACGCATTTTTTATTCATAATTTGGAGTGGGACTGCGTGCATGAGCCCGCTGTCGTGCACGCCATGTCAGTGATTACCGCCTGCTGTTTAGCCGAGGCGGCGAGCAACCCACAGATTTCTGGCAGCGATTTGGCCGCAGCTATCATTTTGGGCGTTGATATTGCGGCCAGCCTTGGTGTCGCGACGGAGGCGCCTTTGCGATTTTTTCGTCCGGGAACAAACGGCTGTCTTGGCGCAGCGCTTGCCCTGGCCCGGCTGCGCGGGTTGCCGCGCACGCGTTATGATGATGTCTTCGGCCTGACGTATTCGCAGCTATCGGGCACCATGCAAGCGCATGTTGAGGGCTCTATTACGCTGCCCTTGCAAATTGCCATGGCGGCGCGATCGGCAATGACGGCTGTCGACATGGCAGAGGCCGGGCTGACCGCGCCGCATGACGTGCTGGACGGGCAATTTGGGTTTTTCAAGCTGATTGAAGACGGTGGGTCTGCGGCGGCTGCCGCAAGACGGCTGGGCGACATTTGGGCAGTGACTGAGCTGTCGCACAAGCCCTATCCCTCTGGCCGCGCCAGCCATGCGGTGCTTGAATATGTGCTGCGCAAAAAGGCGGACTTAGGTTTTGGATTTGACGATGTTGCGCAGATAAAAGCGCAAGTGCCGCCGCTGATTCACCGGCTTGTGGCCCGGCCATATCAAGCTGGAATGACGCCGGCCTATGCGCGGCTGTGCCTGCCTTATCTGTGCGGGCTCGCCATGCGCGATGCTGCGATAACGCCAGCCGCCGGCGCGCAAGAAAACTTAGCAGCGCCTGAATTGGCAGCCTTTGCGCAGCGGGTGGAGATCACCATAGATGCCAATACCGATTTGAATGCCATGCGCCCCCAAGCTGCCCAAATCATTTTGAAGGATGGCCGAGACATCAGCGAACCCATTCCCGCCATTTACGGCGCGCCAGGCTACCCCATGACCGAGCAAGACTATCTTGCAAAATTTGACTTGGCGGCACGTTTTGCGCATCAAGCTCTTTCACCAGCGCAGGTGCTAGCCCTGCGCACTTTTCTGCAAGAGATCGACCAGCAACCCAGCGTTGCAGCGATGTATGACATGCTTAAGAACGACTAATCTGAGACTGATTGGGGACCACATATTATGACACAGATTTTTGTGCTGTTTAATTTAAAGGACGGCGTAACGCCTGAGGCCTATGAAGCGTGGGCGAAAGCAACGGATTTGCCGACCGTTCGCGGTCTTAAGTCCGTTGCGTCCTTTAACGTTTACCGGGCTAGCGGCCTGCTTGGTACGGATGACCCTTCACCCTATGCCTATATCGAAACCATTGACGTGAACGATATGGAGCAGTTTGGCGCGGATGTATCTTCACAAACCATGCAGAAGGTGGCCGCGGAGTTTCAAGAGGTTGCCGATAATCCCTGCTTTATCCTCACAGGGGATATCGAAGAGGTCGCATCGTGAGCGCTGACCTTGCAGGCAAAGTCATCGTCGTCACCGGATCGGGCCGGCCTAAGGGGCTGGGGCAGGGAATATTGCAGCATTTTGCCGACGCCGGCGCGAAATGCGTCGTCTCTGACTTAGGCGCGCCGCAAGAGCACATGGGGAAAGAACATATCGGCTCGACCGGTGATATGGACGACGTGGCCGCCGACTTGCAGGCGCGCGGCGCTGAGGTTGCCATCATTCCCTGCGATGTAACCGACGAGGAGAGCTGCAAAGGCCTTATTGATGGAACGGTAGCGGCCTTTGGCAGGATTGATGTGCTCGTGAACAACGCGGGGATCGGCTATATCATGAAGCCGCTGCAACAGGTCACCAAAGACGAATGGCTGGCGGTGCTGGGCGTCAATTTGATGGGCGCGTTCCTCTGCACCAAATACGCCGCCATGCAAATGGAAGCGCAAGGCGATGGCGGGCGCATCATTAACATTGCCAGCCAGGCTGCTAAATCCGGCTTCCCGCACATGGCGCCGTATACTGCGTCAAAGCATGGCATGATAGGCTTGACCCGCTCAAACGCTATTGAACTGGGCAAACACGGCATCACCGTTAACGCCGTCTGCCCCAATCATGTGACCACTGGGCTAGGCGCCAAGCAAAACGAATATTTCTCTAAGTTCTTTGGCATGACCCAAGACGAATACATGCAGAATATGCGCAACAAGAACCCCATGGGCCGGCCGGGCCTGGTCAGCGACACAGCGGCGGCGTGCGCCTTCCTCGCATCTGAACACGCGCAATATATTACCGGTGAAGGGCTAAATGTGTCTGGTGGGGAGGAGATGCATTAGAGTTCGTGCGCGCAATTGAAAGACAATACCCGTCACGATATCAGCTGATATGTCATCTGCAGGGCCAAAGTTGATATGGCGTAATAGCGTGTTGGCTCGGCCACTGACCAGATGCAACTGATATGCTAGCTATGCCGTGGCCAGAGTTACGGCCTAATTTAGGCTAACATTCACGCTCTTGCAGGCATCGACGATCGGTTGGACGACATCTTGTCCAATCAACACATTACACTCTTCAACAATTTGATAGTTGTCCATGCCGATCCTGGATGTGGCGGCATCTGCAACTTCAAAAGCTTTTGCAACAGGCGCGTTAATGCTTGCCCAGAGTGCTTGATAGGCTTTTGGGTCCCCATTTTTGGTGCAATATTTTCGCGCTTCTTTGTATTTCTTTAATTGGCTTCGGCACTTGCGTTTTTTGGTCAACAGTGCTGGCTTGATGGCCCCTTCAAAAAACTGCTCTAGGTCTTCAGGCGTGTTAAAACTGCCGTACTCCCTTATTCGCTCGGTGGATAACGTAGCTCTCAGTGCGGCTTGCGCCGCATTTGCCTCAGCCGTGGTTTCCAGCCGCGTTGCGACGTGTTTTGGAATAGTATCAATCGCAACGGCAATGCGTTTTGCCTGCCGCACGGAAGCGATCGCCTCTAATTTTTGCCGGGCGATGCTTGCCCGCTCGGTATCGCCGAAGGTCTTCGCAAAATCAGCATAGGCTTCCTCGGTGTCTTCGTTTTGTGCTTTGGCCCAGGCTTCATCTTCCATGCGCTTGCGCCGTTGCTTTTCTAGGGTCGCACGCCGCCCTAAAGCGATATCCGCCATTTTGGTGTTGGGATAGGCCTTTACAAATTCGGTATAGCTTTCCTCTGTATTTTCAGCTTCAGCTTTTGCCCATGCCGCATCTTGCGCTTGATGCTGTTTTTTAAGCGTGAAAAAATGCTGATCAACCCGGTCGGCATAGGGCGCAATTTTGGTCAGGTCTTCATTCGATGGATCAAGCCCGTAGAGCGTATTCAGCGCCGTGCGTGCGCCATCGAAACGCTTGAGTTCCACAAGCACCCGTGCCTTAAGCGCCTGCACTGCAGCAATAGCAACGTTTCCGGCTCTTGCTTCAATCTCCTCAACGCGAAACAAGGCTTCTTCGTACTTTTTTTGCTCAAATGCGCGCTCGGCATTGATCAACTTCACCTTGATGGCGTTTTGCGTCACCGCATCCAACTCTTTTGCGGCCACTGGCGTGGCCGCAGACAAGGCCAGTAGGCTGATGCCCAATAGGCCGATGCTCAGTAGGCTGAAGCAAAAAGAGCAAAAAAGGCTGCGTGTCATATGGTTCAAGGTCCTGTGCAGTGCTTTCGTTACATGCGGATATTGTAGCCAAGGTGTTCGCACGCTTGGACATTGGGCGGTGGCTGATGGTAGCTTCGACGCAGCTGCGGTAGCGACAGCACCGGGAAACCGATAAGCTGAAATCGATAGCAATCGCGTCACGTAGTTTCGTAGCCCCAAAATTATCCATCCGCCAAGATTCCTAAAGTGTAGACAAAAATGCAGCCAAGAACACCCCTATAATGATTACCGCACAAGCGTTTACGCTATGATAAAAGTCGCTCAATCGAGACCAACACAGAAGAAAGGATGCGCAAATCGCTGCAAGTCGCAGCCCGATCTCAATACTTTGATCACTCTCAGGTGCCTGTTAATGCCTTGTATGACTATTCGGGCGGGGTTTTCATGGCACTTACGGTCGGACTTTTGCGTACAAGAAGCTATCGCCGGGGGCAGGTCCTAGATTTGGGTAAATGAAGTGCCGCCTCAAGGTGCCTTCTAGGGTCATCCCTGCTTTTTTCATGACCTTGGCGGACGCTGTGTTTTGCGTATTGCAAAAAGCTTCAACGCGGTAGATTTCCGGGTGGCTCAACGCGTGCCCGATGAGTGACGTTAAAACTTCGGTCGCGTATCCTAAACCCCATGCTATTTTGCTGAGCACATAGCCATAGTCGGCGGTTGAACCGTGCAGGTTGACTTCAAAAACCCCGATTGGTTGTACCAGAGCGGCTTTTGCAAAAACGATCATCGGAAAACACTGGCCATTTTCCGCTTGGCTCAAAACACGCTTAATAAAGCTATGGGTTTCCCCAACCGTTTGGTGCGGCGTCCAACTGGTATAGCGCGCAACATCCGCATCGCCTGCATAACTGTCGAATACGCTTTGCGCATCGGCCAGCGCAATGCGTCTCAGCCGCAGCCGCTTCGTTTCATATGTTTCGGGAACACAATAGCGCTTAGCCATGCTGCCAGATTAGTCAATTGCACCGGCAAGCTCAATGGCAGTTCAGTTGCTAATTCAGCCGCTACATATTCACCCATAAAAAAGGGCTAAGCAGCGATGGCCGCCTAGCCCAGGTCAGGGATCTGTTTGTGAATGTGTTTAGACGTGGTCGTCTGGTTCGTTGCGCCAGTCGTCGGTTTTCTTTTCTTCGTCAATCAATGTACGGGCGCTGATTTTGCCGCCTTTAAGCCACTGCCAGACGCGTGAGCGGTATTTACCGCAGTCTGAGTTATGGATCATTTCATAGAGGTAGAGGTCCTCCTCACCCTTGCGCACCCAGTTGAGCATGGTCGTGCGGTTATATTCATCAAGGGGTACTTCCGCCGCCCAGCCGTAAATCAAGTCATTGTCGAACCACAGGCGCTTGTCTTTGTATGTGGCCGGAAACTGGCGCACTTCAACTTTTCCATCGTCCCACTGATAAATGTTGGTTTGATGATACGGCTTTTCTTCATCATCAGTAAACCGGCAGATCAGCTTAGAGCGATGCTCATCGAACAGCTTTCCATCGCCGTCATAATGCCGGTACCAGCCGACCCAAACGCCCTCATTTGAGGACAGGATTGGCATATCTGTTTTTAACGTTCCCATGGAAACATACACTCCCTATTTTCTGCGGTTATAAGCCTGCCGGGCCCAAACGTCTTTGACTTCTGTCATGCAGGCTAAACTAATCTGGCAGACCTAGGCCGTCTCCATTTATGAGTTTACGGCCTAATACTCGTCCGGTGTGCGGTCCGTAACCGATAGGTCAAGCAACGTTTCCGCAAGGCTGAGGTCATTTATGGTCACGCAGTGCGAGGTGCGCTGACTAATCAAGCCTTCTGATTTGAGGCGAGACAAGGTGCGCGAAATTGTTTCCATGGTCAGCCCAAGAAAGTCAGCAATGTCCTGGCGCGTCATGGGCAGGTCAATGTCGACCGCTTGGTCCAACGCTTGCCGGTGCATCAGGTGCACAAATAAAAACATCAGGCGTTGCCGCGCGTCCATGCGGCCAAGCACACAAATTTGGTCAAGCGCATAGGCCAAAATACGGTTGGTGACTTGCTTCAGAGCATGATCAATCGCCGCGCGCTCGCGCGCCAGCTTATCAATGTCGCTGATTGGAAAGCAGGTCATGGTGGCATCTTTGAGCGCGACCGCACTCACCAGATGCCTGCCGGATACTTCGATACCAATAAAATCGCCGGGATAGACAAATGCTAGTACCTGGCGCCGCCCGTCCATGGACAAGCGTTCAAGCATCAATACGCCGGTGTTGAGCGTGTAAGCGTATTTACACGGCGTGCCTTCCTCATACAGCATCGCCCCTTTTGACAGCGATGTTGGACGGCCCAGCTCAGAAAAGTCCGCGGCGTCTGCCGGGTTAAGGAGACTGATCAGCCGCGACGGCGCGCTGCCACGCGAGATTTCAATAGACATTTTGCCTTGCTTGCCTCCCTACAGCAACGCTGCAAGCGCTGTATCGCGCCTTGCCCAGTCATAATACATGATGTTCGCATCACCAAAGTCTTTGCGTATGGCGCTGCGACTTTCCGTCCAATCCGGCAGGGCGATTGTAACACTTTGACCAAAGGCGGCTAACGCTTCGATTGCTTGTGGCACTTTATCAATGAGCGCTTTCCCGGCTTGCCAGCCGCGCAAAAGCGCGCGTGTTTCAATATGCAGCTGTTCGACATTGAGCAGGTGTTCACCAGGGACTGCATTGGCGTGGTCGGTTTCAAACCATGGCCAAAATACCTTGGCCGAGCGTACAGCCAAAAACGCTTCAGCCAGATGTGCGCCGCTCGTCTGAGGGCTTAAATTCGGCACATAGCTTTCGAGGTACTCCTCTAAGCCGGTCGCCGGGCAGATCAGATCCGCTGCGATGACGCGCGCGTTAGGGTAGCGCTCCATCAAGCCGGGCAGATGCGCGATGCCAAAGCCGAAACTGACAAGTGTGTTTACGGTACCGGCCTCAGGCCAAGCGGCGTCTGGCTCTGACAGGCCGTGGCCAGCTGGATTGACAGCGAGGATCGGCCTCCTTGCTGCTTTAAAGACAGCCTCTTCCTTAAGCGCTTCCATACCTAGGTCAGGCACTGCAAGCGCCTTTGCGTGGTCGGTATCGCCATAGACATGGGCTGTCGCTTTCGCTTGGATCTGCCGACTGCCGGACTGCGCGACGGCTGCGACGTCAAAATCTTCGCTGCTCATGCCTGATTGCAGATGCGCGAGCGACGCCGTAAGGAGCGGCGCCATGGTGTCAAAACGCTTTGTCTCAACCGGCGGCTTCGCTTTCAGCTTGCCCACGTCCACCCATAGGGGGTCGGGCCGCACAGCTGTCACCATGGTTGGCACGGTGAGTTGGTCCACATAGTCTTGCGTCACGGTCATCAGCGCAGCGCCATAGCCGCGGCGATAATTGTCTCCGGCTGACAGGAAATCCATACAAGACGGCTGGATTTCTGCGGCGGGGCGTACGCCGTAGATCATGCGGGCCTCGGCCTTTCGGTTGTACCACGGAAAAAACAGCGATTGTTCGCGCATGCGCCACCATAGCGTCATCAAATGGCTCGCATCGTGGCTCGGGGTAAATGGTGGCAAATAGTTTTGCGCGAGGTCATCCCGATCCGCCTGGGTATTGACCAGCACGCCATTGAGCACCAGGGCGCTCGTGCGTTCCGGGTGTTTGACGCCAAGCGCCATTGCGATAATCGCGCCGGTGTGGTGGCCATAGATGGGGAGTGCCGCAATACCAAGATGGTCCAGCAGCGCTGCAACCGCATCGGCAAAATCATCGATTGACGGCTGTTCAATGCTAAGCGGGTCTGACAGCCCATAGCCGGGGTGATCCGGCGCGATGCAGGTGAAATGCTGGGACCAGTCTTTTATCAGCGGTTCCATCTCCTCAGATGTGCGCGGGCTTTGGTGCAGGATGAGCGCAGGCGGACCGGACCCGCAAAACCGCACATGGACGAGCCGGTCACCCAGGTCGATAATTTTTCGGATGATTTGCTTACGCATACAGCAATCCTTCTTGTTACAAATGCTCTTATTTACAGATGCCACGTTACCAGCACCGGAAACGCCGTGATAAGGGCGACCAAGCATGCGGTAATCATAAAAAATGGCAGCGATGCCCTGGCGATCCGCGCGATGCTTTCCCCAGTCATGTTTTGCACGATGAACAGATTAAAGCCCACGGGCGGCGTGATTTGAGACATCTCAACGATGATCACGATAAAGATGCCGAACCAAACCGCGCTAAAGCCAGCATCCTGGGCAAGCGGCAAAGCGATTGGCAGCGTCATCACAATAATAGACAGGCCATCCAGCGCCATGCCCAAAATAATGTAAAAAAGCAGGAGGACTGCGATCAGCGTATAGGGCGCCAGGTCTAAGGCACTGATGGCCGCGGCAACACTTTGCGGCAGCTGCAATATGGCAATGGCTTTAGACAGGAAGAACGCGCCAGCAACGACCAAACCAATCATCGAGCAGGTCCGCACCGTGCCGAGGAGCGCGTCTTTTAGGCCGG
>JBCCLR010000047.1:0-19708 GCA_039026755.1 Pseudomonadota bacterium | reverse complement strand
GTCGGAGAATTGACGCTTAGTGGCAGGCTTTGCCCAGCACTTTCAAGCGCCAGTAATTATAAGGCAGCGGGGTCAAAAAACCAGCAAGCAGCATGGTGGGCACCACCCACCAGGTCAGCCGTGCGCCGCCTGTCAGCAGAAAATCAACCAGGTTCATCGCCGCCTCCATGGCCACCATCGAAATAAAAGACATGCCGACTGCGGTTTTAAAGGCTGCGGCAAACGGCATTTGCCGCGACAGGATGATGCTCTCCAGCGCAATTGAAGTCGCCAAGCCATTAAGGATGGCAAGCAGCATGATCCAGCTTGTTGGCCAAGCAATGGCGGTCACTTGAAAAAAGGCGATCGTGCCAAAATCGCCGATTGAGCAGCCCAGCAGACACCATGATGTATTGATGGACGCGCGGCGCCAGGTATGTCTGCAACGTCAGTTAATGCCCAGCGACTGCGCTAAGGTCTGCACGGCATATTCCCTTTTTTATCGCCCTCCGGTTTGACCATCTTATGTCTACCCTGAGCCAAATTAAGCCTCCCACTGTAATGCGGGGGACGTGCTGGCGCTATGGATCTTACCGCACTATACAGTGCTGCGAACCGTTTTGAAGGACTTGGTGCGGCAGCGCACGTTGTCTGATAGGAGCATAGAGGGTGTTTCAACTCGACGATATCGACCGGAAAATCCTCAGAGCACTGCAGGAAAACGCTGATGCGACGATTGCGGAAATCGCCGAACGCGCGGGCGTGTCGCAAACGCCCTGCTGGAAGCGCATTAAAAAGCTTGAAGCGAGCAATGTGATCAAAAAGCGGGTTGCCTTGCTTGACCCCAGCGCGCTGGGCCTTGCTTTGGTTGGCTATGTGCGGGTTCGCACTAACGCCCACACCCAGGAATGGACGGAAGAATTTGCCAAGGGAATCCGCGCCCTACCGGAGATCACAGAATGTCACCGCATGACAGGCGATGTTGATTATCTGCTTAAAGTGGTGATTGCCGACATGGACGATTATGACCGCGTCTATAAAAAACTGATCAAGATCGCTGATCTGGCGGACGTAAGCGTCAATTTTTCCATGGAGCGCCTCAAAGAGACCACCGAGCTACCGCTTTAATCTTCAGCTTCCTTTTTAATCTGCAGCCTCTTTTGCAGCCCAAGACCGACGCACCCGCTGCATGTGGCGCCAGCTGATGGGAATAGACGCTAAATAGCAGACGCTGCAAATGGTAAGGGTAATCCACGGCAAAGTCGTCAACAGCGCCACAAAAATGCCAACAAACAGCAGCGCAAGACCCCGAATTGAGCGCCGCAGGCGCATCACCTTCCACGAGTATGTCGGCAAGTTTGAGACCATCAGCACGCAAATGGCGAAGGCATAAAGCGTTGTAAATGTCGGCGTCAGAACCGCGTCGCGGTCCGCCCAAAAACCGGTGTACATAGGCGCCAAGACCAGGCCTGCAGCAATTGGCGCCGGCACGCCCGTTAGAAATCCGGCCTTTTTATAATCGTCATCTTCGGCATCGAGTTTTGCATTAAAGCGCGCCAGCCTAAGCGCGCATGAAACGGCAAAGGCAAGCGCCAATATCCAGCCAATGCCGCGCACGTCCTGCAGCACCCACAAATACAAAATAAGCGCTGGCGCCATGCCAAAGGCAATCACATCCGAAAGCGAATCGAGAGCAGCACCAAAAGCGCTGGATGCCTTTAAAGCGCGCGCAACAGTGCCATCTGTCCCATCACAAATGCCGGCGATTACAACAGCTAAAACAGCATATTCCCAGCGTTCTTCAAGCGCAAATTTAACGCCGGTGAGCCCAGCACTGAGCGCCATAATGGTGATCGCATTCGGAATAAACGCGCGCAGGCTAATGCCGCGAGACAGCAGGAGCATTAGTCCTTTCCCTCATGGTTTTGCATAATCCGTCGATGATCGCGCACGGTCACCTGCCCCAGCTTAGCGCTTCGCCACCGCAATTGCTTTTGGCTCAGGCTTTTCTGCCGGCATCGCAATGACCGTTTCACCGCCTAGCGTGACTTGGCCCATACCGATCGCCGGAGCATAGCCCTTTGGCAAATAGACATCCATGCGTGAGCCAAAGCGAATAATGCCAAAACGCGCCCCAGCCTCCAGCATATCACCCTCTTCCACGTCACACACAATTCGGCGCGCAACAAAGCCAGATATTTGAACAAACGCCATGGTTTTGCCATCGCTGCGCTCAAGCGCGATGATATTGCGCTCATTATCGGCGCTTGCTTTCTCCAGATTTGCATTCAGCATCTTACCTGGAACATAGGCTATTTGTTTAATCCGCCCAGCGCAGGGTGCGCGGTTGACGTGCACATCCAGCACCGAAAGAAAGATGCTGATCCGAATGCGCTGGTCGTTGCCATCGCCGCCCAACTCGGCCGGCCACGGTGCCATAACGATATCACACACCCGGCCATCTGCGGGCGACACGATTGGCACCGGATCCGTCGGCACGCGGCGTGCCGGATCGCGGAAAAAATAGAGGCAAAACGCTGTAAAAATCAGCCCAGCGAGACCGACTATATCCCCTAGAAACACAAATCCAAGCAGGGCAATTGCAAAGCCCACAAGCACAAATGGCCTGCCCTCCTTGTGTGTCGGTGGGAAAAACTCTGAGAGTTCAAAGTTCTCGTGCATGGTCATCTCCCAAGTCGGCGGCAGCCCGCGCCGTTGCCGCGCTATCTAGCATAAAATCTCAAAACACCCTGTGATTTTAACGCCAGTTTAAAGAGCTGTGCGGCATATCATGACGTGTGGCGCGGTGCAAAAGTAGGCAGCGCAGGCTAAGGAAGGTCATGGTTACAAATCTCTATCGTGCAGACGCGTATGATGCAGACGCTTTTATTGGCCGTTTAGCGCAAGCTGAGCATGCAATTACATATGCGCAGCTGCCTATGAAAACACAGTTTTCTTTTGGCGCGTTCCGATGCCGTGCGCGGGTCTTGGGCAACCGGCAGCGCTTTGCGATTGCGTTGTCCGTCTTCATCGGCCGAATACCATTTTCCGCTGAAAATCGTGCATTGCGCCATGCACTGCTCGACATGGACGGGACGAAAATCTCTGGCGGCGCTGCGAAGTTCGAGATCAAGTCCGACAATTGGGTCATTGCTTCAGTCAGATTTCCTGTCATTGCCGAGCCGACGCGAGTGAACCTAAGCATCGCTTTAACGAGCAGATTGATGCAAGTTCAGCCTGCGCTTGATGCCATGCGTATGGCAACAATTACTGACTGAATGCTCACTGCGTCACCGTCGCAGGCTCCAACGGCAAGTCAAACACCTGCCCCGGATATATCAAGTCCGGATTGCGTATCTGCGCTGCATTCTGTTCAAAAATCAAACTAAACAGCTCACCGCCACCATAGACTTGACGCGCAATAGCCCACAGGTTGTTGCCACGCCGCACAACGACGGCGCGCCGCGCGTCACTGGGCTGCATGGCCGCTTCCGCATTAAACGGTTGCACAATGCGAAGGCCGACATCGCCTTGCGCCTGAGAGATTTGATCTACGCGTAATTCATGTTCCACGTCATCGGGCAACACGCCCAAGCTAAGCTGCCACGCGCCCTCCTCATCTGCAACAACTTCATTAATATATGCGTTGTTGACATATATGCGCAGTGCATCGCCTGCGCCCGCCAAACCCGATGCAACCGCGGTATCATCAGACAAGATGTCAATAGAAGCGATATGCAATTTCAGCAGCGCATTTGAACTTTCACTTGGCACTTGAAGTGGCTGGCTTGGACCAGTGCCACTACGCGGGGAGAGAACCGCAAGAACACCTGCATCGCCGCGCTTCGGCACATCGACAACCACAATGTTTTCCGAATAAATGCGTTTGCCGTCCGCACCAACAGTGCTCAAGCTCAATTCCAGCGCACCGGATGGTAGGGGCTTGGCGAGAATAATGACCCATTCGCGGTTAATGTCTGCCATGGCGTTGGCAACAGCCTCCCCATTGACCAGCAAATCAACCGTTTTTCCCGCTTCGCCGCGTCCAGCGACGACGCCTGTACCATTCCTGCTAATGCGCACAATATCAAAGGTTGGCGCAGTCTGCGTGTCAAGCTCCGGCGCTTCAAAAATTGTCTGCTCCGGCTCGATCGCGGCGACAACTTTTGCACCGTCTTCGATTGCATCGCGTGCGGCAATAGGCGCAGCGGTATCGTCGCTCAATTGGCGTGCAAACCAGGCCGCTGCGAGCAGCGCGGCAACAACGCCAAAAGCCAAGATCCAATAGGTTGATCGCATAACCCTTATAAATGACCTATTACCATAGCGCTGCGCTCACCGCGCTGGCGCATACTGCCCTGCCAAGAATATGCGCAGCCGCGCGCTGCGAGGCTTTGCCACAAGTAACGCCGCAGGAATATGGCAAAGTAAAGCCTAACGCAAAAAAGGCGGCATTTTTTCTCATACTAATTGCGCATTGGAAGCATTTTTACTGGCCTTCACAAGGCCCACCGCGTATGTCGCGGGTTAGTGGTGTGCGCACCTTATAAATATGTTGAGAAAGGCCCTTAATGTCGAAAATCAAAGTCAAAACGCCAGTCGTGGAGCTCGATGGCGATGAAATGACGCGTATAATTTGGAAATGGATACGTGAGCAACTGATTGAAGCCTATCTTGATATTGACTTGGAATATTATGATTTGGGCATGGAAAAACGTGACGAGACGGACGACCAGATTACCGTAGACGCGGCAAACGCAATCAAGAAATATGGTGTCGGCGTGAAATGCGCAACCATCACGCCGGACGAACAACGCGTTGAAGAATTCGGCCTGAAGAAAATGTACCGGTCACCCAATGGGACAATTCGCAATATTTTAGGCGGCGTGGTGTTCCGCGCACCGATCGTGATGTCGAACGTCCCGCGGCTGGTACCGGGCTGGACAGACCCCATTGTGATCGGACGGCATGCATTTGGGGATCAATATCGCGCGACCGACTTTTTAGTGCCCGGAAAAGGCAAACTGACGATCAAATGGGAGGCGGAAGATAGCTCTGATACCATTGAACGCGAAGTCTTCGACTTTCCTGGGTCTGGCATTACCATGGCCATGTACAACTTAGACGAATCAATTAAGGACTTTGCGCGCGCGTCCATGAATTACGGCCTTAACCTGGGCTGGCCGGTCTATCTTTCGACCAAGAACACCATCATGAAAGCTTATGACGGACGCTTTAAGGACCTATTCCAAGAGGTGTTTGAAACCGAGTTTGAAGCACAGTTTAAAGATGCGGGCATCACTTACGAGCACCGCTTGATCGACGATATGGTGGCCTGCGCGCTCAAATGGTCAGGCAAATTTGTCTGGGCTTGTAAAAACTATGACGGAGATGTGCAGTCTGATACCGTTGCCCAGGGCTTTGGTTCGTTGGGGCTGATGACATCGCAATTGATGTCGCCTGATGGAAAAACCGTGGAGTGTGAAGCTGCGCACGGCACTGTGACGCGGCATTATCGCCAACATCAGCAGGGCAAGGAAACCTCAACCAACCCAATAGCATCTATTTTTGCATGGACGGGCGGCCTTAAAAACCGCGGCCGAATGGATGGGACGCCGGATGTTGTCGCGTTCGGCGAAAAGCTGGAAAAAGTCTGTGTCGATACGGTTGAACAAGGCCATATGACCAAAGACCTAGCGCTGCTCATCGGGCCGGAACAACCATGGCTCACGACCCAAGGGTTCTTTGATAAAATCGTCGAAAACCTCGACGCGGCAATGTCTTAGGCCTTTTTAACACACAAAAGGCGGCGCCGGGGATGACCCAGCGCCGCTTTCTCTACTCTGCAACAGCTTATTCGTATGTGCTGCTTTCGCTCTCTACGGACGCCATGGCAAGATATTCAATGCTGCCATCAGCCGTAACGGATAGGTCAGTCAGCGCAACTTGTTTTTCACTTCCGTCAGTAAGCGAAATAACGGCGAGATTGTCATCAGCCATAACCTCGGTAAGCGTACCAATGGCTTCACCGCCTTGCATCACAATACGGCCGGCTTGCTCAGAAGTAATAGCTTCGGTTGCAGCGATCTGCACGGGTTCACCAGCAAAAGCAGGTGCGCCTGCAAGAATCGCAAGGCTAGCAGTTGCGGCAAAAATTGATTTTAACATGGCTTTCGTCCTTTCACGTTGATGCGTGGCGGGATGTCTCCCCACCCGGCTTAGGACCCATCCCAAGCGACGCCATGTGACGATGCCGTCAGTGCTGCACAATTCCCAATATTTAAAAAAAGACCAAAGAAAGTGAAAATGTCCAACTTCGTGACAACTTTATTCCGACACAATCTGGCCCAGGCCTAGCCGCATCTGTAGAGGCGCGAAAACTGACTAGTTGCCGTGCACATAATCAATGAGTGCACTGAGTTCCGCTTGGATTGCGGCGATGATCTGTCGTGCGACATCGACATTCTGAAACTCAAGAGTTTCAGCTTGCGCGCAGAGCTTAGCCATCTCCAGCATACCCACTCCGCTTGCCGCTCCTTTAAGACGATGCGCGTTTTCATTCCATTTGGCGGTACCAATCGCGGCAATCAGGTTGTCAATATGAACCTGAGAATTGGTACAAAAGTGCTCTAAGATGTCGCGCTCCAGCGCCATATCACCGCTGGTAAAGGTGGAGAGATGCGCCCTGTCAAAGGGCGGGCGCGTATGCACGCCAGAACCGCTAATACTCGCCATAACAATCAACTTTTTAAACAACTACACTTCATCGGCATCGTAACAGATAAACGATTGATCGGCGCGCAAACGACCGCCTCTTGCCGCAACGCAATTTGTTTGACATGTTTGAGATGAACGGTTCGTTAAAACTCGTTAAAAAAAGACTGAGAAATGGAAGGCAACTTATCCCTCGCCGAGGCGAAAGCGACGGTCGCTTACCAAGCCGAGGCAGCCGATGCACCTGCTGACGGTCATGATAGTGACGTTAAACAGGACGACGATGGCGCGTGGGATGTGTCATCACGGCGGCGTCGCCGCGTTATCGTCGGCAGTACGCTTGCCAGCGCCGTCTGGCTGTGTGCTTTCGGCTTTGGGATATATTGGGGTCTAAACAACAATCAACTTGCCACCCCCTCGTTGACCGATGCGGCGCTCCTGATGAGTGCATGCATGGTGCCGCTGTGTTTGATTTGGCTATTTACGCTGGTCGTTCAGCGCACAGACCCCCTGCTTGAGCGGCGCCTTGCAATTGCCAGGACGCTGCAAGCCAGTATTGCGCCGGTTGATGCCGCTGAGGCCAAGCTTGACCGTCTGCTTGAGCGCTTGCAACGTGATATTGGCATGGTTGATCAGACCGTGATGCTGGCTAGTGACCGGATTAGCGCGCTGGAAGAGCGCTTTACAGAGCAAGTTTCAAACCTGTTTTCAGCAACAACCGATGCTGAAGCAAAGTCCGCAACTATCAGCGATCAATTGCGCCGCGAACACGACAACATCGTGGCCCTAATAGGAAAGCTCGGCACGCACTTGGCTGAGGTGCAGGACACCCTGACACGCGCTGCAGATAAAACGTTAGAATCTGAAAACACCAGCCGCCAAGCGTTTAGCAACGCCGCAGACCAGTTTGAATCGCAATATAATGCACTGCTCAATGCCTCGCAGACGACGACCAAGGGCTTGAATAGCGTGATGGATGGTCTTGCTGAACGCACGACTGCGCTCGATGCAGCTGCACTAAGCGCAACGCAAAAGCTCGGTAAGGGCATTACCGTTCTAAAAGCGCACGAACATGATTATCGCGGCTTTATTGATCGGTTTACAGGCAGCCTAACCGCGTTTGAAGCAACCATTGATGGCCGTCTAGAAGCGCTTGAAGCTGCCCAAGCGCAGCTTGATACAGTGGGCGGAAAAACAGCGGAGAACCTCGGGCTTTTGGCGACACAAACGCAAGAGACGGTCGAAACCGCGCTGGCCAATACGGCAGCGGCAGCGGCAGCGCTGGAAACGCATAAGTCAAATGTTGGGGTATTCGCGCGGACCACGTTGGCCGAACTTGATAAGGTCGAAGCACGCCACGCCGCCAGCCTTGATGAATTTAAGCAGCACACAGAGGCGCTTTCAGCCCAAGCCACGCAGCATATAGCACAGACCAGCGCCGCACATGATGCGGCCGCACAGCAGCTGTTTGACGCCATAAAAACGCATGTCAAAGAATGGAAACAAGAGCTTGCCGGCTTTGACGCGCAGGTGAGTGAGCGCACAGACGCAGCTGGCATGCTTGCACAGCAGCGCATTGATGAAGCGCGTGAGCGGCTGGAGACCGGCCTGGAAGCCCTGATCGCAGCGACGCAGATCCGCATCGAGGGACTTGAAGCAACCGTGATGGAGCGCACCACCGCCCTCAGCGATGCAATTACCGCACACCAATCCATATTCGACAGCCAAACGGAGAGCATTGACCAGCAGATCGACACATTTAATGCGCTTACGGGAACGCTTGGCGGCGCCGTCACAGACGCAACCAGCGATGTAAACGCCCTTAAGGGGTCGCTCGAAGCCAGCATTCAAAGCCTGGGCGACGTGGCGAAGACCAATGCTGCGGATATGCTGGCGCAGCTGGAACATATGTCTGACCAGGCGCAGGGCTTACTTGATTTACCCGAAGCGGTGACCAAAAGCTGGGGCGAAGCGCTTGATAAAGCACGGCAGGAAGCCGAGCACATCCAGCGTGAAAGCCAAGCAGACTTTAGCAAAATTCTTGCCACGGCCGATGAAATGGAACGGGCATCCAACGGGATCGCACGTACGATCACTCAATCGATTAGCGAACTCACTGCGGTTGCAGAACGGCTCGATTACGGCATGAACGTGTCTGAGAACAAACTGGGCGACATTCGCGGTCTTGTGGAGAGCGTCGATAACGCAGCGCTGCAAGCTCAGGAAAAGCTGCACACCATGAATGAAGGCTTTGCCGAACTGCATGGCGCAATGGCGCAGGTCAACCAAGCAGATATGGCGGCCTATGAGACGGCCAAAGCAGATATGGAAAATGCAGTCAGTGCGTTTGAAGCGATGGCGCAAGCGCTGCGGAGCAAAGCGGCAGACCACAGCGGCGCGATTGTGGCTGACTATCAAGCGATGCTAGAACAAGCTGGTACATTGTCCCAGCAGACTGAAGAAGCGGCCCGCAATGCAGCACACACGATCTCCCAGTCGGCGAACAAGGCAATGGATCTCGCAAAGCTAAAATGGGCTGATTTTAGTGCGGACAAGCAGCATGAAGCCCTGCAGCAGTTCGATAATCTTGCCAATTCGCTCAAAGCAACACTTGACAGCACTGCAGGTCAAATGGCGGTGCGGCTGGAAGATATTGAAGCACAATCGCGCGCGGCCTTGGCCGGAATGTCAGATAGTGCGCGCGAGGCGGCGCTTAAAAACAAAGAGACAATGGATTTGGTGGCGCAGCTAACACGCCGGGTGGAACAGCATACCACGTCAGACCTCATCCGCACATCCAGCTTGATTGTTGATGCTCTGCATTCGCTGTCGATCGACATCAATAAATCGTTCAACAGCAAGCTGACGGATGCTGACTGGACCAAGTACCTCAGTGGCGATCGGTCGATTTTCACACGCCAGTCGATCCAAGCGCTATCACGCGCTGATCGTAAAGCGCTGCGCAAGCGTTTAGACAACGACGCGGAATTGAAAAGTACCGTACTCAATTACCTGAAAGACTTTGAGCTACTGATGGCCCGTGCCATGCGCGGCAATGAGCCAACCAGTCTGTCAGTTGCCTTGGTATCAAGCGATATCGGGAAACTTTATGTTGCGCTGTCACAAACGCTGCGTCGCTTCAGATAACGGTTAAGCGGCGCGCCTTTCACCAACGGCCATTTTTCGCATCAAAAAGTCGATACTGTCGACATCTTGGGTTTCGCCCAGCTTGGTAAGAACCCGGTCCAGCATGACCGAGCGGAACTGCTCTCTGTCATCGCGTGTGTCCAGCGTCATGTCTTTTGATAAATCAAGCGCAACCAAAGAGATATCGAGCATTTTTTTGCTGACACCCAGCTTTTCAAACAGCTTGGTGAGACCGCGGGTCCCTTTGTCGTGGATTAGTCGGTAGATGTTGGCAACCGGTAGTCCGGACAGCTTCGCCAGACCCGTTTCAAAGAACACCAAGTCGCCCATACACAGCGCGCGCACCACAAGGGTGTGGGTGAGCCGACCGCTTTTGTGGAGCTGCTCAACCAGCGCGTGAATATCTGGCGCATCGTGCGATCCATCGAGGAGGCTCACCGTCGCTTTTTCTTGAGCTTCTTTACGCACTAGGGCAGCGGTTTGCTTCTTAACGCCGTCTTGATCTTGCAGACGAGCCTGCATTTTCTCAGAGACAAGCGTTACAAGCCGCTCAGCAATGGTGAGTGGGAGTGTATTGCGCTGCGCCATACTGGTCGCAATTGGTCTGATGTGACCAAAGTCATCGAGCACGCGCGACATGGTTTGTTCAGAGATTTCTGCACCGGCGTTGTTAACCAAAGTCGCGACGACCTCTTCCTTATTGGTGTCGACCAGCGCGTCTGACACGCGCTCAGACACATGCGGCCGGTTTGCAACAGCCACCTGATGCTCAGTGCCATTGGTGCGAATAATCTCAATGAGGTCCTCATCCGTCAGAACCTTCGTCATTTCTATAAAGGGGACGGCAACTTCTGAAACGTCATTTGCAAGTTTTATGGCTAAATCGTGCGGAACATCCTCACTGTCGCGAATGCTCTCAGCCATCGCTTTGCGAACGCGGACCTCTAAATCTTCCGCCATTGAGCGAAAAATATCTTCGGCGAGCGTGCGCTCAATGTCACTGAGGCCGCCAGATGCAAATCCAGCGCCGACTTTTTGAATTGTTTGCGCGCGCACGCCGGCGTTTGTTTTTGATGCTGCTAAACGTTTTACGTCTGCGGCTGAGAGTGAAGAAGCCATTACGCTACCCCTCGGTTAAACCCGTATTTATTCCACTTTGGCGATATGTTTTATCGCACGGTACATCCATTGAAGAGTGCCGTAGTCACATTAATGAGCCTTTAAAAAAGTCAGGCACTGGCCTTGCCCAGCACCGTGCACACCGCTAACTTCATGTTCAGTTAAAAATTGGCGGAATTTCAACGGTTAAGCTGTGATTTACGACAAAAAACAAGGGAAGAAACGTGCACGTTTTGCGGCAATTTATAAATAATTTGAATTACATTCTGGTGCGAATTACGGCTTTTCTGACCATTAGCGTAGCCATAACAAATTCCGCCTCGCTTGCGCTTGCCGAAAACACCTGCCCGCAACTCACCCTCGCCGATCATATAAACAACGCGGTGAGTCCGGTGACAAATGCCGTCTCCGATATCATCTTCTTCCCGGTTCCGGTACTGCCGGGAGAGGATGTCTCGCGCGGCGCAATTATTTTTGACCGTTCTGGTGTGGCCGACGGGTCAACACTTACTCTCAAAGCGGGTGATCAGCGCTTTGTGCTAGAATTCGATACGGACGGCACGCTGTGCACGAGCGGTGAAGCCATTTCAAAGACTTTATTTGAGCCACAGCGGTTGCGAGAATATTTGCAGCAGCGTTTACCAGATACATGGACTGTAGACACCACACCAAATGGCCTGGTCTTTACTGTACCCGACGACTTCGAGGTCTCGATCAGCGCGTCTGGCGCTGGACTCTCCGCCGAACAATTCACAACAGGTGCCGTTGGCATTCCCTTCATTGTGATTTGGCTCCTCATAGGCGCGGTGTTCTTCACAGCGCGCATGGGCTTTGTAAATCTGCGGTGTTTTAAGCACGCCGTGAATGTTGCCAAGGGTACCTATGATAATCCCAGCGACCCAGGCGAAGTGACCCACTTTCAAGCGCTTACAGCTGCGCTTTCAGGCACAGTTGGGCTGGGCAATATCGCGGGCGTTGCGCTTGCCATATCCATCGGCGGCGCGGGCGCCACCTTCTGGATGATCCTGGCCGGCCTGCTTGGCATGTCATCCAAATTCGTCGAATGCACGCTCGGTGTGCATTACCGTTCAATAGACGCAAGCGGTGTCGTGTCGGGCGGTCCGATGTATTATCTGACCCGTGGTCTGGCCGAAAACGGCAAACCCCAGCTTGGTAAGATTCTCGCTGTTGTTTTCGCGCTGCTGTGTATTGGCGGGGCATTTGGCGCTGGCGGCCTGTTTCAAGTCAATCAAAGCACCGCCCAGCTGATCAATACGTTGACTCCCTTAACCGGCGGCGAGGCGAGCTTTTTAAACGGCAAACCGTGGCTCATCGGGATGCTCTATGCGGCTTTGGTTGGACTGGTGATCATCGGCGGTATCCGCTCTATCACCCGCGTGACGGAAAAATTGGTGCCGATGATGGCCTTCGTGTATCTGTCTGGCGCACTGGTGGTTTTAGCCATCAATGTAGGGGAAATCCCGTCGGCAATCGGAGAAATTTTTGCTGGTGCGTTTTTACCCAGCGGCGTTGCCGGCGGATTTGTTGGCGTGCTTGTCCAGGGCCTGCGCCGGGCAACGTTTTCCAATGAGGCTGGCGTTGGGTCCGCGGCGATTGCACATGCAGCGGTAAAAACAACAGAGCCGGTGTCTGAAGGTGTAGTTGCACTCTTAGAGCCGTTTATTGATACGGTGGTGATCTGTACGATTACGGCGCTGGTGATCATCGTGACCGACCGACACGAGATGGGCATTGATCTCGGCGGCATCGGCCTCACCTCCTCCGCTTTCGCCTCCGCAATTGGATGGTTTCCTTATATCCTAACGGTTGCCGTTGCTCTATTTGCGTTTTCGACATCCATTACATGGTTTTATTATGGGCAACGGGCATTTCTGTATTTGGTGGGTGAGCGCCCGGCGGCTGATTTAGGCTTTAAACTATTCTACCTAATTGCGCTTATTATTGGATCATCGATGACCCTTGGAGCAGTGATGGATTTTGCGGACGCGATGCTGCTTGCTATGGCTTTCCCAAATATGATCGGACTCTACATCCTCGCGCCACAGGTAAAAGCGATGTTGGATAGTTACCTAAGCCGGCTACGCACCGGGGACATCGCGCCCTATACAAAGGCAAAAGTCGCATAGACAAAACACCATAGGTTTAGGAAAAATAGCGGACCGTGGTTTTTTCTTGCCTTATCGAGGCCATATCAACCAAACACTAAGACTTACGCACGGATAGACCAGAGCGCGTAAGCGAATTTCAACAAGGAATATATGGCATGTCTATTACTTTGCTGCGAAAGGCGTTTTTGAGCGCCGCAATGGCGCTTTTGTTCAGCGCGTCAACATCGGGCTTTTCAATGCACGCGCACGCAGCCGCGTCAGAAGAAGACCAACAAGGCGCAGTTGCATTTTTTCAGGAAATGTCTGATGCCGCTTTTGCAGTGATGCGCAATACACAGCTGAGCAAAGACGAGCAAAAAGCCGAGTTTCGTAGGCTATTTAAGAAAGGCACTGCCGTGGAGCAGCTCGGCCCCCTGCTCCTCGGATATCATCGCAAGCGCTTCAGCGCTGAACAGCTTAAACGCTATACAGACCTGCTCCCTGATTATGTCGTGGCAATTTACACCGATCGGCTTTTTGATGTGGGTAATGAAGAGGTCTCAATCCAGAATACGTACACTCAGGGGTCTAGCGACGTTTGGATTGTGACGAAAGTGACCAGCCCTATTGGGGGCGACGACTTGCGCGCTGATTGGCGTATCCGGCGCTTAGACAGCGGTCGCTTTAGCTTACTCGACGTCAAGGTGGAGAACATCTCGCTGTTCCAAACCAAGAAAGACGAATTCATGGCCTATTTAGGCCGGCGCGGCATCGAAGCATTCTTAAAGCGCCTGAGCGAAGACGTCGCCAAAGCCTCTAGCTAGGCCGTAAACTCATAAATTGAAATGCCCGTGACGCAGCGAACACTAAAGTCTGGAAAAGTGTTAGCATGGAACGATGGGGGTCCATCGTGACGGACGAAGCGACACTGTCCAGGATTTATGTCTCGCGCGCCGCTCAAGCGGTCGCCAAAAGCGGGCGTTTCCTTTTATGAGTTTACGACCTAATCAGCTGCCTTAAGGTGAATAATCCGTCTTCGTTAGGAAAATAACCTCTTCGGAGACCAAATACTCATCAAGCCCGCGCTTGAATTCTGGGAAAAAGGGATCTTGCGTGAGTGCCAGCGTCCCGGTTTGATAGGCGTTGTGGTCTTCGAGCTCCCAAATATCAACCACCACATTAAAACGCCCTGTATTGTGCACAAATGCACGGTCTAGCCGCCAGCCAGCAGCTTCGACGATCGGTTTTGCTTTTTTCATAAGCTCTAGAAACGGTAGCAAGCCGGCGCCAGTACATTGCAACGTGGATTGCATATAGATTGACATGATGTTCCTCTCCTGGCTACGTTAGTATTCCCTTTTTGGGGTTACGGGGAAATCGAGTTATCCAAAAGTCTGATAGACTATAGCCGCATTAAAGATCGCGTGCATGTAAGCTAAACAAGCGCCGTCAAGCGACGGTGATTGGATAACTGAAATGGCGAAAGACAAACAGCTGTTACACTTGGTGTTTGGTGGCCGCGTAAGAGACCCGCAAGGGATGGAATTTACGAACCTTGATGCGCTCGACTATGTCGGCATGTTCCCTGACTTTGAATCAGCTAAAAAAGCTTGGCGTGCGGCAGCGCAACATACCGTTGATGACGCACTTACAAAGTATGTGGTGGTGCATTTACACCGGCTGCTCGAGCCAGACTTCTATGAGGATGAAGCATCCTCATAGCGTTGACGAACCAAATCACTAATCAATTTGGTATTTGCAACATAAGCGCCAAGACGCTCTTTAAGTAAGGCGGTTGCAGCCTTAGAATTCACTGGTTTTTCTGCATCTATAAGACACGCGCCTAAGCGCTTTAAGCCCGTATGGCTGTAGGTTTGATACATATATCTCTCTCTTTCTTTACATACATCTAAGTATTACTAAAAAGTAAGTCAAATTTATGAACCAACATTTAACTATGTCCTGGCCTTACAAGCACGTCAATGCGTGCAAGCAAGAAAATCTTGCGCTGCAGCATTGCGCTCAGCTAAAACGCAAAAGCGCTAAGCAGACCGTTAAAAAAAGGGGGAGTGGTATGGCGATGGACAGCCGCGAGCACGAGAAAACCTATAATGGATTCATCAAAGCCACCAAATGGGGCACGGCGATTGTCATCCTAATTGTGATCTTTGTCGTCTACATTATTACCTAAGGCATTTTTGGAACAGCGCACCGCCCACAATGGCTTTGTGGGTTTGCGTGCCTTGTCACACCCGCCAATCTGGCGGCTCTATCCGTGCTGATGCAACGCTCGGAGAGATCTTAAAGATCAGGTTTCTGACATCACTTGCTTTTTCGCTTCACCAAGCTTTTCTTCCATTGTCGCGCGTAGCTTGTGTTCCGTTATGTCGATACCTTTGGCATCAAAGTCACTTTTCAGCTTGCGATACACATCCTCATCACCAACTTCTTCAAGGTCTGAGCGAACAACTTCACCCACGTAGGACTGGGCAGCATCCTCAGACAATCCCATAAGTTCAGCAGCCCACAACGCAAGCAGTTTGTTGCGCCGCATTTCGGTTTTGAACTGTAACTCCTGATCATGCGCAAACTTACTTTCAAATGCGCGTTCTCGGTCGTCCATTGATGTCATGTGAGCCACTCCTTTGTATGCCGCGCCTCCTGTTTGACGGCACAGAGCAGTTCAATCAAGCATGATATTTGTGGGAAACGGAATTTGCCGTGATAATCGCGTTGTGGCGCCCAGCCGTGTTGGTCTATGGTCTGCGTCAGAACGCCTCACAGGGCACCGGCATTAGGATAAATATGCATGACGCGCCGCCGACAAATCTATGAAGGCAAAGCAAAAATTTTGTATGAGGGGCCCGAGCCAGGCACCCTAGTGCAGTATTTTAAAGACGATGCGACCGCTTTTAACGCGCAAAAAAAGGCCACCTTATTGGGGAAAGGCGCGCTCAATAACCGGATTAGCGAGCATATCTTTACCGCGCTTGGCCGGCTCAATATTCCGCATCACTTTATCCGCCGCCTCAACCGCCGCGAACAGTTGGTGCATGGGGTTGAGATTATTCCGCTTGAGGTGGTTGTGCGCAATGTCGCGGCCGGATCGATAGCAAAACGGCTTGGCCTTGAAGAAGGCACACCTCTGCCGCGGACCATCCTTGAAACCTACTATAAAAATGATGACCTCAATGATCCACTGGTCACGGAGGAGCACATCGCCTGTTTCGGCTGGGCCGGGCCTGAAGAGATGGACGACATGACCGGCATGGCGCTGCGCGTGAATGATTTTATGTCCGGCATGTTTGCAGCGATTGGCATCCGTCTCGTTGATTTTAAGCTGGAATTTGGCCGGCACTATAAAGACGACCAGATGCGGATTTTGCTTGCCGATGAGATTAGCCCTGACAATTGCCGTCTGTGGGACATGGAAACGGATGAAAAACTCGATAAGGACAGATTTCGGCGCGACCTCGGGGGCGAAATTGAAGCCTATCAAACTGTTGCCCGGCGACTTGGGTTGATGGCCGAAGAAGACGATGGGGCAAATCCGGCCATTCTCGATCTTAACAAACATCGCGAAAAAAAGAGCAAGGAGCGTCCATGAAAGCCACTGTGCACGTAACCTTAAAGCCAGGCGTGCTCGACCCACAAGGCCGCGCCATCGCTGGCGCGCTCGGCGACTTGGGCTTTACCGGCGTACAAAGCGCCCGGCAAGGTAAGTTTATCGAGCTTGATATTGCGGATCAGCCTGCCGATGCAGCAAAAGCTGCCGTAGAAGATATGTGCAAGAAACTACTCGCCAATCCTGTGATTGAAAACTACACCGTGGAGATTATCGGCGAATGAAATGCGCCGTCATTGTGTTTCCCGGCTCTAATTGCGACCGTGATCTTGCCGTCGCGCTTGAGCACGCAGCAGGCCAAAAGCCATTTATGGCCTGGCATCAAGAGACGGCCTTGCCCGATGTGGACTTGGTCGCGCTACCCGGCGGTTTTTCTTATGGGGACTATTTGCGTGCCGGCGCCATGGCGGCAAAATCCCCAATCATGCGCGAGGTAATCAACCATGCGGATAGAGGCGGCCTGACGCTTGGCATCTGCAACGGTTTCCAGCAGCTCACAGAGTGCGGCCTGTTGCCTGGCGCGCTGATGCGCAACCGCGACCTGAAGTTTATCTGCAAGGACGTGGATTTGACGGTCGCGAGTACAGCCTCGCCGTTTTTAAGCGCGCTGCGTAAAGGCGGTTCTGTGCGGTATCCCGTTGCGCATCATGATGGTAATTATTTCGCAGACGCCGACACCCTAGATCGTCTTGAAGATGAAGATCGGGTGGCTTTTCGCTATGCCGAGAACCCCAATGGGTCGCAACGGGATATCGCTGGCATTTTAAATGAGCGCGGCAACGTGCTGGGCATGATGCCCCATCCCGAACGGCTGATTGCCGATGATCTTGGCGGCAGCGACGGCGCCGCCTTCTTCGCCGGTCTCATGGGGGTCTTTGCATGAACGCCATTGACGCGCATATCGTGCAAGATCACGGCCTTACGACCGAAGAATATGACCGGATCGTTGGCGCGCTTGGCCGGCACCCTAATATGCTGGAACTGGGCATCTATTCTGTCATGTGGTCGGAGCATTGTTCTTATAAATCCAGCCGTATTCACCTTAAAACCCTGCCGACCGAGGCCCCTTGGGTGATCCAGGGCCCTGGCGAGAATGCCGGAGTTGTCGATATCGGCGATGGCCAGGCAGCGATTTTCAAGATGGAGAGCCACAACCACCCCAGCTTCATCGAGCCTTATCAAGGCGCGGCGACGGGTGTCGGCGGCATCATGCGCGATGTGTTCACGATGGGCGCGCGGCCCATTGCAAATATGAACGCGCTGCGCTTTGGCAGTCCGGACCACCCCAAAACCCGGCATCTGGTCGCTGGCGTTGTGGCTGGCATCGGCGGCTATGGCAATTGCGTGGGCGTGCCGACCGTGGGCGGGGAGACCAATTTCCATCCGCGCTATAACGCGAACATTCTGGTTAACGCCATGTGCGTGGGCCTAGCGGACCAAGATAAGATTTTTTACTCTGCAGCAGCGGGCATTGGCAATCCAGTGGTCTATGTCGGTTCTAA
Source organism: Pseudomonadota bacterium (assembly GCA_039026755.1). GTDB lineage: Bacteria > Pseudomonadota > Alphaproteobacteria > Sphingomonadales > CAKZYD01 > CAKZYD01. The sequence continues at coordinate 1,514 of JBCCLR010000047.1, read as the reverse complement.
AACCGGGCGCGACGGCATTCACGGCGCAACAATGGCCTCCGCAGAATTCACCGAAGACGCGGAAGAAAAGCGGCCGACGGTGCAGGTGGGTGACCCGTTCACAGAAAAACTGCTGATCGAAGCGTGCCTCGAACTGATGGCCACCGACGCTATCGTCGCGATCCAAGATATGGGCGCGGCAGGCCTAACCTCCTCATCGGTGGAAATGGCTTCGAAAGGCGGCGTGGGCATTCACCTCGACCTATCAACCGTGCCGTGCCGTGAAGAGGCAATGCAGCCCTATGAGATGATGTTATCAGAGAGCCAGGAGCGTATGCTCATGGTTCTCAAGCCCGGCAAGGAAGCGCTCGCACGGGGAATCTTTGAGAAGTGGCAGCTCGATTTCGCAGTGATCGGCGAACTCACGGATACTGGGCAGATGGTGCTGACTTTCGAAGGCGAACAGGTCGCGGACATGCCCCTCGATAGCCTTGCCGATGATGCGCCGGTTTATGATCGTCCCCATGTACAGCCTACGCCGCGCGCACCGCTGGAAACCGTAGCGCCCCCCTGCTCCACCCTTGATGCGCTGAAGACGCTCATGACAAGCCCGGATATTGCGTCCAAACGCTGGATTTGGGAGCAGTATGACCACATGGTGATGGGTGACACCATTGGCCGGCCAGGCGGCGATGCCGGGATTGTGCGTATTCACGGCACGCCAAAGGCGCTTGCTATCACCACAGATTGCACACCGCGCTATTGCGAAGCCGATCCGTTTGAAGGCGGCAAGCAAGCAGTTGCGGAAAACTGGCGCAATTTGACAGCCGTCGGTGCAACCCCGTTGGCGATCACTGATTGTCTTAATTTCGGCAATCCGGAGCGACCAGCCATCATGGGCCAGTTTGTTGCCGCCATTAAAGGCATGGGCGAAGCATGCCATGCGCTCGACTTTCCAGTCGTGTCCGGCAACGTCTCCCTCTACAACGAAACCAATGGCCAGGCGATTTTGCCGACACCAGCGGTCGGCGCTGTCGGCCTTCTAAAAGATGCATCACGGCGGGCGCATTTGGCAGCCAAGCCCGGCCAAGATTTGGTGCTTATCGGCAAGCCAGGGACGCACCTTGGGGCGAGCCTATATTTGCGTGAAGTGGTGGGCCGCGAGGACGGCACGCCGCCGCAGGTTAACCTCGCCGAGGAGCGCAAAGTTGGTGATTTTATCCGCACGCAAATTACCGCCAATCAATTGCGCACAGTGCACGACATTTCAGGCGGCGGGCTGCTTGTGGCGCTGGCACACATGGCGCTTGCAGGCTCGTGCGGCATGGACCTATCGCCAATCGCGGCAAACGATACAGCGTTTTGGTTTGGTGAGGACCAAGCGCGCTATATTGCTGGCTGCAACGATGCGCAGGCCCTCATCACTGCCGAAGAAGCCGCCGTTATTGATTTTCTCCTCTTAGGCCGAAAAAATACCACTCTGTATTTGAAAATAAGCGCCATTGAGACCATGTCTTTAGCCACATTGGCAGCGG
>JBCCLR010000046.1:0-19878 GCA_039026755.1 Pseudomonadota bacterium | reverse complement strand
GCCACTTCGAAGGTCTTGGTTTTCTCTGGCACCACAATGCGTGCAAGATAATTGGCAAAAGCGTCCTGTTGCCAATTGAGGAAATGTTCGCCCGGCGTCACTTTGAGGGAATAAGACTGCACATTCGAGCGGGAATGAGGCGCGGGGCGCAGCCGCACAACCTGTGGGCTGAGCTCGACCGGCTGGTCATACGCATAACGGGTAACGTGGGTCAGCGCGACTTTCATGGAGCATGCCTATCAAACGCGGTTATCGTTTCGCCAATTTCGGTGGTAGCGAACGCTAGAGGTGGGGCGTGTCAATCCGCTTTCAATGCCTGTCTGGAAGCGTCTCGTACAAAATCATCGCGCCGCGATCAAATCCGGGCGAAATGTGTATACAGCCCTAGTGATACTCCTTCACGCCAGCGCGGTAATTAAGCGGCACCTTACGCAGCCACAGCTGCTTGTCCCATATCACTTCATTGTCTTGATACCAACGAATTGTGCGGCGCAGCCCTTCGCGCCAGCTCACCTGGGGCGTCCAACCCAGTTGTTCGGTAATCTTACGCGCGCATCCGGTATGGCGCACCACCTGGCCGGGCCGTTCAATGACGTTTTCAATCACGGCCTCGCCCTCAGCATGCAATTCCTCAATGACCGCTTCGGCAATATCATTGATCGAATGGTGCTTGCCGGTAGCCACGTTATAAACCTCGCCGCAGACCTGAGCGCAGGGGGCGTGCATTAGCGTATCAAGCGCCCGGCACAAATCATTCACAAACACAAAGTCACGCGCTGCCGTACCTTGGCCATGCACGGTGAGCGGCTCATCGCGCAACACTGAGGTGATGAAGCGCGGGATCACTTTTTCAAGATGCTGATGCGGACCATAGAGATTAAACGGCCGCACGATGACGGCGGGAATATCGTAGGTTTGCATATAGCTGTAGACGAGCCGGTCTGCGCCGCATTTGGCGCTGGCATAAGGGCTCATGGGGTTGAGCGGGTGGTCTTCATCAATCTCATTGCGCTCAGCCGTCCCATAGACCTCTGAGGTGGAGATATGGATGAACCGGTCAATGGATTTGCCGGCCCGCTGCACGGCGTTGGCAACGGTTTGCGTGCCAAGCACATCGGTTTCAAAGAAATGCCGGTTGTCGAAAATCGACCGCGTCACGTGGGTTTCTGCGGCGAAGTGGATAACAACATCGCTTTGCTCAACCAGTGCATTCACAATTTCAGGATTGCGCACATCCCCTTGCCAAAACATGTAGCCGGGGTAATCGTTCGAGAACATCTCTGGCGGCAGATTATCGATGGAACCGGCATAGGTCATCGCATCCAGCACCGACACGGCATAATCGGGATATTTTTGCATGATATAACGGGTGAAATTTGACCCGACAAAGCCGGCACCGCCGGTAATAAGCAAGCGCTTGGTCACGAGCTCTCTATCCTTAACAGCTATGGTGCATAAGCTATGAAGCCGCATACTTAAGATACGGTTTATAGCGCCGATCTAACACTCTTACCGGCTCTGAAAAGTGCAGCTTAAAATCTTGTTTACCATTTATAAAAGCGCGCGCGCCTAGTCTAACAGCGGTTCACCATAGGCGAGGCCGCGGCAGCGATGACCGTTCCATTTTATAGACATGGCTTGGATGATACGCATGCGCAGGCCGCCGCTGAGGTTATTCGCACGCCCCACCTAACCTATGGCAACGTCGCCAAACGTGTTGAAGCACGCATCGGAACAGTCTTTGGCGGCGCCCAGTGTGCTTTGACAAGCAGCTGGTCCACAGCTGCATTCGCGACGTTTAAGGCGCTGGGTATTGGCCCAGGCGATGAAGTGATCGTTCCAGCGATGACGTTTGTCGCAACGGCGAATATTCCGCTACTTTGTGGCGCGCGAGTGCGGCTGGTGGATGCTGAACCGGACACGTTATTGCTTGATGCTGCCCAGGTTGAAGAGGCCATAAACCCGCGCACCAAAGCCATCTTCTGCGTTCATCTCTATGGTCAAATGTGCGATATGCTGGCGCTGCGGCAGCTGGCTGATCGTCATGGTCTGTATTTGATTGAAGATTGCGCGCACGCCTTTGAAAGCGCCCGTGAGGATGTTCAGCCCGCCGCACTGTCTGATGCTGCGCTGTTTTCTTTTTATGCCACGAAAAACCTGACATGTGGGGAAGGCGGTGCGGTTGTCACGCGTCATGGCGCGCTGTTTGAAAAAATCAGCCGGTTTCGCGCACATGGCATGTCAGCCAGCGCCAGTGACCGCTTTAAGAATCAATACTACCAGCATTGGGATGTTGAAGAGCCAGGCATGAAGGGCTCTTTGCCGGATATTTTAGCCGCCTTACTTGAGCCGCAAATTGACACCTGCTTAGACCGCTTAGAGCTGCGCGCCCAGCGTGCACAGCACTATCGCAAAGCTCTTGAAAACTTGCCTATTCGCTTGCCCGTCGTCGCAGCCAATGCGCGCCATGCTGAGCATCTATTCCCGATTTGGGTTGCGCCCCAAATACGCGATAAAGTGATCGCGCACATCAATACGCTTGGCATCGGCTGCACGGTGAACTACCGTGCGCTCACACAGCTCTCGCTGTTTGCCGCGGATGCATTTCAGGCGCCGGTTGCAGAAGAATGGGGCAGCGGGACGCTCAGTCTACCGCTCTATCCAGACCTCCCATTCAGCGCCATTGATGACGTCGTGGATGCCTTAAAATCAGCACTCGCATGCTGCGAAAACGCCGCTGCCTAGAGCGGTTTAAGGTTTCTTTGAAGCGCCCTGACGGCTTAAGCACTCCAGTGGTTAGGAGTGAGGCTGCAGGACATGCATAGTATATTCAAAGCCGAGCGACGCGGCCACTGGAGTGCTTAAGCCGTCAGGGCGCTTCAAAGAAACCTTAAACCGCTCTAGAACCGGCGCGCGCTAGCCCTGCAGCTTGCGCAAGAGCAGCGCGACATCCGCATCGATCTCCGCGTCTTCTTTGCGCAGGTCTTCAATCTTACGGACCGCATACATGACCGTCGTATGATCACGCCCGTCGAAGGCACGTGCAATTTCAGGCAGTGATTTGGTGGTGATCAGTTTGCAAATATACATGGCCACCTGACGCGGCCGCACGATTTTTTGCACCCGACGACGAGACAACAAATCGGACCGCTTGAGGCCGTAGTGATCTGCTGTAATTGTTTGAATTTCCCGCATCGTGGTGCGCCGCGATGCACCGCGGAGCATGTCTTGCAAGAGGTCGCGCACCAGATCCACAGTCACATCTTGGTGCGAGATATCTACATGCGCGTTAATTTTAAGCAGCGCGCCTTCAAGTTCGCGTACACTGGTGGTTAGGTTGCGCGCCAGATACGCCAAGACATCCTCGCCGATGTCGAGCTTTGGATACATCTTCGACTTTGACAACAAGATAGACAGCCGCAACTCGTAATCCATCGGGTGCACATCGACCACCAAGCCGGAATTGAGCCGCGAGCGAATGCGCTCTTCAAGCGCCATATCGCCGGGTGAGCAATCTCCAGTGAACACCATCTGTCGGCGCTCATCGGCAAGGAAGTTAAAGGTGTGGAAGAACTCTTCTTGCGAATTTTCTTTGCCCGCAATGAATTGGATATCATCGATAAGCAACAAATCTGCGCCGCGAAGGGCTTGCTTAAACTCCGCAATTTTGCCCGATTGGATCGAAGTGACGAAGGCATGGACAAAGCGTTCTGCAGATAAATAGACCACGCGCGCGTCGGGCCGATGCTGTTTTACATGGCTCGCAATGGCTTGGAGTAGATGTGTTTTGCCGAGGCCAACACCGCCGTGGATAAACAATGGGTTAAACTCAGTCGGAAAATTCTCTGCAACGCGCTGCGCCGCTGCATAGCAAAATTGGTTGGGCCGGCCCACCATGAAGTTCTCAAAGGTGTAGCGTGGGTCCAGCGGACTTGAGACATGATCACGCGGCGGCGGAAAATGATCGCGCGGCCTGGCTTTGACAGGGACCCGCCCAGATTGCAACACCAGCCGAACATCCTGGACGCCGGCGATGTTTGCCGCGATGCAGCCTTTAACGGACTGCATCAGATTTGCCCGAATATAATTGATATGAAGCGTGTTGGGCAGCGCAATTTCCAGTGTGTCACCGGACATGCTTTTCGGCTCCATCAGCGCGAGCCAGGCTTTATATGTGTTTTCACCGTGCTTTGATTTTAATTCATCAAGTGACTTTTCCCATTGTGTGGGATCGATATGTGCCTCATGGCTAAAGTCCGCGGCCAAGTCTGTCGCACTCATTAACTGATCCGTACCTTTCTAAACGCAAATACGAGGCCGCGCCCACCAGCCATGCGGCGAGCCTGGATTTGCCTATAATTGTTGCTTAGCTCTGCCGCCAAGGAAGCGCGTCAGCTTTCCAGCCGTTCGTCGTCCCTCTGTGCCCCTCGTTATTCATATCCCCTTCAAACCCGTACGCAATGTTGTAGGCTTTACTAAATCCTGTCGCGGTCAGTGCTGCAGCGGCGGCGGCTGAGCGCGCGCCGGACCGGCAAAGGCATAGCACTGCGCTGTCCTGACCGACCTTCGTCGTTACTTGAGCAACGAAATCCGTGTTCAGCTGCATGGATGGGAAGCTCTGCCATTCAATGAATAAAGATTGCTTGCCCACACGGGTCAGATCCGGGACGCCAACAAAAGACCATTCAGCCGCCGACCGCACATCAATCAAAACCGCTGTGTCATCGGCTTGAAGCATATCCCAAGTTTGTATTGGCGATACGTCGCCTGCATACCCCCCTGCGTAACCCATATCATCGTCTCACTCAGTTGCGATGAGCGGCGCCTACTGCCCTGAACCAGCATCAAAGGCGCCTCCCCCCTCGTTTGTTTTACAAGGCAAAGACAGCTGAGAAAAACAGCTGAAACGTACATCCAAAAAGCAGTGGAGTGAAAATCAAGAATTAATCTAAATACTTGAAACTACTGCAGTAAAATCTAGGATAAGTCAGTTTTTTTGTCTTGTTTTTGATTGATCTGACAATACTGAAAGTGGCCCAAATGGCAATGGTCTAAAAGTGCGCGACAGGCCGTCTTTAAGCTTGACGCCCATGGCGTTAACCATTCGACTCAAGTCAAGGGATTGCAATTGAAGGGTCTTTTAAGCCGTTTTGAAAGCGGTATGATATGTAAAAAAAATGAAAAAAAAAGAATGCCATGCGGTCGAACCAGGTGGCATTCTTTTTTTGTTCTAATTTGGCGCAGAGACTCGGCCCGTGCGCGCAGTCGAGACTGATCAATCTACGATAAAGCTTTTACCCGTGCCGTCAGCCGCGAGAATTTACGTGCCGCGGTATTTTTGTGGATAATCCCTTTAACCGCAGCGCGCGCTAATTCCGGCTGCACGGCTGCCAATGCTTGTTTCGCATTTGCGCTCTCGCCAGCGGCAATGGCATCTTCGACTTTGCGCAAAAACGTCCGCAACCGCGAACGACGAAGCGTGTTGACTTGGGTACGGCGCGCCGTCATGCGGATGCGTTTGCGGGCCTGAGGTGAATTGGCCATAAGTTCTTTCCATTTCAATACGTTACACCAGATCAGATGTCTCGGAGTAACCGCATCGCTATCTGGACTAAAAATTTAGAGAAGCGGTGTGCCTAGCCGCGCGCGCTTCTACAGCGTGCGGCTCTATAATGCGGTCCTGCGTGCCGGTCAATATAAACCTTTGGCCGGAACGGGCGGCGCAGCGCTGCTGCAGAGCATAAGCGAGCTTGACGCACTACCGGTTTTTAAAATCAGCGTGGCGTTTTTCAATAAAGGCGGCCATCCCTTCGCTTTGGTCATCTGTGCCAAACAATGAATGGAACACCCGGCGTTCAAACAACACGCCCTCGCTGAGTGGGACTTCCTGGCTGCGGTCAACGGCTTCTTTGGCAAGCAATACGGAAGGCCGTGACAGGTTGGCAATGGTTTTGGCAACCTTAATGCTCTCCTCTACCAAATCCTCCGTTGGAAAGATACGGCTGACCAAGCCTGAGCGTTCTGCCTCCTCAGCGTCCATATTACGGCCCGTCAGGATCATATCCATGGCTTTGGACTTGCCGACCGCGCGGGTCAAGCGCTGCGATCCGCCGGCACCGGGGATAACGCCAAGCTTGATTTCGGGCTGGCCAAATTTGGCGTTCTCGCCAGCGAAAATCATATCGCACATCATGGCCACTTCGCAGCCACCGCCAAGCGCATAGCCATTCACCGCGGCGATGATGGGCTTGCGGGTGCGTGTGGGCTCCTCCCAATTGTGCGTGATAAAATCCTTGAGCAAAACATCCGAGAAGCTTTGATCGGCCATTTCTTTGATATCCGCCCCAGCAGCAAACGCTTTTTCAGAACCGGTGAGAACAATACAGCCAATGTCATCGTCGCTATCCAGCGCTTTTAAGGCGTGGGTCACATCATCCATCAATTGGCGCGATAACGCGTTGAGTGCTTCGGGACGATTAAGCGTGATGATTGCGACATTGTCATCGCGGTCGAGCAAAATGGTTTCATAGGCCATGGCGCATATCCAAAATTGTTGCCGTGCACAAAATTCAAGCGCCGCACACTATGCGCGCAGACGTGTTTGTAAACCCGTCTTGAACGCTAGGCGGCAATTAGTGCTGACATTTGCCGCAGTAAAATGTCGACCGACCGGATTGAACAATCCGCTTGATGACGCCGCTGCAGCACGGTTTTGAGCACGCCTCGCCGGCGCTTCCATAGGCGTTAAATTCGTGCTGAAAATAGCCCAGTTCACCGTTCACATGCGCATAATCGCGCAGCGTCGAGCCGCCAGCAGCAATCGACTTTTCAAGCACGGTTTTTATCGCAGGAACAAGCCGCTCGGCGCGTTTTCCAGGAACAGTTCGCGCCTGCCGGCGCGGCGATATACCCGCCATAAACAGCGCTTCGCACACATAGATATTGCCAAGGCCAGCGACAATACGCTGGTCAAGCAAGGCCGCCTTCATGGGGGTCACCTTTCCGGCTAAGGCCTGGTTAAGATAATCCGCGTGAAAGTGATTGGACAAAGGTTCGACCCCCAGGCCCTTTAAAAATCGATTTTTATGCAGCCGCTCGCTGTCGGCAAGGTCCATAAAGCCGAATCGGCGCGTGTCATTGAAGGTTACGCTGGTGCCGTCCTCAAATATGAGGAAGACGTGGTCATGGCGGCCGAGCTGCGCCTCAGCTTGCACCGCATCGGCGTCAATGCGCATGGTGCCGGACATCCCAAGATGAAAAATCGCCGTTTTGTTATTGCTCAGCGCAATAAGACCATATTTCGCGCGCCGTAATACGCTGACAACACGCGCATTTTGCAGGCTCGGCTGCAAAGCTTCTGGAAACGGAAAGCGCATATCAGGCCGGCGCAGCACGGCCTTGGTGATGGTTTTGCCCTTGATCGCGGCACTTAACCCGCGGCACACGGTCTCTACTTCTGGTAATTCTGGCATGATCGCTGTACCTAAGCGCTCTCGGAATAAAAGGAAATCCCCCTATGGCTGATCTTGCACCTGATGCTGGCCAAACCGTCAATTTTGGGTTTGAAGATATTGCGGCGGAAGACAAACAGAGCCGGGTGCACGGCGTGTTCTCGTCGGTGGCGCAAGACTATGACCGGATGAACGATGCCATGAGCTTTGGCTTGCACCGGGCTTGGAAAAACCGGTTTGTATCGTTGATAAACCCGCGCCATGCTGAAACATTTTTAGATGTCGCTGGCGGCACAGGAGACATTGCCTTTCGGCTCCAGGACCGCGTGGAAAAGCGCGGCGGCGAGGCAGATATCACTGTGCTTGATATCAATGCGGATATGCTCGCCGAAGGACGGCGCAGGGCCGAATCAGCAGAGCGGACCGGCTTTATCTGGCTTGAGGGCGACGCTGAAGCACTCGAGCTGCCGACGGGCCAATTCGATGCCTATTCTATTGCATTCGGCATTCGCAACGTCACTCACATCGAAAACGCCCTGGCTGAAGCCTACCGTGTGCTTAAGCGCGGCGGCCGTTTTTATTGCCTGGAATTTACTTCACCCGTGTTGCCAGCGCTGCAGCCAATTTATGAGGCTTATTCTTTTAACGTGATTCCGCGTATGGGTGAACGTATAGCTGGCGATGCGGCATCCTATCAGTATCTGGTGGAATCGATCCGTACCTTCCCGAGCCGCTCGAAATTCAAGGCCATGATCGAAGCCGCTGGATTTGCCAACACCGCCGTGCAGACCTTGAGCGGCGGCATCGTTGCCATCCACAGTGGCTGGAAAATCTAGGATCAAGGCCTGATGTGGGGGCCACTGCGGCATATCTGGCGGCTCTGGAGTGTCGGCCGCTGTTTTGCGCAGCATGACCTCATTTACCCGTTAACCACGCGTGGCAGCCTGCCTTGGTTTTTACGCGTGGCACGCTGGATTATCCACGTCAGCGCGCGGCGCAATCCAGACATCTTAGAAAAATCGCTCGGCGCGCGGCTCGCGTTGGCGCTTGAAACACTCGGACCAGCGTTCATAAAGCTCGGCCAAGCGCTCACCACACGGCCCGATGCCATCAGTGCGCCTGTTGCTGCGGATTTGGCAAAACTGCAAGATGCTGTCGTAGCGTTTGACGGCGCGTACGCCGTTGCGGCAATCGAAGACGAATTTAGCCTTCCACTCACTGCGCTGTTCGCCCAATTTGATGAAACCCCAATTGCCAGCGCGTCAGTCGCGCAGGTCCACAAGGCCACCACCCCAGATGGCCAAACGGTTGCCGTCAAAGTCCTGCGGCCTGGCATAGCGGAGGTTTTTAGCCGCGATTTAGAGACCTTTGCTTGGGCGGCGGGGCAACTGCATCGCTGGGTGCCGCGTGCGCGCCGCCTGCGCCCACGCGCCGTGGTTCGCACGCTGCAGCGCTCGGTCGCTGATGAGCTTGATTTGCGCCTTGAAGCCTCCCACGCCAGCGAACTTGCAGATACCATGGCGCGCCAACAGGGTTACAAGGTGCCACAGGTGGATTGGCAGCGCTCCGGCCGTACAGTGCTGACGCTCGAATGGGTTGAGGGCATAAAACCAGCAAGCGCCGTCCAACTGCGCGCGGCAGGCCATGACCCGGCACAGATATCGCGCCGGATTGTGCAAGTGTTCCTACGGCAGGCCATGGACCAAGGCTTTTTCCATGCCGACTGCCACCAGGGCAACTTGCTGATCAGCGCGGATGGCACCATCAACGCGCTTGATTTTGGTATCATGGGCCGACTTGATATGGCCTCGCGGCGCACCTTAGCATTGATTTTATACGGCTTTTTGAAACGCGACTATCGCGGCATTGCAAAACTGCATTTTGAAGCCGGCTATATTGATGCGGACCAGCCGCTGGAAGACTTTGCAAGCGCCTTGCGCGCCATTGGCGAGCCGATTACCGGCAAACCGCTGCACAGCATCTCGGTTGCCAAACTGCTCACGCAGCTGCTTGCTACAACCGAGCGCTACTCCATGCGCACACAGCCGCAGCTGATCATGCTGCAAAAGACCATGGTGATGGTCGAAGGGCTGGCCTATAGCCTGAACCCAGACCTAAATATGTGGGAGACCGCACGGCCGGTGCTAGAAGATTGGGCAAAACGTAATTTGGCTCCTGAAGTGCAAGCTGCAGATGCTTTTTTAGAGGTCTATGACGCCCTAAAAGCGATGCCAAGCCAGCTTGAGCGTATTGCCAAAGGTCTCGAAAACACTGAAATTGCCGCAGAAAAAACCGCCCAAGAAGCACGGTATAAAGTTCCTGGCATTTATTGGCTGCTGTTTGGTATCATCGCAGTGGTCGCGATCATCACGTAAAGGCCCATTATGCTGCAGGATAAGCGCGTACTCCTGATCATCGGCGGCGGCATCGCCGCCTATAAAGCGCTCGACGTGATCCGCCGCCTGCGCGAGCGCCGCGCGGATGTGCGCTGCGTACTGACCAGTGGCGGCGCGGAATTTATCACCCCCTTGAGCGTTGCCGCCCTGTCTGAAAACCAGGTCTTCAGCAGCCTGTTCGATTTAAAAGACGAAAGCGAGATGGGCCACATCCGGTTGTCGCGCGAGGCCGACGTTGTTCTGGTTGCGCCAGCAACCGCCGACCTGATGGCCAAGGCGGCCAATGGGTTAGCGGGCGACTTAGCCTCGACGGTGTTGCTCGCCACCGACAAACCCGTGCTGATGGCACCGTCTATGAACACACGCATGTGGGAGCATGCCGCCACTCAGCGCAACATGGCGCAGCTCAAGGCCGATGGTATTGGCTTTATCGCCCCCAGTGCCGGTGAACTTGCCTGCGGCGAAGTTGGCACGGGGCGGCTTGCCGAGGTGACCGACATTGTTGATGCCGTTGCTGCATTTCTCAGCCCGGCTGCAAAACCCTTGGCCGGGCGCCGCGCTTTGGTAACAGCTGGCCCGACGCATGAGCCCATTGACCCAGTGCGCTATATCGCCAACCGTTCCTCCGGCCGGCAAGGCTATGCGATTGCATCGGCTCTCTCAAACCTGGGCGCGCACACCGTCCTCGTCTCAGGCCCCACGCAATTGGAGCCGCCGCGCGGTGTTGAAACCGTGCAGGTTGAAACCGCGCTTGAAATGCAGGCCGCGTGCGAAAAGGCCCTGCCTGCTGATGTGGCGGTGTGCGTTGCCGCTGTTGCCGATTGGCGCAGCAATCAGCAGCAAGGCGAAAAAATGAAAAAATCAGATGGGCCGATGAGCGCGCTGTCGCTGGTGGAAAACCCGGATATTCTGGCTGGATTGTCTAAGCCCTCTAATCGGCGCCCAAAACTCGTCGTCGGCTTTGCCGCAGAAACCTGCAACGTCATCGAATATGCAACACAAAAACGGGCCCGCAAGGGCTGCGACTGGATTGTTGCCAATGATGTTTCGCCAAAGTCCGGCGTGGTTGGGGGCGTCATGGGGGGCAAGCGCAATCAGGTGCATGTGATTACTGGGGCGGGCAGTGAAACATGGCCGGACATGCCCAAACAGGCCGTTGCAATGCGGCTAGCCGATAAAATCGCGGCAGCGCTTACGTCATAAATGGACGTCCCCGTTACGCGTTTGCCGGGCGGCACCGGGCTTGACCTGCCGCGCTATGAAACCGCCGGCAGCGCCGGTATGGATTTGCGCGCGGCCATTGACGCCGATGTCGTGCTTCGCCCCGGTCAGCGCACGCTGGTGCCCACCGGTATTGCACTTGCGCTGCCAGCCGGTTTGGAAGCGCAAGTGCGGCCGCGTTCTGGCCTAGCTTTAAAACATGGGGTTACAGTCTTAAACGCGCCGGGCACCATTGATGCGGACTATCGCGGCGAGGTTGGCGTGCTGCTGATCAACCATGGCGAGGCAGCCTTTACTGTCACGCGCGGTTTACGCATTGCGCAGCTAGTGATTTCCGAGGTTAAACATATCGCGTGGCGCGAAGAGGACGTGCTTACGAAGACACAGCGCTCTGACAGCGGCTTCGGGTCAACCGGCCTATGACCGCGCTGACCGATACCCAGCTTGAGCGCTACGCACGGCATATCGTGCTGCATGACATTGGCGGAGTAGGCCAGAAAAAGCTCCTCGAAGCGAAAGTGCTGGTGATAGGAGCGGGCGGCATTGGCGCCCCGGCGCTGATGTATCTCGCCGCCGCCGGTGTGGGCACGCTTGGCATTGTCGATGATGATACCGTATCGTTGTCAAATCTGCAGCGCCAAGTGCTCTATCAAACCACTGATATTGGGGCTGAAAAAGTCAGCCGCGCAAAAACCGCGCTCGGGCATATTAACCCCGACAGCACGGTCGAAACACACCCGCTTCGGCTCGATTTGAGCAATGTTGAAACTGTATTGACCGGCTATGACATCGTGCTCGATGGCTGCGATAATTTTGACACGCGGCTGATCGTTGGCGATATGTGCCACCAGCTTAAAATCCCGCTGGTAAGTGCTGCGGTGGGCCGCTTTGATGGGCAGCTCAGCGTGTTTGCCTCCCACCTGCCTGATATGCCGTGCTATCGCTGCCTGGTGCCGCACGCGCCGCCACAAGACGGCGGCACCTGCGCCGACGACGGTGTGATCGGCGCGCTGACCGGCGTGCTTGGCAGCTGGGCGGCGCTTGAAGTCATTAAGCTGGTGACCGGGGCAGGCGCGCCATTGACTGGCAAACTTTTGCTGTTTGATGGCCTTGGCGGGCAAACCCGGACAGTCAACCTGCGCCGCGATAAAAGCTGCAAAACCTGCACCTAGGCATACATTCATTTAACTGTGCCAAGGCTATGCCATGACCGCAAAGGTATGGGCATAGCGGCGGATTGACGCGAAACCAGTCCAAAGCCCAAAGCTGTGCGAATACAACAACGACGACAAAGAGGTAGTATCGCGCGGTACTTATGCCAGACCCACAGAAACATTCCGCAACCGTCTACTATGACGGCTCTTGCCCCTTGTGTACTGCAGAAATTGGCCATTATGCGACACGCAAAGGCAGCGAGGCTCTGTGTTTTATCGATGTGTCGCAAAGAAATGCCGAATTGGGCGCAGACTTGGCGCCGGACGCGGCGATGCAGCGCTTCCATGTGCGCCAAGCCGACGGAACGCTGTTGTCAGGCGCACGTGCCTTCATCGCGGTCTGGGCGACCTTGCCTGGTTGGCGCTGGGCGGCACGCCTTGCGCGCTTTCCTGGCGTACCGAGCCTACTCGAAGGCGCTTATCGGATGTTTTTGCCAATCCGCCCCGCGCTCTCTTGGATTGCCGCAAAACTGGGGGCCAAACCGGCAACATCTGCGCCCCAGGCCGCGGAAAAATGAAACATGACCCGCATTTTGAGCGCCTCATGACACTCGTTCTGGGCGCTTTCAGCCCGCCACCTGGCATTGTCCGCATTATACTCGCGCTAATCCTTGGCATCACGGTTCATACGCTTTTTACCGCCGCTGTCATCGCCATGATGGTGGCCATGTATTTCGGCATGAGCCGCAGCCTCGGCGCGGTACCGTGGCCGTATGCCGGCGCAGCTAATTTCGCGCTCATTGTGCAATTCCCACTCATGCATTCACTGTTGCTCACGCAGCGCGGTGGGCGCGTTCTGGCAAAGCTTGCACCGGGCGGGCATGGGGCAACCCTCAGCACCACGACATATGCCATCATAGCCTCGCTGCAGCTGCTTTTGTTGTTTGCATGCTGGACGCCCAGCGGCATTGTCTGGTGGCGTGCGGAAGGCACGATGCTGACGCTGTGCCTTACCGCATACGCATTCGCCTGGCTGCTGCTGATTAAGGCGACCTATGATGCTGGCATGGATGTGCAATCAGGCGCACTTGGCTGGCTATCGCTCCTGCAGAAGATTAAGCCGCGCTACCCTGATATGCCGCATACGGGGCTATTTCGCGTCATCCGCCAGCCAATATATGTCGCGTTTGCACTAACATTGTGGACCGTGCCCATATGGACGCCGGATCAGCTTGCCCTGGCAATTATGCTCACCGCCTACTGTCTCATCGCGCCCATCTTAAAAGAACGGCGGCTTCAGCAGCGCTATGGCGCACGCTTTTTAAAATATAAAGACAGCGTGCCCTACGCCATACCAGCCCTTACCAAAGACCGATCTGATGGCAAGCATCAAGCGCAATAACCTTGGCATATATGACGATGTCGCGGACGACTGGTGGTCCGATGACGTCCGCTGGATCCGCACGCTTAAAAACCTGGTGCCGGGCCGGTTGCGCTGGTTTAACCAGCACATCGATTGGCAGGGCAAGACCGTGCTCGACCTCGGCTGCGCCGGCGGTTTCATGGCTGAAGCCTTGCATGAGTGCGGTGCGCACGTCACTGGAATTGATCCCGCTGAAAAAGCAATCGACGCTGCAAGAGCGCGGGCGACCAACATGGGCCACGACATTCGCTATGATGTCGGCGTGGGTGAACACTTGCCTTATGCCGACGCGGCATTTGACGCAGTTGTCTGTGTCGATGTGTTAGAACACGTCTCAGATTTGACGCAGGTTATTGGTGAAATCGCGCGCAGCCTAAAACCAGGCGGGCTGTTCCTGTTTGATACCATCAACCGCAACCCCATCGCGCACTTTGGCGTAATCACGGTGGCTGAAGACATCTTAGGTTTGCTGCCCAAAGGCACGCACGACCCAGCCATGTTTATCAAACCAAAAGAGCTCAAAGCAGAACTGCTTGCCGCTGGCCTCATCCCCGGCCCAACCACCGGCCTGGGGCCGCGCGGCATAAACGCGCGCGCAGATATGATCTTTGGGCCTGTGCCCATGCGCAGCCTTATCTATATGGGGATCGCTAGAAAACCGGAGCAGACATCATGATACCTGCAGCTCTTTTGATCACCGCGCTGATGTTTGGCGGCACGGTGCTGTATTCCTTTGCCTTTGCGCCTTTCGTCGTGACTGCCCTGCCAAGCGGCACATCCGGCCCACTCATTCGCAGGGCGTTTCCGCATTTCTATATCTTCGTAATTGCCACATCGGGCATTGCCGCAGGAATAGCGGCGATGTTTGACGTGCGATCAAGTGTGATCCTGGCGATCATTGCCGTCACCACAGTCATATCTCGGCAAATCGTTATGCCAGCTGTTAATGCGGCAACAGATGCTGGCGCAAAAACGCGGTTTAAAGTGCTGCATAGCGTATCTGTGTTGATTACGCTGTCGCACATAGGGGCGGCGGGCTATGTCATTGTCCGGCTCGCCAGCCTGTAATTGGAATAGAATAAGCTGAGAACGCAGCTTACCGAAATCGTGTGGATGCTTATACTGGTGCCATGACAGAGACACACCAGCCCGTGGATAAGGCAGCGATACGCGCTGCAAAAACGCTGCTGCGCACAGCCCGGTACGGCGCGCTGGCCGCGTTAGACCCAAGCAGCGGCGCGCCGATTGTCAGCCGTATCTCCCTTGCGACTGAGCCCGATGGATCGCCGATTTTCCTGATCTCTCAGCTGGCGCCGCATTTTGCAGCGCTCGAAGCAGATGCGCGCTGCTCGCTCCTCATCGGGGTGCCCGGCAAAGGCGACCCCCTAGCGCACCCGCGGCTGGCACTGTCTGGCCATGCCATTAAACTTGACGGCGAGGCCCGCGGCTTGGCGCGCAGCCGGTTTTTAATGCGCCAACCCAAAGCCGCGCTTTATGCCGACTTTGCCGACTTTGCCTTTTGGCGCATTTGCCCAGAGCGCGCTGACTATTATGGCGGCTATGCCAAAGCCTATGAGATGACGGCGCAGGACTTAAAAACCGCCGATGATGCAGACCTTACCGCCATGGAAGCGGGCGCTGTTGCGCATATGAATGATGATCATCTCGATGCGATTGCGCATTACGCCGTTGGTTTGCTTGGCCGCGAGCCCGGGCCATGGCGGCTGGCAAGCATGGATGTGGAAGGGTTTGACCTGGTCAATGGTGATGATGTTGCGCGGCTGTGGTTTGACCCGCCGCTCAAATCCGCAAAGGAGCTGCGCCCCCGCCTGGTCCAGCTGGCGCGGCGCGACGCTAAAACATCCGCCGATCAAAGCTGACGGATTTAATCAGTGCAAACACGTCATCGCCGACGCTTAACGCCAGCTCCTGCAGCGCAGCGCGGGTCATGCGTGCCAACAGGGTTTGCCCGGCAAACTGAAGTGTTACATCGACAAACGCGCTGTCGCTTGACTGCTGAATTTTCATAACAGTTGCAGGCACGATGTTGCGGATACTCAGGCCCTTGGGCCGCGCGCGGGCAATGGCCACATCACGTGCGCGCACCCGCAGCCGCACGCTGCTGCCCAACGCGATGCGCTCAAGCAGCGGCATGGACAGCGTTACTCCACACACCTCAAGCTGCGTGAGATAGAGCGCCGTGTCATGGGCGCTGACCGTCGCGGCGAAGATGCTGCCAACATCGAACTGGCCGAGCGCCTGGCTTTGATCAATGCGCTCAAATACCTCAAGCGTTGGACCATAAGCAAGGCATCCGCCCGCCGATAAAATCAGGCTATGGCTGGCCAGGCGGAGCACATCTTCAAGCGCGTGGCTGACCAGCAGTATCGATATACCGAACGCGCTTTGCAGCGTCTCTATAGCCTCCATCATAGCCAGCTTGGCCGGGCGATCAAGCGCAGCCATCGGCTCATCAAGCAGCAAAAGTGGCGCGCCTTGCACTGCCGCGCGTGCCAAAGCAACGCGCTGCTGCTCACCGCCCGAGAGTGTGTCTGGCCGCTGTTTGAGCAGCGGCGCTAAACCCAAAAGTGCAATAACGTCATCCATCTGCGGTGCGCCGGGAAAGCTGCGCTTGGCGGCAAAGGCGATATTCTCTGCCACGCTCAGATGCGCAAACAAAGCCGGGCGCTGGGCGGCATAGGCAATTGCCCGCTTATAGGCGGGCACATAGACACCATGTGCACTGTCGAGCAGCAGGTTGCGGTCATATCGAATGGTGCCTGCAGCGCGCCCGGCATCGCGCGCATCAAGCCCCGCTAGGGACCTTAAAAACCGCGTTTTACCGACGCCAGACGGGCCAAAAATAGCGATGGTCTCACCAGCAAGCGTAAAGCACTCGGCAACGGCCAGCGCTGCGCCGCGCATCGGCAGTGAGAGCTGGACCTCAAGCACGCACAGCTGCCTTGCGCCCCAGTGCATAAACACTCATCAGCACCACAAAGCTAAACACCAGCATCAGCCCAGACAGCTGATGCGCCTCAGCATAGCGCAGGGTCTCCACATGCTCATAAATAGCAATGGATATGACCCGGGTTTCGCCGGGAATGTTACCGCCAACCATCAAAACGACGCCAAATTCCCCCACGGTATGGGCAAAGGTGAGAATGGCCGCCGTCATCACGCCGCGCCTGGCCATGGGCAGGGCAAGCGAAAACAAACGATCCATTGGGCCCGCACCAAGGCTGCTGGCCGCCTCAAGCGCGGCTTCATCGAGCTGTTCAAAGGCGCTTTGTAGCGGCTGCACGGCAAAGGGCAGGCTATACAGCATCGATGCGATCACCAGCCCAGTGAATGAAAAGCTCAGCGTCTCGCCGGTGAGCGTCAGCCAAGCGCTGCCAAGCGGATTTGCTGGGCTGAACAGCAGCAATAGGTAAAACCCCAGCACCGTGGGGGGCAGCACCAGCGGCATGGCCGTAATCGCTTCAAGGATCGGTTTAAACACGCTATGTGTGCGCGCGAGCCACCAAGCAAATGGCACCGCAAACACCATGAGCAGCGCCGTCGTCACGCTGGCAAGCAAGGCGGTTAAGCCAATTGGCCCAAGCACTATTGCACGCCAGTCACAGCGTCATAGCCATGTGCTTCAAGCAGTGCCGCCACCTGCGGCGACTGCATAAAGGTCCTCAGCGCGGCTGCGGCCTTATTTTCTGGGTTCAATATCACCAAGTCTTGCCGGATGGGCGCGTGCAGGGCTTGCGGCACGGGCCAAACATCCCGGCGGTTTTGCCCGGCGATTTGCGCTGCTGCGATGAAACCGGCAGCGGCATTGCCGGAGTTAATAAAGCTGTATGTCTGGCCGACATTTTGGCCATAGACGAGCCGGCTGCCGTCAAAGCGCCAATCCGCTAGGACCTGGCGCGCCGCCGCTCCGTAGGGCGCAAGCCTAGGCTGAGCCAGTGCAACGCGGCCCTTCAAGGCATCGAGCTGGGCCGCTATGTCTTGGCTCAGCGCATCAGCCTTAAGTTTTTGATTGGGCATCCAGAGCACGACCCTGCCGATAGCGTATGTCATTCGGTGATAGCCGAGCCCGGCGTCTTCCAGCTGGCGCGGACGCAGAGCATCTGCCGCAAAATAGATGTCATAGGGCGCGCCGCTGCGAATTTGCGCAAACAAGGCACCGGTAGACCCGTTGACAAGTGTAAGACTATGGCCGGTTTGCTGTTTAAAAATGTCGGCGATGGTCACCAACGTTTG
This sequence comes from Pseudomonadota bacterium, assembly GCA_039026755.1. Classification (GTDB taxonomy): domain Bacteria; phylum Pseudomonadota; class Alphaproteobacteria; order Sphingomonadales; family CAKZYD01; genus CAKZYD01. The sequence continues at coordinate 1,979 of JBCCLR010000046.1, read as the reverse complement.
GCTAAAATTGCTTGCCACAGCAACTTTCGCCTGCGCTGCAAACGCGCGCGCAGGCAGCAAGCACAGTGCAAAGACAAGCAGCGCTGAGGACAGCCGAACCATGTTTCATCCTTAGGGCTTCACGCGGTTGTGATGCAAACTTCTTTTGTTCCGCTGCATGCAATGTGCCACAAGGCAAAAAAAAATTATGCAGTGGGGGACAGTATTGGAATGCCGATGACGTGGATGCGCGCGGTGTGCGTATTAATCGGTGCCTTCGCATGGCCGAGCCTCGCCTGGAGCCAAGCCGCGCTTGATGTGAGGGTCCTCGATGCTGAAGGCAATCCAATCGCAGCGCAGGTGCGGCTGACGAATCCAGGGCAGGGCATCACTTTAGAAAAACCAACGGATGCGCAGGGCCGGGCTCGCTTCGGCGCGCTCCCCGCTGCAAGTGGCTGGATTGTATCGGCGAGCAATGACAACGCTCAAACCCAAAGTGCGCCGTTTAATCTGCGTTCTGATTTTACCCGCGGGCTAACACTGGTGCTCGGTCCCAGCGCCGTTGATACCAGTGATGTTGAGACCATAGATGTGCGCGCACGGCCAGCGATTACTGCACTCAACACCACCAACGCAGAGGTGTCAGCGACCCTGACAGCCGATGAGATTGCTCGCATCCCTGTTGAAGCGCGGTCCTTAGAGCGTTTGTTGTTTCGCCTGCCTGGGGTCACGCAATCCACCGGGTTCTTTGGCGAAGCGCCGTCTGTGGCTATCAACGGAGCGAATGCGCTTTACACCAACTATATGATCGATGGGCTCGACAATAACGAAAACTTCCTGGGCGGCCAAAAGTTCGCGCTTCCAATTGGCGCGGTACAGGACGTGACGGTTCTGGTCAGCTCTTATTCCGTCGAATTTGGCCGCACAGCCAACGGCGTCATAAACGTTACCACGCCGAGCGGTGATAATGACCTTGGCGGCGAAGTTGTGTTTGTCACACGGCCAGGCGGGTTTCTCACCGAAACCGCTGAAGGCACGCTCACCTCCCTGTTTGGGGCGCCAGTGTCAGACAGCTTTGAGCGCTATCAAGGCGCTTTTAGCCTGAAAGGCCCCATCAAGACCGACAAAACCTTCTTCTTTTTCAATGTCGAGTATATCCGTGATGAGACCGATAATCTGCTGAGCGTTCCAGAGATTGGCACCGCCGCCACATTGCCTGGCACAAACGAACAGCTGCTGCTTACCGGGCGCATTGACCACATCTTTAATGAACGCTGGCGCGCGGCGCTGCGCATCAACCATGGGCAGATAGAGCTTGAGCGGCAAGGCGGCGGGCTGGATGGGGGCACTACGTTCCCCAGCGCTGGCAGCGTGCAAGACCGCGTGTCTACCAATATCGCACTGAGCGTGAATTACAGCGGCACCGACTTTGATTATACCGGCGCATTTCTGCACAGCCGTTTTGATTGGGATTTTGGCCAGCCGATCAATGGCCCAGGCCCGCAAGTCACCCTGTTTGAGGGTGGCGATTTAACGCGGCCTGTTGCCACGATCGGCCACCCAGGCTTCATCTTCGATAACACCGAACGCACCTATCAAACCAAGCACATGGCCACTTGGACGCGGGGCAAACACCGCTTTAAAGCAGGCCTCGATATCGTCGTGGCCGAATTTGACCTATTCGGCGGCGGCAATGTGAACGGTAATTTTCAAGTCAGCCTCAGTGCTGATGAGCTGAGCGCGCTGGCAAGTGCCGGCACTAATTTGACCGTCGCAGACCTACCGTCAGATGCGCAGGTGCTCAGCGCAGTTTTTGAATCCCAGCCCAATGCCTTTGGCCGCACCCAACAGGTCTATAGCGTGTTTGCCGAAGACCGAGTGCAAGTGCGCGATGACCTTAGCCTCACCTTCGGCTTGCGCTGGGATTATGACACGCTCACCGGCATCGCCGGCAATGGTGATTTTGACAATATTTCGCCGCGCATTGGCTTTAATTATTC
>JBCCLR010000045.1:0-20123 GCA_039026755.1 Pseudomonadota bacterium | reverse complement strand
GTTGAAATCCAAGACGCACAGGGCGTCGCGCTGGGCGATAAAGACATCGGCCGCATCGTGGTACGCGGGCCGTCGGTCATGCGCGGGTATTTTGATGATGAAGCCAGCACGGCTGCCGTCTTGTCGAGTGATGGGTGGCTTGATACCGGCGATATGGGGTATTTGATGGACGGCTGCCTCTATGTGGTGGGCCGCGTTAAAGATATGATTATCGTCAATGGCCGTAACCATTGGCCGCAGGATATAGAATGGGCGGTTGAGCAATTGCCCGGCCTGCGCAATGGCGATATCGCGGCGATTTCGATAACCAACGAGCGTGGCGAGGAAGTGCCAGCCGTGCTGGTGCACTGCCGGCAGTCTGATGTGGAAAGCCAAGAGCGCTTGCGCGCAGATGTTAAACGCCAGGTGCAATCGACAACCGGCATTGCTGTGCAGGTGGAGCTTGTACCGCCGCGGACGCTCCCGCGCACATCATCAGGTAAACTCAGTCGCTCCAAAGCCCGTGACCGGTTTATTTCTGGCGGGATTGTGCCGCTCGCTGCGGCGAGCTAACACACGGCGCAGGCGCATTTTTGAATCGCCACTAGCCAAACCCGTTATTTGCAGATAGAGCCAAGTGATCTAGTTACCCAATGAGCGCGAATACCCTGCGGTGCGGGATTTGCGCAATGCAGACATAAGGTTAGAGGGTCCAGCGCATGTCAAAACCGTCGCACGAAGATATCCTCAGCACGTTGTTTAGTCTGATTGCACCGCTCAACACAAAGGGTGTAGACCTTAAACCAGACATAACCTTTGCCCAGGACCTGGAATTTGACTCCCTGACCGTGATGGATTTAGTGGCAGCTATTGAAGATGAGTTTGATATTATTCTACCATTGAATATGTTGCCGGACTTAGAAACGATTGATCAGGTCGCTGCGGCAGTCAGCAAAATCCTGGAGAAATAAAGGCAGTATGACGGACTTATTGTCAAAATTTGACCCGCTGATCGAGGAACGTAGGTTGCTCGTTGACCACGGCATCAATGACCCTTTCAAAGTGACCATGGACCAAGTGGTCTCTGAGACTGAAGCCATCATCGATGGGCGTGAGACCATTTTGGTTGGCACATACAACTATATGGGAATGACCTTTAACGCTGAAGTGATCGAGGCAGCGAAAACGGCGCTAGAGACGGCCGGCACCGGCACCACAGGCAGCCGCGTCCTAAACGGCACCTACTCAAGTCATATCGCCGTCGAAAATGCCCTTCGTGACTTCTATGCAATGGACCACGCGATTGTTTTTTCCACCGGCTATCTGGCCAATCTCGGCCTTTGCTCAACTCTCACCGCACGCGGCGACTACATTATTATTGATGCCGATAGCCATGCGAGCATCTACGACGGCTGCGCGATGGGCAATGCCGATATTGTGCGCTTTCGCCATAACGACCCAGCCGACTTGGAAAAACGCTTGCGGCGCTTGCCGGAAGATGCTGGCAAACTGGTCGTACTGGAAGGCGTTTATTCCATGTTGGGCGATGTTGCTCCGCTGAAAGAGCTGGTTAAGGTCGCCAAAGCCGGCGGCGCAATGGTGCTCGTTGATGAAGCGCATGCCATGGGCTTTATTGGTGAAAACGGTCGCGGCGTAACCGAAGCTGCAGGCGTTGAAGATGATGTCGATTTCATCATTGGCACCTTCTCAAAAAGTGTCGGTACGGTTGGGGGTTTTGCGGTTTCAAACCATCCCAAATTTGAAGTCCTGCGCGTGGTCTGCCGACCTTATATGTTTACAGCGTCCTTGCCGCCATCCGTTGTTGCGTCGGCGGAAAAGTCTATTCGCTTACTCAAGGATGATGCGGACCGCCGAGCGCATTTATGGGAGAATTCGCGGCGCCTTCACGGCGGCCTGCGTGAGCTTGGTTTTGAAATTGCAACCGACGAGCCACAAAGTGCGATAATTGCAGTTTTGATGCCCGATCAGCTGACCACGGCGCGTATGTGGGACGCGCTACTCAGGCGCGGTGTTTATGTGAACATGGCGCGCCCACCCGCAACGCCAATTGGCACGTTCCTGCTGCGTCTATCCTTGTGCGCAAGCCATACGAAAGCTCAAGTTGATACCATCTTAGAACGCTTTGCAGCCGCCGCTAATGACTGCGGCTTTACGCTCGGCTCGCAACAGGCCGCTGAGTAGGCTTTACCAGGACCGCCTAGACGGCCCTAAGGTCGATCATATCAAGCGGCGGTGTTGCCGAAACGCTCAGCGTACCGGATGATTTGACCTTATCTCCGTCAAGGCTGTAGGGTCCGGATAGACGCATGCTCATCGTCTGGCCGCGCGTCAAGTGAACACCATGCTCAAACGTACTTCGGTCAAGCCGGCCGCGGAAAGACCGCAGTGCGGCGCGCCGTGCTTTATGCGTGCGTTCAACCCCAAGAAAACCGAGCGGTGTATTGTCACCTATGTGCTTGTCACGCAGCAGGGGTAGCGGCAGGCTACTGATCAGCGCACCATAAAGATACTTTGAAAGCGCTGGATGCTTATCAACGGTAACGCGGCATAGCTCAGCTTTACGCTGCGCGGTACTGGCTGCGATAGCCGCTACGCCCTTCGGTCTTACCAACCGTCGCCAAAGATGCAGCCGCAAGAGGTCTAGGGGGTTAAACAGCCCATGAAAGTTACCGTGTAGGCCATATGCATAAGCCCCTGCCCCAAAGATCAAACCAACTTGGCGCGGCTCACCAGGGACATCGATTGCCAGCGGTGAGAGTGCAGACGTAATCGTCGCCAATGATGCACGTTCAATACGCCCGGTTACAGTCTCCAGGATTGGCATGACCGGCCCTGCGGTCGCGAGGCTCAAAGCAGCAGCAGACTCTCTTTGCGGCGATAAAAGGAGCAGCGGCGGAATAGACACATCGGCAGATTGCAGCGCGAGCATCACGCTGATCACGTGCCGCGCGAAGGGCCCATCACCAAGCACGGCAAGCACCGCCGGAGCGGTGCGCAGACCAATCAACATAGCATCGGCAATTTCAGTCACATCTACAGCCCGCACCAGTGTCGCCCCAGGATAGGGCTGTGACGGCTGCGGCGGAGTTGCCGCGCTCTGCACTGGGCCAGCAAGGATCGCAATATGCCGCTGCGGCGCCGTCGCCGGTAGTGATAAAAAAGCTGAAACGTCCAAAGCAGCGCCCCAAGTCACCAACGCCTGTGCTAAAACTATGGCGTCATTCGCAGTATGGGCAAGGGCTTGCTTACGTTTGCAATGGAGATTTTCTGCGGTTTTTTACCAAGCAGAACTGCTGCCGGCTTTATCGCCGCCTGGATCCCCGGCTCCTGGTTTGTGCATTGCCCGTGGCATATAGGACTTTAATTTGCATGTCCGTTACACCGCTTTCCACCCGGAACAACGCTTCCGAGAGTTGTGGCCGGCGCAGCTGCAACTGTGGGTTGGTCGATAAACCGAAACCATCACTAAAAAAGTTCGGGCTACCGTCGTTATCCATATCGTGAATGACCAGTAAGCCATAATTGCCTGGCTCCGGAACAGTGAGGCAAATGATGTCATCGCGGCGATTCGGAATGGCTGTAAAGTAGCGATAAATCTGGCCTTTGCCTTCCAAAAATAAGTCTGGGTCATCGCTATAGAGTTCGATGCGCATCTGACCGATCCGTTTTTTCAGGCCATCCACTTGCAAATGCAGCATAGGGCCTTCATGCGCATCATGGCACGCGCCATCGGGGACACCGGCGACAGATTTTACGCGGGGCAGATCAATCTGCTGCGCATCACCTGCCGTGCTTTCGCCCTGCGCCATTGCGACGCCGCAAAGCGCCATATTGGCGATAAACAGGCCAACACCCCTGCGAAATATTGAATTTTTTACCATAAAACCAACGTAATCTGCTGTAACACCGTGCACAGCTTTAAATAGCGCCAACTGAATGCGACTTAAACCAATTGTGGCGATTTCTTGTTAGTCTAGATAGGTTTAGTCATAAATGATACTGCTCGCGCAACCGTAAAAAACTCAGCACCGTCTCACATGAAACGCATCGACTCCTATTTTTTGAGGCAAATATTGACGCCGATGCTGGTGACCCTAGGCATTGCCGCAATGTTGCTGCTGCTCGATAAAATGTTGCAGCTGTTTGACTTTGTGATCACCGAAGGTGGGCCGGTTTCCGTCGTTTGGCGTATGCTTGGCAATTTGTCAGCCCAGTATTTCGGCCTTGCGATTCCCATTGGGCTGTTGCTTGGCTGTATTTTAGCGATCCGTAAGCTGGCATTATCAAGTGAGCTTGATGCGCTCAATGCCGTCGGTGTTGGCTATCTCAGACTGCTGCGTGTGCCGATTGGCCTTAGCGTCGTGCTGGCAGGTATCACTTTCCTTTTGAACGGCTTCGTGCAGCCCGTCAGCCGCTATGCATACGAGGAATTGCGGTATGAACTGCGCAGCGGGGCGCTCGGCGCCAGCATAAAAGTGGGAGAATTCGTCGAATTGGGCGACACCCTGACCATCAAGGTCGAAGAATCGCGCGGTGGAGGCCGTAATCTCTATCAGATTTTCGCTCATCAATCGATGTCCGCCAGCACAGAGCAGCTGGTCGTAACCGCCGACAGCGGCGCTTTTTTTGCCACGGACGACCCCGACCGCATGCTGTTTCGGCTGTATGACGGGACGTTGACGACATTTGACCGGGTTGGTGGCGGACCACGATATTTGAGCTTTGATGTCCAAGATCTGCCCATCAACCTGCCGCGCAGCGAAGCCTTCAGGGATCGCGGGTTTGGCGAGTTGGAAAAAACCACGTTTGAAATGGTGGATGAGCTGCTATCAGGAAGTTCGGATCCGGAATCTCGCAATGCCGTCGTCGGTAATTTGAATTACCGGATGGCGCATATTATGACACTTTTCATCCTGCCATTTCTGGCGCTGCCCATGGGCGTGCCGCCCAAACGATCGGCCAGCGCTGTGGGCGTATTTACCGGCCTTGCGCTGTTGATTGCTTACAATGAATTTCTAGAACTCGGCGAAGCGCTGATCCGCAACAATGGAACACATCCGCTGCTGGCGATTTGGCTCCCCTACGCGCTGTTTGGGCTGCTCAGTGCGCGGCTCTATTGGGTGGCGACATATCAGGTGGGCGGCCAGCCACTGAGATTGCTTGAAAGCAGCGCCGCAGCGATCGGTACGCTCCTCCGGCGCTTCACAAAACGCGAGCATAAACCAGCATGAGTATTTTTATACGCTCAAGACGCTGGGTGCTGCCATCGCGCACGCTGAGCACCTACATCGGCAAACTGGTGCTCAGTCGGTTCCTCATTTTTCTCTGCGGGCTTGTCGTGGTTTTGCAGGTGCTGGATTTAATGGGGCAGTCTGACGATATATTGGCAGCCGAAGGGGCCACCTACTCCAGTCTGCTGCGCTATGTGGCGCTGCGCGTGCCACAACTGATTGCCCAATTCACGCCATTTGCCGCCTTACTATCGATCGTCACCGTACTGGCTGGGCTTAACCAAAGTTCAGAAATCATTGTCATGAAAGGCGCGGGGTTATCAGCCTTTCATATCATCGCGCCAGCGATTGCAATTACACTTCTCATCGCTGCGGCACATATGCTGTTCAACGATCAGGTTTTAGTGCGCACCAACGCTTTGCTGAGCTATTGGAAAGAGAACGAATACGCCGTTAACCTGCCAGCCGAAGCGCCAAATGCGACCCGGTCGTGGATTGAAGACGGACAAACGGCGATCCAAATCGGCAGTATTTCGCGCGGCGGCGCGCGCCTTGTCATTGATAAGCTGACGCTTTTTGAACGCGATGACAAAGGCACTTTAAAATCGATCACAAAAGCAGATTTTGCCAGTTTTGATGGATCCACGTGGAAACTTTACGAAATTGAAACCACAAGCCTTCCAAACCTAGTCACAACAAAAAAGGATGCAGCCGTATGGGCAACATCGCTGCCGCCCGAACGTTTTATTGCATTGGCGGTGAAGCCGGAACAGACCAGTTTTTTCGATTTGCGTGAAGCGGTTCAGGAACTTGATGCGGAAGGCTATCCGACGGATTTGATTAAGGCGGCGCTGATGCACAAAATTGCCGGACCACTGTCCAGCATTTTAATGCCGCTGCTTGGCGCATTAGCCGCGTTTGGGGCTTCAAGAGGCGGCCAACTGTTTGTGCGCGTTGTGGTTGGAATGGCGCTCGGCTTTGCTTTTTTTGTGGCAGACAACCTGTTGGTGGCGATGGGCCAATTCGGCGCTGTACCGCCACTGTTATCCGCCTGGGCGCCATTTATGCTGTTTGCTCTGCTGGGTGTGACAGTTTTGCTCTATACGGAAGAATAAACGGTAATAATTTGACCTGCGACATAGCAAACCTTGCTTGGCCAAGGGAAAAAGCGCATATGCGCAGGACTTAACCGCTGTTGCGCCGCAGCAAGGAACGGAACATGGCTTTAAAAGTCGGATTTTGGTCAGATAAATCGCACTACTTGAACCGCATGACGTTCAGGCAGCTTGTCGTTGCATATTTTCAATATTACGCCATTCAAGCTTATCTGCTGCTTGGCGTTATCAGTACGTTTGTGGCGATCAACACGAGTACATCGCTGACGCTTGATATGACAGCGGTCGCATTCAGCGTATTGGCTTACCCTTTGGCGTGGTATTCACTGCACCGCTGGGTCCTGCACAGCAAATACCTCTTTAAGTCTTCCTTGACAGCGAAAGTGTGGAAACGCATTCATTACGATCACCACCAAGACCCGCATCATTTAGAAGTCTTATTTGGCGCGCTCTACACGACATTGCCAACGATTGCCTTGATCACCATGCCGGCGGGGTATTTGATCAATGGTGTGTCTGGCGCTGCAGCGGGTCTCGCGGGCGGATTGTTTACAACGTGCTTTTATGAGTTTTGTCACTGCATTCAGCATCTCGCATACAAGCCGAAATATAAGTTTTTGCAGGAAATGAAGCGCAAACATATGGCGCATCACTTTCACGACGAGACTGGAAATTTTGGTATTACCAACTTTATGTGGGATAAGTTGTTGGGAACCAACTACGAGGCAACCAAAGAGCGCGAGCGGAGCGAAACGGTCTTCAACCTCGGTTACACTAAAGATGCCGCTGAGAAATATCCATGGGTGGCCAATATGTCGGGCGGTGTGTCGGAAGACCCATCGCGTCCGCGTAGCCATCGCGAGCGTAAGAAGTTGTCGCGCAACAGCAGCCAAGAAGCCGCATAAAGCGCAGCTTTCATCGCTGTGCCTGTGATGCTACGGTATCGAGAGGGACGAATACGGTGAGGCTTGGGGACATATGGCGCAATACAACGCGGCGCAGGGGCTCACGATCGTTGAAGCGACGCCCCAGACTTTTGATACCGCGTTTCTAGACGTTCCCTACAAAATTTATGAAAATGTACCTGAGTGGATTGCGCCCCTGCGCTTTGAAGTTGCCGGGTTTTTAAAAGCAAAGAGCCCATATCTCGCGCACGCGAACGCGCGTTACTTTATTGCGAAACGCGGCGACACGCTGGTTGGCCGAATAAGCGCCCAAGTGGACCGCCTGGTGGCGGAGACGATGGGCCAAGGGACTGGCCAATTTGGCTATTTCGAATGCGAAGACAATCCTGAAACTTCAGCAGCGCTGCTTGGCGCTGCTGAAGCGTGGCTTAAAGGCCAGGGAATGACCCGGATTTTGGGCCCGTTTAACCCGTCAATCAATGAAGAAGTGGGCCTGCTCATTGATGGCTTTGACACACCAAATGTGATGCTTATGCCACACGGCCGCCCCTACTACCGCGCCCTTGTAGAAGCGCAAGGCTATCAAAAAGTCAAAGAACTATACGCTTACGACTTTGATGTGAGACCCGAGCTTGACGCGCGATTTTTAAAAATGGAAGCCTGGGTTGATAAAAACCCCGACCTTGAAGTGCGTTTTATTGACAAACGCAACGTGCAAGCCGACATCGCACTGGCGCTCGATATCTTTAATGAAGCCTGGCGGGATAATTGGGGCTTTACACCAATGACAGATGGCGAGGCAGAACGGTTCGGCAAATCGCTTGCGCTGATTTTACAGCCTGATCTTGGCGCCTTTGCCTATCTTAAAGGCGAACCCATCGCGTTTATGATCACGCTGCCTGATCTCAACAGCATTATTCACGATTTAGAAGGAAAGCTATTTCCATTGAATTGGGCAAAGCTTCTCTACCGCCTCAAGCGTAAGCGTTTTGCACGCGCACGCACGCCGCTTCTTGGGGTTCGTAAGGCACATCAAAACACACGGCTTGGCGGTATGCTTTCGATCTATATTATATCTAAAATCCGCCGCGAAACGTTGAAATATGGCATGACCCATTGCGAACTTTCGTGGATCCTGGAGGACAATCCTGGCATCAACAATATGCTGAGTTCGATCGGCGGCGAAATCTACAAGCGGTATGGCATTTTCGAAAAAACACTTTGACGCGATTAGCACTGCGTCACTGTCCTCCAGACCTTAGCCGCCAAGCGTATCACGGTCGGGCATAACCGGTCGCCACAGTGCCACGCGTTTCAAAATGGCTGTCCGGTTTGCCTCCGATAAGTTTGGCATCACGGTATCAAGCGCCTGTTTTGCTTGCGCGGCCACATCTTCGGTTCCGCGGTTATAAGCGAGGCTGAGCCAAAACCCCGCTTCTTGGATGTCTGTCACGACCCCGTCGCCAGCCAAGTATAGCCGCCCAAGCACCAATTGTGCGGCAGGACGCCCCGCCCGCGCGGCTTGATAAAACCAAATGGCCGCTGTCACTTTGTTCAAAACGACGCCATGGCCTTGAAAAAACATAACACCCAACATGGATTTTGCGTCAACGTTCCCTTTTTGCGCCAAATCCAAAAACGCCTCGTAGGCCGCACCATAATCGCCATCGTTGTATGTTTGGAGGGCTGCAGCATAGCGCGCAGAACCCTGCGGCGGCTCATTTGGAATGCTTTGCGTTCGTCCAAGTGTTTGAAAGAGTGTTAGCAACAGCACACTCAGCGCAATAACGATGAGACCACCAAACCAGCTGAGGGTTTTTACTTTCATCAGGGTAACTTATGCATTTGCTTCCAAAGTGTTAACGTACATAAAGCAAATTATCTTCTAGCCCAATAGTCCTTTCACTCATAACCTTGCCTTAAGCAAGGCTTAGTGCTGCAAGGGTGTAGGACTGAAAGGATATACAGCATTGGCTAAGGACACGTCGCAATCGGACAACGCCGGCGGGGAAACCCGCGTTAAACGGAGCCTGTCCGCACGCCTGCGAACTTATTTTTTAACCGGCATCGTCGTTGCAGCGCCGATTTCTATTACGATTTATCTCACCTGGCTCTTTGTTGTCGCTGTGGACCGCCGGATAACGCCGCTTATCCCAGCGAAATATAACCCCGAGACCTATTTGCCATTCGGCTTGCCAGGCTTGGGTGTCATCGTCGTCATCCTATTTCTAACGCTCCTCGGTATGATCACGGCGAACTTTTTCGGCCGAGGGCTGCTGCGGCTTGGCGAGCGGATTTTGAATAATTTGCCGGTGGTTAGAACGATATATGGCACATTAAAACAAATTTTTGAGACCATTATCAGCCAATCCTCGATGTCGTTTCGAGAAGTGGTTCTCGTCGAATACCCGCGGCGCGGTCTTTACGCCATCGCGTTCGTAACGTCGCCGACCAAAGGCGAAGTTGCCAAACGCTGCGATGATGAGATGGTGAACGTGTTTTTGCCCACAACTCCAAACCCGACATCGGGTTTTTTGCTATTCGTTCCAAAATCGGATCTGACATATTTGGATATGTCAGTGGAAGAAGGCGTTAAATACGTCATTTCTGCTGGTCTGGTGACCCCAGCAATGGCGCAAGAGCGGGCTGATGACAGCGCACGTAAAGCGCCAGAAGAAGATTAGGTGAAGAGCCCGACACAGGCGCTGCAGTTTTGTTTTATGGTGTTACCAAATGAGCAAAATTGAACCGCGTCAACATGCGTTTGACCCCGACTTCACGTGTTCTCGCTGTGCGCGGTTGGTTCAGTTCAGAGTTGAGGCGGAAAAACACTGCCCCGGCGGTTTTAATCTGGCAGTGCCCAGTTATGGCGACCTGGACGCATGGCTGCTGATTGTCGGGCTCGCGCCGGGTATGCATGGCGCCAATCGCACTGGACGGCCCTTTACGGGCGATCAATCCGGCGCGCTGCTGTTTAAAACGCTGGGCAAGTTCAACCTTGCCCAGGGCACGTATTCCAGCCACGCTTTGACCGAGCTGGCGCTTGATGGCGTGCTCATCACGAATGCGGTCCGCTGCCTGCCGCCTGAGAATAAGCCGCTGCTTGAAGAGGTTTACAACTGCGCGCCCTATTTATCGGCGGCTATCGCGCAGCTGAGCCAGCTTAAAGTCATCTTGTGCCTGGGTAAGGTCGCCCATGATGCGACCGTGCGCGCGCTTGGCCAGCGCCTATCAAAGGCGCCTTTTGGGCACGCCGCAATGCACAGCTTTGGCCAATACATCTTGCTCGATAGCTATCATTGCTCGCGCTATAACGTGAATACCAAACGCCTGACCGAATCCATGTTTGAAGCGGTGTTCGCCAAAGCGATTGCCCTCGCAGGACGCGCGCACAAAACGGCTTAATCAACGCCTACAGCGCGCGCCGCGGGCCGACGCCCGTCTGCCGCGCCGAAGAATACACCATCACGAATTTCTATCGTTTCGGTCGCACCCAGCACACGGCCTGTCCGCAGGTTATGGCCTTTCTTTTCGAGCAACCGCACCGTGTCGGGCGACATATGCGGTTCCACAGTGAGCCGGTCGGGCAGCCATTGATGGTGAATGCGTGGTCTTGCTGTGGCTTCAGCAATATTGAGGCCATAGGCAAGCCGGTTGACCAAGGTTTGCATGACCACCGTGATAATCGTGCTTCCCCCGGGCGAGCCAGTGGTCAACATGCCCTTACCGTCTTTTAAGACGATCACCGGTGTCATGCTGCTGAGCGGACGCTTGCCTGGTTCAATGGCGTTTGCTTCCCCGCCAAGCAGGCCAAAAGCATTGGGCACGCCCGGTTTCGCCACAAAGTCATCCATCTCATTGTTTAAGAGGATGCCGGTACCCGATGCGACACGGCCAGACCCATAAGAGAAATTCAATGTGTAGGTGTTTGACACAATGTTTCCAAACCGATCGGCCACTGAATAGTGCGTCGTATCTTCGCTTTCATGCGGGAGGCTTTGCGCCGGCCCAATTTGCGATGACGGTGTTGCCGTCTCTGTCTCGATTTTGAGAGCGATCGACTTTGCGTACTCCATAGAAGTCAGCGCGCGCACCGGAACATCAAAAAAATCTGGGTCCCCCAAATACTTCGAACGGTCTGCATAGGCGTATTTCATCGATTCCGCCATCAGGTGTAACACGTCAGCGCTGCCTTGCCCCATAGCTTTCAGATCGGCGGTTTTCAACACATTGAGCATTTGGATGATATGCACACCGCCCGACGAAGGCGGCGGCATAGCGGCAATTGTGTAGCCATAAAAATCCGTCTCAACCGGCAGGCGTGCGACGACTTTATAACGCTTTAAATCATCATGCGTAATCAGGCCGCTATTAGCCTTCATATCGGCCACCAGCTTGTCGGCAATCGCGCCCTCATAAAACGCTTTTGCGCCCGATTTGCTGATCTGTTTAAGCGACCAGGCAAGGTCAGATTGTACCAGTGTTTCGCCGGGTTGGTAAGGCTCACCACCTTGTTTAAAAAAAATGCTGCGTGCGGCGTCATTCATCCCGCGCGCAAACCGGCCGAAGAATTTCAGTGCGCCCGACATTTCATAGCTCACCGTAAAGCCGCGTTTCGCCAGCTTAATGGCGGGCGCAAGCACCTGTCTGCGCGATAAAACGCCGTATTTCTCATGCGCGTAGAGGAGCCCGGCAACTGTGCCCGGCACGCCGGCGGATAAATGGCTGCTGCGCGTGAGCATTTTATCGACCTCGCCATCGCTGCCGATGTACATATCACGCGTTGCTGCCTGTGGGGCCATTTCCCGATAATCGAGCGCAAGTGTTTCGCCGGTTTCGGCAAGATGGATCATCATGAAGCCGCCGCCGCCCAAATTGCCGGCACGCGGCAGCGTTACAGCCAGCGCAAAGCCTGTCGCAACCGCTGCATCAATAGCATTGCCGCCCGCCGCCATGATATCAGCGCCAACTTGCGCTGCGATGCCTTCTTGGGCGACCACCATCCCGTTTGGCGCGGCAACTGGGTGATGCGCGCTTGAACGATCATAAATCGGCCGCTCTCCCGGCGGCGGCACAGGCTGTGCAATGGCGGGCGATAGCGCCAGAATTGAAATGATGCAGCTGGCGATGGTGGTGCGCACGTGAGCTACCTTATATGGTTAGGACGATGTACTTGCCTGATACACACGGCTTTAAGCGCCGGTGTCAACGCGAAAAAATCAGTTCTGCGCAAGCTATGAAGCAATTGACTTTAGGCGCTCGGTCCGTATAAGTGCGCGCAGCAGTGGCGACACCAGCTCGTTTACGGGCGCGTCTGCAAGTGACGCCTGCAATAAAGTGCCAGCGAACATCGCTTTTAAAAGTGCAGCGCGATCCTCATACGGCAGCGCGGCCCGGTGATTTGCGGCGAAAAACAGAAGGATGAACGCGCCATGTTCGCAGTGGTGAAAACCGGCGGCAAGCAATATAAAGTTGCCGAAAACGATGTCTTAAAAGTTGAGAAATTGCCTGGAGCAGAAGGCGATACAGTCACTTTTGATCAGGTGTTGATGCTCTCAGACGGAACGCAGCTAAAAACCGGCACACCTCTGGTTAAAGATGCGGTGGTAACGGCCGAGATTATTGAACAAATCCGCGATGATAAAATCATCGTCTTTAAAAAGCGTCGGCGGCACACGTACCGTAAGCGCAATGGACATCGCCAATATCTTTCGGTGATTAAGGTTACCGGCGTCGGCAAGCCTGGAAAGAAACCAGCGGCTAAAAAAGCAGCCGCGCCAAAGAAAGCAGACCCTGCCGCAGACACAGCAGGTGAAAGTGCTGCCCCTGCCGCGGCAGACGACTTGAAGAAGCTTTCTGGCGTTGGGCCAGCGCTGGAGCAGAAATTGATCGCAGCGGGCCTTACCAGTTTTCAAGACATTCTTGATCTAACGCCTGAAAAGCGCGATGAGATTGAAGAGCAGCTGAAAATTAAAGGGCGAATGGAAAAAGATGACTGGGCCGGCCAGGCCAAGCAATTCCTCGCTGAAAAGGAGTAACATAGCATGGCACATAAGAAAGCTGGCGGTTCATCCCGCAACGGTCGTGACAGCGCAGGCCGTCGTCTGGGCGTGAAAAAATTTGGTGGTGAGCACGTTATCCCTGGCAACATTATCATTCGCCAACGCGGTACGAAAGTCTATCCCGGCGCGAATGTCGGCATTGGCAAAGACCATACAATTTTCGCGACCGTTGAAGGCAAAGTGAAGTTTCACTCCGGTAAACTCAGCCGCAAATATGTCAGCGTTGAAGAGATCGCTGAAGCGGCGGAATAGGCCGCCAATGCAAGCGCAATATAGAGGGCCTTTTCAGGCCCTTTTTTATGCAGATTGCGCGGTGCTTGGAAGCAAGTTCTTGCCGAGCGGTAGATCAACCACAAAACGCGTGCCGGCGTCATAGTCGTCGTCGATCTCAATTGAGCCACCATGGGCTTCGACGATAGCCCTGCACATTGCGAGCCCAATACCCAGGCCTTCACTGTCCCTACTGTGCGCTGAACCGCGTTCGAATAAGTTAAAGACACGCTTGCGCAGTTCTGGAGCGATACCGATACCATTATCACTCACCGCGATAATGAGATTATTAAATTGCCGCGCACTGGTAATTGAAATTTTGAGCGGCTGATCGGGTTTACGATACCGGATGGAATTGCCGATCAGGTTTGAAAACAGTTGATCGAGCAGTACACGGTCTGCCGACAACTCAGGCAGTGCCTCAATGTTAACGATCCCGCCAGCCTGGGTGAGCGCGGCATCGTTGCGGCGGACGATATCTTGCAGCAAGGCGGCAAGATCGATGGGCTTGCGATCAACCGTAATTTGCCCAAGCCTGGCGTGCTTTTGCATGGCATCTATGAGGCGGCGCATTTGCTCGGTCCCCTCGACGACATAGCGCATGAACTCTTGATTTTTCGGGTCTAAACTTTCACCCAAGTCTTCAGCAATAAGCTCTACAAAACCAGAAATATGACCCAGCGGTGTGCGTAGATCATGCGATACGGCCGCAGCGAACGTCTCTAGCGCATCGCGGGACCGCCGCAATTTGAATTCAACTTGTTTTTCATCCGTTATGATGGATGTAAGAATGACCAGCCCACCGTCGCTGTGGCGCGTTGCAGATAATCGGAACCAGTCGTCATAGTTTTCATCAACATAGTGGGTAACAAATTGGATGGGCGTACCAGTCTCGACAACAGAAACATAACGATCAAACATCTCAGTCGTCACATTTGGGACCAGTTCGCGCAGGGTCCGGCCGAGCATCTGGTCCTTTAAAAGCCCGCGGGACTGCGCAGCAGAGACGTTGCAGTCACGCAGAATAAAATCCGTTACAGCGCCTGATGCGGTTCGCTGCGGCTCATAGACAGCGATGCCCTCTGAGCAGGCATCTAAAATTGACCGAAAGAAATTTCGGGTTTTTCGTAGTTTTTCAGCGTCTTTTTCAGTCGCTTGCGCCTGCGCACCCGCATACGCGGTTGCAACGCCAAACTCCAACTGCTCAGACACTTCGGCTGCTAGGTCTTTAAGGGCGGTGACCTGCTCGGCGCTGAGCTCACGCGGCTCGCCATCAAGCACGCACAACGTACCGAGAACGTGGCCGGTTGATACAACAAGCGGGAAACCGGCATAAAACCTTACGAACGGTGCATCCAAAACCATGGCATTGTGCGCAAATCGTTGATCAATCGATGCATCTGTTACCAACAGTGGCTGCTGTTGATCAATGACGGTGTCACAAAACGAAGCGGCGCGATCTGCGGCGCAAAGATTGATGCCAACACTGGATTTGAACCAAAGCCGTTGCGCATCGACCAGCGAAATGACCGCAATTGGCACATCGGCTATAAATGCCGCTATCCGGCTCAGGCGATCAAAGCGCTCTTCGGGCGGCGTATCCAAAATGGCAAGGGAATGCAAAGCATTTAGACGGTCTTGCTCTGCACGTTCAGATGCTGACGTGCTGCGTGGAAAGGCTATACGCATAGGTTAGTCGGGTACGTTTTCTGTTTTGTCTTGCACCTTCTCAACAGATTTACCGTCAAGTTTTTAAGAACTGCTTAACTCTATCAGAGCCCCCAAAAATGCACTTTCCGCTAGCCGCGCCTTGCGCAGTTACAGTAAACACCAGCCCATGAAATTTCTGGACCAAGCAAAAGTCTTTGTAAAATCCGGCGCGGGCGGCGACGGCTGTGTCTCGTTTCGGCGTGAAAAGTTTGTCGAATTTGGCGGGCCGGATGGCGGTGACGGTGGACGCGGTGGCAGTATCTATGTGGAAGCTGTGGATGGGCTCAATACGCTCATCGATTTTCGCTACCAGCAGCATTTCAAAGCCGAGCGCGGCTTGCATGGCATGGGATCGAACAGGACCGGCAGAGCAGGCAAAGATCTCACGTTGAAGGTCCCACCCGGCACGCAGATTTTCAGCGATGATAGATCGATCATGCTGGCCGACCTCAAAGCGGCAGGCGATCGCATCATGCTGCTGGAGGGCGGTGGCGGCGGGCTTGGCAACGCCCATTTTAAAAGCTCACGCAATCAAGCGCCGCGCCGCATTGTGCCGGGCGGCGAGGCAGCTGAAATGTGGATATGGCTGCGCCTTAAATTGATTGCCGATGCTGGCCTTGTTGGATTGCCCAATGCAGGCAAATCCACATTCCTTGCAGCGGTCAGCAATGCAAAGCCAAAAATCGCCGATTATCCCTTCACCACGTTATCGCCCAACCTGGGCGTGGTTGACGTCGGGCGCTCAAGTTTTGTGTTGTCTGATATCCCTGGCCTGATTGAGGGGGCAAGTGATGGTGTAGGCCTGGGCCACCGGTTTTTAGGCCATGTGGAACGCTGCCGCGTGTTGCTGCATCTCATTGATGCAACGCAGGAGGATATCCTCGCCGATTATGACACCATTGCCGCAGAAATCGCCGCCTATGAAGTTGACCTGACAGATCGGCCCATCCTTGTTGCACTGAATAAATGCGATGCGCTTAGCGCAAAGGCACAACAAGATGCAGCGCGCGCGCTTAAAGCGCATTGCGGCCATGATATAGCCTGTATCTCCGCTGTCTCCGGCCAGGGTGTACGCCAACTGCTTGGCGTCTTGCTTGCGATCATCGGCGAAGCGCGGTCCGATGATGCGATGCAAGAAACACCTGAGACACAGAGCTGGTCGCCAATATGACTGCGGCCTTATCACGCGCAGGCCGTATTGTTGTGAAAGTGGGGTCAGCCTTATTGGTGGAACGTACCAGCGGCCTGCGCAGCGGCTGGCTTAACAGTCTCGTTGCCGATATTGCCGCGGTAATGCAGGCGGGCAAAGACGTGATTATCGTCAGTTCTGGCGCAATCGCTCTTGGTGAGCAAGCCCTAGACCTGCAATCTAAACCCAAACAACTCAGCACTGCCCAGGCTGCCGCTTGCATTGGCCAAATTTCGCTATTGAACGCCTATCAAGAAGCGTTCAATCAGTATGACAAGAAAATAGGGCAACTCCTTCTTACTGTGTCAGATTTAGATGGCCGGCGGACCTATCTTAATGCACGCGATGCACTGCAAACGCTGATCAGGAATGGCATTGTCCCGGTGATCAATGAGAATGACGCAACGGCAACGCAGGAGATCCGCGTCGGTGATAATGACCGCTTGGCCGCACGCGTGGCACAGATGATTGATGCTGATCTGCTGATCTTGCTAAGCGACATCGATGGCGTGTATACCGCCAACCCAAAGACGCATGCCGATGCGCAGCATATCCCCATCATCGAGAGCATTACGCCAGAGGTTTATGCTGCCGCTGAAGGGCCGCAGCTGGACAGCATGGGCAGCGGCGGCATGCGCACTAAACTCGATGCCGGGCGGATTTTGAGCGACTGTGGCTGCGATATGATTGTCATGGACGGCCGCGGTGATGCCCCCTTGGCGCGGCTGTCCAGCGGCGAACGCCATAGCTTTTTCAAAACCAAGCGCAGCGATAAAATTGATGCGCGCCATGCCTGGATCGCCGGGCAACTCAGCATTCAAGGCAGCATCGTGGTGGATGACGGAGCGCATCAAGCGCTGCTGCGCGGCAAAAGCTTGCTTGCAGCGGGCATAACGCACCTAACCGGCACATTTTCACGCGGCGATACAGTGTATATAAAGACACCAAGCGGACAAGACATTGCGCGCGGGCTGGTAAATTACGACATGACCGAGCTGGCGCGGATTAAAGGCTTAAAAAATGACGACATTGCTGCGGCACTAGGCTATACGCGCAGCCAAACGGTAATACACCGAGATAATATGGTGCTTTCGCGCCAACCGGATACAGCGACATGACCATCCAAGAGAAAAACCTTACTGCTGAAAGTATAGCAAGCACAATGGTGCGCACGCTCGCAAAACAGGCACGTGCCGTGCTGCCGCAGCTTGCGCAGCTGGATGCGGAGACCAAAGCCGCTGGCCTGAATGCCGCTGCAGCGTCTTTGCTCAAAAATGAAGCTAAAATCCTGGCAGCCAATGCCGAGGATATGGCAGCAGCGCGCAGCGCCGGGACAGCCGCAAGCATGCTGGACCGGCTGGCCCTAACGCCGGAGCGCTTGGCCGGCATCGCCGAAGCCGTGCAGGCCATCGCCGCCCTGCCCGATCCAGTTGGCACTGAACTGGCCCGATGGGACCGGCCCAATGGTCTGGATATCGCCCGCGTACGCGTGCCAATCGGCGTGATCGGTGTGATTTATGAAAGCCGGCCAAATGTGACTGTGGATGCAGCAGCGCTTTGCCTGAAAGCTGGCAATGCAGTGATATTGCGCGGCGGCAAAGAGAGTCTGGCCACAGCACAAGCGTTGCACGCTGCATTTTGCGGTGGCCTTGCTGATGTGGGCATTCCCGCCCAAGCCATTGGCCTGGTTGAAACCCGAGACCGGGCCGCGGTCACCACCATGTTGACCGAACCCGACCTCTTCGACATGGTTGTACCGCGCGGCGGTAAGTCTCTTGTCGCTAAGGTCCAATCAGAAGCGCGCGTCCCCGTAATCGCCCATCTCGAAGGGTTATGCCATGTTTACATCGATAAGGCAGCGGACTTGGCGATGGCCAAAGACATCACTGTGAACGCCAAAATGCGCCGGCCGGGCATATGCGGCGCGGCGGAAACGTTACTCATCGATGCGGCGATTTTAAGCGATGCAATCCCGGTTTTGGAGGCGTTGGCGCAGTCCGGCTGCGAAATCCGGGGCGACGCCGACGTCCGCGCGGCGTTTGCAAGTGCAAAGCCGGCGAGTGAAACCGACTGGCGCACGGAATACCTCGAACCTATCATCTCTGTGCGTGCAGTAGAGGGGCTTGATGGCGCGGTGCAGCACATTGCGACATACAGTAGCGGCCATACCGATGCGATTGTGACTGAGGATGTGACGGCCTGCACCACGTTTCTCAACGCAGTGGATAGCGCGATCGTCATGCACAATGCGTCAACCCAATTTGCCGATGGCGGTGAATTTGGCATGGGCGCGGAAATTGGCATCTCGACCGGGCGCCTCCATGCGCGCGGCCCGGTCGGCGTAGAGCAACTCACCACCTTTAAATATGTGGTGCGCGGCAGCGGGCAAACCCGCCCCTAACGAGGCTAAGCTTGCACCGCGATAACCAGCTTTTTCTTGCACCGAGTCGGCGCTGGGACGGACGTGTTGTCGGTCTTTATGGCGGGTCGTTTAATCCGGGCCATGCAGGCCATGTGCACGTGAGCCATCGCGCCCTTAAGGCGTTTCAGCTTGATGCGCTATGGTGGTTGGTATCGCCGCGCAACCCGCTCAAGAAGGCGGCGGATATCGCACCGATATCCAATCGCAAGAATATTGCGCAAACCCTTACAAAACATCCAAAAATATTCGTAACCACCCTCGAGGAAGATATTGCAGCCAGCTATAGTTGGCAAACTCTTCAAGCGCTCCAATCACGCTTTAAGCGAACGCGTTTTATCTGGGTGATCGGCGCCGATAGCCTGGCTAATTTCCATCTTTGGAAGCATTGGCGGCGGCTCTTTAAGACATTGCCCATTGCCGTGATTGATCGTCCGGGCTACTCTTTTAAAGCGTTGAGCAGTCCAGCTAGCCGCAGCTTTGCGCGACACCGCGTTGCGCACGGCAGATCGCGCCGCTTGCGGAGCATGCAGCCACCGGCCTGGGTGTTTTCCTATGGTCCACTGCATTCCGGAAGCGCCACCTTAATCCGCAAACAGCGGCACACTTGGACTGATGAGCGCGGCGCCTAAGTGGCCTTTGCCTGGCCGAGTTGTAATACGAGCGCGCTATGGTGAGACGGCAAAAGAGGAGAATGGATTGAGCGTCACGCCAGTGACGCCGGCATCACACGACACTGCCGGCAGTGTATCGAGCACCAGCGCATCTGCGCATGGCTCGGACGACAAAGCCCCCATCACGCCTGAAGCACTGCTCAAGCTTGTTCTTGATTGCTTAGACGACGGAAAAGCCGAAGACATTTTATCAATCGATTTGGTTGGTAAATCTAGCTTTGCCGACGTCATGGTAATTGCCAGCGGTCGGTCAAACCGCCAAGTGGCTGCATTGGCCGACCGGCTGCTGCGCGAGGCAAAAAACCACCAATTGGGCCGCGCTGCCGTTGAAGGCCTGCCCCAAGCAGACTGGGTGCTCATTGATTTTGGCGAAATAGTTGTGCATCTATTCAAGCCGGAGGTGCGCGAATTTTACAATCTCGAAAAAATGTGGGGCGAGCCCGTGGCCGCCAGCCCACGCAGCGCCGAACATTAGCGGATAAGCGCAACCTAAGCGCCGCGCTATGTTTTCCATAAAGGTCATTGGCGTTGGCCGCATGGGGCGCGGT
>JBCCLR010000044.1:0-20206 GCA_039026755.1 Pseudomonadota bacterium | reverse complement strand
TTCGCCCGGGGTCGCAAGCGCTGCCTGGCCTTCCAGATAAAAGTGTTCTTGCCCGCCGACGTGAAGGGTCCCAGATAATCTGTGCGCTGCTTTATCAAGCTGACCCATGGCATCTCCGCGCGCCATTTTTATGGGTGGCTCGAGGAAAGCATTGGCATCCAGTGCCTGCTCAATCGTTAAAATCGCCGGCAGATCTTCATATTCGATCTGGGCCAATGCTGCTGCCGCGCGCGCCGCTTCAAAGCTGGTTGCTGCTACGGCAAATAAGGCCTGGCCCACACAGTGAACAGTGTTGTCTTCACTGCCAATGGCAAACAGCGGCTCATCAAGCACCACCGGCCCCACCTGGTTAATACCAGGCAGCGCTGTGCCATCAATCACCAGAGCAACACCTTGCGCCGCCCGAACAGCCGATAAATCCGAGCTTAAAATACGTGCGTGCGCGTGCGGGCTATAGGCAATAAAGACACTCAGTGTGCCGGGCGGCGTCGGGATGTCATCGACATATAGCGCCGTGCCTGCCGTGTGTTTATAAGCGCTGTCATGGGCCAGGGCGCGGCCCGCCACAGCACTGTTCTCTGGCGTCGGCGCGGCGTCTTGAGCGCGCTTTAGTTCGGGTATGCGCGCTGGTCGGTTCATGCAAAAACGCCCCCATGCCCAACCAGTCGCATATGACCGGTTTGTGTTTCTAAAAACGCTTTTAAGAGAAGGTTTTTGGCCACCATAAGGCGATAGTCTGCACTGGCACGCATGTCGGTTAGCGGGCTAAAATCCTCAGCATAGGCCTGCATGGCCGCCTCGACTGTCTCGCGGCTCCACGGTTTGCCTTCCAGTGCGGCCTCAACGGCCAAAGCGCGCTTTGGCACACCCGCCATCCCGCCATAAGCAATACGCGCGCGCGTAACTCTATCGCCTTCGCACGCGATCGCAAACGCAGCGCAGACGGCAGAAATATCCTGATCAAACCGCTTGGAGATCTTATAGCACTTGATCGTTACATCATCGGCCAGGTTGGGAACAAAGATCGCTTCAACAAATTCGCCGGGCTTGCGGGCTTGCCTGCCGTATTCGAGGAAAAACTGTTCCAGTGGCATCTCGCGACGCACATTGCCGTGGCGCAATGAGAGCGTAGCGCCCAGTGCGATGAGGATCGGCGGTGTATCGCCGATGGGCGACCCATTTGCGATATTGCCGCCGATTGTTCCAGCATTGCGCACCTGCACGCCGCCAATTCGGCGCAGCAATTCGCCAAAATCGGGATGAAACGCAGTAAGTGCTTGCATGGCTTCACTATAGGTCACGCCGGCGCCAATGGTCAGTCCTGTGTCGTCTTGCGTGATGCGTTTCAGGTCATCAACCAAATGCAAAAAGATCGTTTCAGGCAAGGCCCGGTGCTGCTTGGTGACCCAGAGACCCACATCCGTCGCGCCGGCCACGATGGTCGCATTGGGACGATCCGCATAGATCTGCGCCAGTTCGTCAGTGTTTGTTGGTAAAAACGCTGTTGTCTGACCATCGCCGATTTCTATGGCCTGCGATGGGCGCACCGCATCTAACGCCGCCTGCTCAGCCGTATCAGCGGCGTCTTGCTGGGCCACATGGTGCGGCTCAAGCAAGGTATCAGACATATCTGACGCAGCCGCCAGGATTGGGCCATAACCCGTGCAGCGGCATAAATTCCCCGCAAGCACATCGCAGGCGCTTTGCGGCGCAAGGGCTGTCCGGTTGCGGTAGGCCGTATAGAGCGACATGACAAACCCAGGCGTGCAAAAGCCGCATTGTGAACCATGCCGATCAATCATCGCCTGCTGTACTGGGTGCGCGCTTTCTTTATCGCTGCTTAGCGCTTCGACTGTCGTGATCGCGGTGCCATGCACACTGGGCATGAAGCGAATGCAGGCATTCACCGCCTCGCGCTTAATACCGCCATTAGCAGCGCGCGACGCCACGGTCACCGTGCAGGCACCACAATCGCCTTCCGCGCAGCCTTGCTTTGTGCCGCACAACCCCTCATCCTCGCGCAGATAGTCGAGTAACGTACGCACGGGGCGGATGTGGCTTAGGGTGCGTTCTTCGCCATTGAGGTAAAAAGTGAGACTGCCCGGTGACATATCAACTCCCTCGGTACGTTGAGTAGCCGTAGGGCGAGACGAGCAGCGGCACATGATAATGTTCGTGCGCCTGCGCCACGCCAAAGCGGATGACGACATCGTTTAAAAACGGTGATTCAGCTGCTGCCTCGGCACTCTTGGCAGCGAAATAGTCACCAATTGCAAACACCAGTTCATAGCTTCCGGCGATAAAATCAGCACCTTCCAGCAAAGGGGCATCGCAGCGTCCATCCGCATTGGTAATGACCTGGGTCAATGGGGTGCTCCCATCCTCCTCCCTGCGCGTAAGCTTGATGGCCACGCCGGCGGCCGGCATGCCATGCGCGGTGTCAAGAATATGCGTCGTCAATTTCCCCAAGGAAAAGCCCTCCTCCGCTCATTCCGTCAACTATAAAGCTATCAAGCATCGCGGCGGTCAGCAATATTTTGACAGTGTCTAAAAAAATGACACGCAAATGCAAAAACCGCATCTCCTTACAATGTGTGACAGGAAACACAGAGATATAGGATGCGCAGAGGACTTGGCAGGGGTCACGCCAGGCGAATATTTTGCCAGGAATGTAACGGCCCTTTCGCTAGCCTCTTCCTTAAATTTCAGTTGCGTTATCTGACTGAGGACTATTGTCCGTGCGAAGCTTAGCG
Organism: Pseudomonadota bacterium; assembly: GCA_039026755.1. GTDB lineage: Bacteria > Pseudomonadota > Alphaproteobacteria > Sphingomonadales > CAKZYD01 > CAKZYD01. Next base: position 17,453 of record JBCCLR010000044.1, on the reverse strand, counting down.
GCTTTTTAAAGCGCGTTTTGCCGTTAAATGCTCAAGCAAGGGCAATGCCGCATCTGTGCTATCAACCAGCTCTGGCATAATTTTGCGCAGCTGTTGAAACTCTTCGGCACTCAAAGACCCAAAATGGGTATCATTGACCTCTTGCTGAACTTCACTCAAGCGCCGCAGGAGGTCATCACCCTCCGAGGTCATTTTAAGCGAAACGCGCCGCCCGTCGTTGGGGTCTTTTTGCTTTAAAACAAGGCCTTTTTGCACGAGCTTGTTGGTCTCCGTCGTCACAAAGGTCCCACTCAAGCGCAGATGGTCTGCGATACGTTTGACGCTAACCCGGCCATCGTCTTTGAGATGCTGGATCGAAACCAGGATGGTATATTGCGGCCCGGGCAAGCCAACCAACTCGGCATAGCCATCGCGCACCGCGGTTAAACGCGCTGCAAAAGCCAGCGCTGCGTGCACCATTTCCCGAAACGCAGCATCATCACCATCAACAAGCAGTTCAGGGCGCGTCACCGTTAAAGGCGCGTGCTTCTTCTTTATTGTGGCCATGTCTAGGCGTCTATCTCCGCAAAAATACGTTTGGCAATGCGCATGGTATCGATTGCCGCAGGAACGCCGCAATAGGCCGCCACTTGCAGGACAACTTCTCGAATATCCTCGCGTGTGCAGCCGTTGTTTAGAGCCCCGCGTACATGAATATCCACCTCATGCGGCCGATTAAGAGCGCTGAGCATAGCGATGTTCAGCAAGCTGCGCGTGCGCTTATCGAGACCTTCGCGCGTCCAGACAGAACCCCAGCAAAACTCAGTCACCATTTCTTGCAAGGGCTGCCAAAACGCATCGCTACTGGCCAGGGCTTTATCAACATAGTCATCGCCGAGCACTGCCCGGCGAACCTGCAAACCGGCGTCAAAGCGCGTCGTCGTGTCATCCGTCATGATGGCTGTATGACGCTGTTTAGCTTTGTAAACAAGCTTTACTTATGCGCTTTTCCTGGGACGCGTCAAACACGCATCGAGGCCATAGCTTGCCAGTTGCCCATCTACTAAGTCGGTCGCGCTGCCCCAATCATATGTTCGGAAGCTGTGACCGCGCGTAACGAACTGCGCGCCTGCATAAAACGATTCATAATGCGTATGGCGACCGGCAAACTCAGAGCCCAACGCATCCCAGGCCATCTTAAAGAACTTGACGCGCTCGCGCGGGCCGCCTTGCGCGCCGACTTGGACTTTATCAAAAATCCGCGCCGCTTCTGGGTTGGCATATTCTTGGGCGGATGATGGCAGCATGATAAGCGCGCCGCCGGCCAATTCGCGAATGGAGTTGACAAAGCCTGCATACATTTCTTGGGTAAAGACCTGGGCTGCGTACAGCATATGGCGATTGGGGATCCAAGCGCCCTTATAGTCTTCGCCTGAGGCTTCCATTCCAAATACAAACGCTTCAACAGCTGCCGCATCAGACGCCAGTTTCCCTAACGTTGCTTGTACCGGAGGAAGTTTAATTGTCCCAATGGTTTCAGCGGTTTTGCGCGCAATCCCAACAAGAAACTTTAACTTCACCATCAACCGGATTTGCGCTTGATAATTCTGAAAAACATGCCCCGGCGTTTCGTGAAATTGCGCACGGGCCATAGCAACATCTTGGTTCACAAAAACCCGGCTCCACGGCACTTTGACATCATCAAAATAGAGTACCGCATCATTTTCATCATAGCGCGTTGATAAGGGGTTATCGAACTGGCTGACTGCACTTGCCTCAAACGATTTGCGCGACAACACCTTCACGCCTTTGGTGCTCATAGGCAGCGCAAAGCACACTGCGTATTTGCTTTCATCAGGGCGCAGCGGCTGGAGGTTAGCCACAAACACTTCGTTGGCCATAATGGAACTCGTGCCCATCATTTTAGCGCCGCGCACAGTAATGCCGTCGCTATCTTCATCCACCACACGCATGATAACATCGTCATCATCTTGATCGCTGGTATCCTTGGACCGATCAACCTGCGGATTAACGATGACGTATGTCAGGAAGTGGTCATGGTCGCGCGCGTAATGATAATAGTCAGCAAAGTTACGCGCATAGCCCGCATCATAGTCCTGCCACCGCTCCAAGCCCATGTATTGGCCCGTTAGGGCGGATGCCAGATGATCCGGCGAACGCCCCATGAAACCGCAATGCGTCTCTGCCCAGGCCACCAGGGCTTTGCGGCGCTCTACCATTTCGGCATGATTTTTCGGAATTTGCCACGCGCGGCTGACCCGCCCGCCACTGGTTGGCGACACAAACGTCAGGGCTTCAATATTATCGTCCTGAGCCTGCAGATCATACATTTTCGCTGATGAGGCGACCGCGTTGCGAAACGCTGGGTGGGTCGTCACGTCATGCACTTCAGTGCCGTCAATATAAACAGTGCGATTGTCACGCAGGCTGGCAATATGGCGTTCGCCGTTTTTGATGTGGCGGGTCATTGTCTCTCTCCTCAGGGAATATTTTATGCAGCAGGCGCAAGCGCGGAATAGCGGCCGCCAAAATAGACGAGCGGGCTTTGCTGCTCTTCATAACCGCAGTCGACCAGGTCGCCGATGAATAATGTGTGGTCACCAATTTCAACTTCGCTTTGGCGCTTGCACACCATCCACGCCAGCGAGCCCGCCAGAATGGGGACACCGGATTGGTCGCGAAAGTCCGGCGTAAATCCAGCGATGGGCCGACCTGCGAAATGGGTTGAAATGTCAGACTGATCTTCACTTAAAACGCTCAAGCCAAACTCGTCTTGATGCATCAAAAGCCCATGCATCTGGGCTGTTTTCGCAACACTGATGAGCGCCCGTGCCGGCTCTAACGAGACGGAAATAAAGGAATTCGCCGTCATCCCGTGAACCCCTGCATCGCTGTGGCAAGAGACCACTGTTACCCCGCTCGCAAACCGACCAAATGCATTGCGCAAAAAGCGCGTGTCGTTAAGTCGTCGGTTCATGGCAGATCCTTCTGGCCGTTATGTGATTTGAAATATAGCTTTGTAACAAAGCAAAGTCAACGATATAATAACGGAGCTTTTTAAAGCGCTCAGAACCGTGGTGGATCGAAATTTGCCTCCAGCGTGTTTTTAACGATCTGAACCTTGCGCGTGGGCGGCGGTGTATTGCGGCTCTTCCCAATAAAACGTGGTATTCCCTGGGAAATAGCAGCGCCGAGACCATAGATATCGCCGTGCTTAAGGCTCGAAAGCATGTCTGGCTGGCTACCGCCCAAGGGTCGGTCGGCAATCAGGATATCGGCGTCCTTGCCTTCCTTTAAGAACCCGCAATTAAGCCCATAGATCTCCGCATTGTTGCCCGTGGCGGCTGCGATATACTGTTCTGGGGCTTGCGCACGCAGACATGATAAATAGCTTACCGTGTAAATCATCCCCAATGGCATAATCCCCGAGCCTGTCGGCGTATCTGTCGCAATTAAAAACCTATCGAAGGCGTCATGTTTCCAGCATAAATCAGCCGTCATCAATAAGGTCCGCAGATTCCCAGCTATACACACCTGAGCACCGATTTGCGTCTCCGCGATGATGGGCTCAAAATCTTCATCCGGCATCGCAATAGGCCCACCATTAATGTGAAAGGACACATGCGGGTTCATGGCGCGCAGATGTTCGCCTTTGATCACAGGGAGCGCATCAGGGATGGACGCGCCGCCGGTATGCACATTGGTAATGAGCCCGACCTCGCGCGCCGCTTGCATCAACGGCGCATAGTCAATCGGGTCTTTAAAGGCGCCAAAGCCGGCCTTGGCCAACTTCACCCCTTTACCGCGAACTTCTTCTAAATCTGTCCGTGTTAGCGTTGGCTCTAAAATGATGGATCCGCCATGCACGCGCATCCCGCCGGGCTGATAATTCTCCCAATGCTTGTGCGCCAGGACTGCCAGTGCTTTGACACCATCAGGATCCTTTGGCCGCCCCGGCAAATGCACTTCAGAGGCGCTGATGCAGGTTGTCACCCCACCATGCACATATGAATCCAGCCATCCAACTGTTTTTTGCCGCGGCGTATAATCGCCGAAGACCACATGAACTTGGCTATCAATAAGCCCGGGTAAAGCTGTGGCGCCGCCCGCATCAATCACCAGATCACACGCTTCAACCTCCGCTGGGGATGCTGTGCCCACGCGGGTGATCAGACCGTTGTTAGTCAATATGGTGTCACCCTTGCCCAGCGGCGCGCGCCAGTCCCCGGTCACAATGGTCCCAATGTTTACGAGCGCGATTTTCATTAGCGCAGCCCATCCTGTCCAACCGCTTCTGTCTTAGAGATGCCGCCAACCCGGTGATTAAGGCGGCCGCGATTGGCCACTGCGCAGATAATGGCGATTTCATTGGGCCGCGGGGCGGTATGCAGCGTGAAGCTGAACGCGTCATAGTGCGAGCGCACGAAGAGCGCGTCTTTATAGGCGAGCGGAATATCAATGCTGGTGCCGGGTCCACCAATTTTTGTGGCTGAGGAAATCCACGCTGAGCCACCGCCCACGGCATCGCGCAAGGCATTGCCATAGACGGTAGTCAGCATCGCCACACCATGTTCTTGATCGCCTGCAACGCCAATGATGGCGCCTTTGCCATAGCTTTCCACCGGCGCGCCGAGCAGGCCGGCTGCCTCTGCCCCAATCATTGTTCCAATAGCTGGGCTGGCCTGCGTGAGCGGCGATAAATCGGCCACATAAGGCCCGCCCGCATAGGGGTTTTCGACCACGGCCACAACAGCAACTTTGCGCAATGGCGGCGTGCCTTTTTGGCCGTCTTCAATGGCCGTTTCTTCAATAAAACTGAGGGTCTTGACGACGTCCATGACCAGTATTCTCCCAATATTATAGTAGTTTAGCCAAGAGGTTGACCCAGTTGGCGCTCGAAATCTTTAAGGTCAAAATAATCGCGCCAAGTCTTGATCTTGCCGCCTGTAATTTCGAAAAGACCCATGACCGGAAGTGACACCGCTTGGCCAGCCATCACGAAATTGTCGAGGCGTTCGTTGAACACCAGATCGCCAGCCACGCTGATGTGAAGTATCTTCCAATCGCACTGCGTAATCGGCGGCACAGCATCAAAAAAACTGCGCACCGCATCAACACCGTAAAGCGGCGGCATTGGCATGTTGTGCACGACCACATCAGGCGTCAGCGCGGCATAGACACCCTCCCAATCGAGTTCGTTCATGGTGTCTACAAAGCCGCGAACAATGGCTTCATTCTTCATCTTTGCTCTCCACAGGAAAGGTGGGGGCCATGGATTGAAGGTACCTGGAAACCGCCTGCCGCTCGTCAACGCTGAGTGCTAACGCTGTTTCGGCCATCCCACTATCCATGTGTGGGCGCATGCCGTCGGCGTAGGCAGCAAGCTGATTTACCATGTAGTGAGCGCTCTGCCCGGCCAACCTTGGCGCCAGCAGGTCAGCATTGCCCTCGCCGCGCGCGCCATGACAGCTGGCACAGGATCCTGAGCGGCCTTCGATGCCAGCATGATAGATCGCAGAGCCGCGCGCCGTTGCGCCGCCGGCTGGTTTTGCGGGATCTAGCGCGGCATAATACTTCGCAATCGAAGCGATATCTGCGTCGCTCAGTGCATTTAAAACAAAGCGCATTTGCTGCGCGTTTTGGGACGTATTGTCCCCGGCCCGATAACTTAGCATGCGCCGCTCTAGATAGCCGGCATCCTGCCCGGCGAGAGACGGCCAAATTGGATTGCCTGCGATGCCATCAGCGCCATGACAAAACGCGCAGCGCGCCATCTGTGTGATCAAATCACCAGCGTCGGCTGTGGTGACACTAAACACTGCAGCCAAGAAAAACAGCGCACGCATTACGCACTCTGGCCTAGAAAATCGGGGAACCGTTGATCAGGGTCCCAATCCTTGCGCAGTTGCTGCAGCTTTTTCCAAGCGTCCGGCCCGTAAGAGCCCTCCGCTTCGTCTGGATAGGTATTAAGGTCTGCTTCACCGATATAGTTGCCCGTGGCATGCGGGCGAAAAATATCGCCAGCAGCCTCAAACCACGCCTGGTTTTTTGCAGTGTCTGCCGGATCATCCCAAATCGAGTAATACAAACACAAGGTCTGGCGCTGCATGGAAAGCGCGGCATCTGGAAGAACTGGCGCATCGGGCTTGCCGACAGGATAAAAGACGCAGTTAGAGAAATTAAACGGGCTCGCAGGCTGCTGCAGCATCTTGGCAAAGCGCGGATAATAGTCAGTGACCGGATCATCTGACCAAATCGTGTTGCCAAGATAATGCAGCTTCGGCGGAAACAGCCCCGCAACGGCTTCAAGCAGTGTCTCCCACGGGCTTTCGACATGCCGCTCTACCATCAAGGCTCGATCCGCCATGGGAGAGCTGTCTAGGAAGGCCAGTTCTTTGCGTGCCTGTGCGGCACTGTCACAAAACGCGATGCCGCCAACAATACACAGGCCAGGCGCAGCTGGATTGCCGCCAAAGGCCGAGGCAAGATAGGTGAATTCCACGTTGACGCCCGTCTCGCTGCGCAGGCTTTCAGCCCATGCCGCTGCGCCCGCAGCTTCAGACAGCGGGAAGATATAGTTGGTCGATATGATGGCCTGGGGATCAGGCCGCAAGCTCAGTTCAAAGCCCACAACCGCGCCAAAAAACCCAGGACCGCTGCCGCGCGCAGCCCAGTAAAGATCAGCATTCTCATCGGGCGCCGCACGGACGAGTTCGCCGCTCGCCACCACAATATCCATGGACAGAATATGTGCAGCTGCCGTACCCCAAGCGTTGGAATTAAAGCCAAAGCCGCCATTCAGCAAAAAGCCGCTCATGGGCACGGAGGGGCAATGCGCAATGGGAAAGGCAAGACCTACATCTCGGGCCGCTTGCAACAGCGCCCCGCCAGAAATGCCAGGGCGGGCATATGCGCGTTCACGAGCGCGATCGATTTTCAATTCGCGCAATTGGCCCAAGTCAATCAGCAGCGTATCATCGCGCAGGGATGCGGCGCTCCAGTTATGACCGCCGCCACGAATGGCGACCTTCAGTCCATTCTGGCGCGCATAGCGCATAGCCGCCTGCACATCTGATACCGATTGGGCAGTGACAATCGCGCTGGGAAAGCGTGCCGGGACAAATGCTGACCAAATATCGCTCCGGCGCATCTCATAAACGTCATCACCAGGTACGGCGACCGGGCTAGAAACCACTCGCGCAAGGTCAGGACGTAGTTTTGCTTGAGCTGCACGTGTGCCGCCGAGCAGTGCCGGCAGGCACGTCAGGCTGCCCACCATGTCTCGCCGCGACAATAAGGTCTTTGGGTTGCGCATCGTTATGCCTTCTAAAAGCGTTTGCGGACCTGAATGGAGAATTGCCGCCCGCGATCAAAAACCGCTTCGGAAATGCCGAGATTGCGGATCGCTTCCACACCCAAGGCCACATTCTGCGGATTGTTTTGATCGGAATAGCCGGCGGTAATGAAGCGTTCATCCGTCAGGTTGCTGACCCGGCCAAGCACTTGCCAGCCGGTTTCTTCATTTTCCAAAATCAAGCCTAAATCGACCAAATGATAGCCAGGTTGCGAAATGGCGGGCGAGTTAATCGCGTTGTTTTCTTGCCGGCTTCGATATGACCAATCCACGCGCGGCGTAAGAGACCAATCACTGGTGATTGCAACGCGATAAGCGCTGCCCGCGGTGAGGGTCCATTCCGGCGTCTTTAGAAGGTCATTGGCTGTTGTGACTTGGCTGCCCTCTCCGGTCTCAGTATATTCAGCGTTGATGTAGCCGAGGCCAGCTTCAATCGTCCATTCCGGCGTCAGCTGGGCAAGCAGCTCCACCTCGCCGCCCCAAATTTCAGCCTTTGCCGCATTGAGAATGATCGGTGCAACGCTAATGTTTTGAACCGTCACCTGCACATCTTCATAATCCGTGCGGAAAAGCGCCGCATTCAAACGAACGCGATCATCAAGCACCTGGCTCTTAAATCCTGCCTCAAAGACCCGTGCAGTTTCTGGCTGAAACGTCGGCACTTCAGGCAGCGGCGGGAAGATCCGCTGGGTAAAGCCACCTGATTTAAAGCCTTCGGAAAACGTGAAATACGTCATCAGATCAGGCGTCCACTGGTATGCCAGGTTGATCATCGGCGTCCAATTAGAGAAGGTTTGGCTGATTTCGCCAGCCGGCAAAAGCGGTGTGCCAGGCGGCAAGCCAATGGCGCTCGTGATAACAAACTGATCCGGCGTAAACCGCTTGGTATCACGGGTATAGCGAATGCCTGCGGTCATGCTCAGCTGCTCGGTGATTTCGAACGTGCCCTGAGCAAACCCGGCAATGCTATCGTTGTCGATTGCGCCTCCGCTTTGAATATTAACAACGGGGAACAACACTTGCTCAAGCGCGGTCGCCTCCTCTTTGAAATAAAATATGCCGCCAACCCAGTTGAGCCGGCCATCCAAAGCCTCACCGACGAGTTGCACCTCCTGCGTAAACTGCCATTGGTCATTCTCGGTATCGACCTCGGCGATCGGCAGCGGCGAATGGTCTTGGTCCAGGCTGTATACCGAATCAACCTGTCGGTAGGACGTGATCGACTTGAGCTGGGTTGACCCAAAATCATAGTCCGTCGTGAAGGAAACGCCGAAGATATCGAGGTCCGAACGGACATCTTTATTGCTAAAGTCTTGGTCTTGATTTTCAGGAATGAAATGGCTGCCATAACAGCGCGGATCATCCGGCGGCATTACAACTGGCGGGGGGCCACCAGCGCAAATCGGCGCGTTAAAGACGATGTTGTGAAAGAACGGGAACAATGCTGAGCGCTCACTATTTGGAAACGCAGTTGGTGAACCGTCCGGGTTGGCGGCGTAAAAGCCGTCAGCATTTGTTTCCACGAGCACATATGGCGCGCCGTTTGTGCGCTCACGCGTCACATCAAACACTAAGTTCATTTCGAGCTTTTCATTGGCCAGCCAGCGCAAATGTGCACGGCCGGACAGCCGGTCTTCATCGCCGGTTTTCAGGCCGTCTGGGCGCTCAACATACCCTTCTTGATATTCATACGCGGCTGAAGCTTTGAAAAACAGCGTATCAGACAGCGGGACATTCACCGTTGCCGTCGGCAGAACACGATTATCGGTACCATATAAAATAGACGCTTGACCGCTAAAGTCGGGGCCTGGCTTTTTCGTGGTAATGCTGATCGCACCACCGATTGTGTTGCGGCCAAACAAAGTGCCTTGCGGCCCGCGCAGAACTTCAACCCGCTCCACATCAAGCAGATCAACAACACCGCCAACCGACCGCGCGAGATAAACGCCATCAACATACAGCCCGACGCCCAAGTCTACGGTTGGGATCGATTCAACCTGGCCAATGCCACGAATAAACATCACGGCAACAGCGCTATTTCCCGAGATTGGCGCTGCAGTTTCAAAGGTTAGGCTCGGCGTGAACTGCCCAATGCCGGAGATTTGTTGGATCTGGCGCTGCTCCAGGCCCTGCGCACTGAACGCGGTAATCGCGATTGGCGTTTTTTGCAGCGGCTCGACGCGTTTGCGCGCCGTAACTGTAATCTCTTCAACCCCAAAAAAGTCGGTGTCTTCAGTCTGCGCCAGCGCTGTTGCTGATGCCGCCGGTAACACCAGTGCCGCTGTTGTTAAGAGCTTTGAATTGCATTTCGGTCGTATCATATCGGTTCCCTTACACCTGAATTTTATATTCTTAAATTAGCTTTGTTACAACGCTAGTCAAATTATGTTTTTTGTGCAAGATTGAAAAAAATATTTCCTGTCGCCTATAGTGGACCGCAGGGAAATTCAGGGTTTTCACGGCCCCTGTGCTGTGGAGGAAAGCTGGGAGCGGATAATATGTCGTTGGCAAGTCCATTAGATCGTCACTTGAAGTTTGCATCGAGTGACGTTGCTGAGGTGCGCAGTCAGATTTCGCGCTATTTCAGACCCCACAACATTCGATTTCTTGATGGCAGCCAGCGCTTGAGTACGGTTTTGCGCCGCGTGAACGTGGGTCAACTTGCGGTCAATGTGCTGGAATACGGCGGCAACGTGATGATTGACCCGGGGTCTTTGGACGATTTTTACCTCATCCACATCAACGTGCGCGGTGAGTGTGAATTGACCCACCCTGGCGGGCATATGACCATCAACGCTGGCCGTGCGGCCATCTGCGGGCCCAGCCGCCCCTACCGGTTTTGGTGGCAGCCCGACAGCCAGGTCGTCGCAATACAGATCCCCAAGAATAGGCTTGCCGGCCAAGTGGCGCGGCTGACTGGGCAGACGGTTAAGGACTTGGTGGACTTTGATTTGGCGATTGATCTTGAGGGCGATCAAGGTCGCGCGCTGATGGATTTGGTGCGCTATATTCTCAGTGATGCAAACAACCCAGGCGGCCTGACGTCTTACCGCGCAACGTCGCTGCCGCTGGAGCAAGCCCTGCTGAGTACCCTGCTGCGCTTTCAGCCGGGCTCGCATCAAGATGCGATCAGTTACAGTTTTGACAGTACAGCGCCCGGCTATGTCCGGCGCGCTGAGCAATTCATGAACCAACATCTTAGCCGCACAATAAAAATGAGCGAATTGGCCCAGGTCGCAGGCGTCACCGAACGCACGCTCACAAACGGCTTTCAAAGGTTTCGCGGAACATCGCCTGGGCGGCATTTCCAAAGCCTGCGCCTGTCGCGCGTGCGTGCTGCTCTGGAAGCTGCGGCGCCTGGCAATACCGTGTCTGACATCGCCTTTGATTTGGGCTTTTCCAATCTGAGCAGTCTGTCGTCGGCCTATAGGCGACGCTATGGGGAGACACCCTCTGAGACACTGCGCAAATCGGTTCGTTTGCATTAGAGAAGCGTCGGCGTGTCAAGCCCATCTAAGCTGTTGAGCAGCTTCACCTGCTTGACCTTTATCAGCCAGCGCGGGCCCACTTTTTCGAGCCAATAGTCAAGCCCTGCGACATACTCTATGCGCGGCTTGCCGGTGCGGTGCTCAAACACATGCTCATTGGCCATAACGCGGCGCGTGTGGCCGTCCTCAGCCTCCCAAGCTTCTACATTGGTAATCATCCGGCGCATGCGCCGATCCGGCAGCTGATTATGCGCAAAGCCTGTTTCAAGGCGAATAATCCGGTCTTCTAGCCGGCGCCGGTCGTCAAACGACACCGTCACCACCGTGCGCGGATCTGCATCAATATCCGCTGGGACCCAGTACACGCAGTCTTCAGTCAGCAAGTTGAGCCATGCTTCAAACTGGCGCGTGTCGAGCAGCCGCGCCTCATAAAGCAGCAAAGCCTCACACTCAGTGCGGACTGCGGCATCTTCTGACGGGCCATAGCTCTGAGCAGCTGTCTGCCATGCCATCAGCGCGTCATAATAAGCCTCGGTCAAATAACGTGATGGCTCTGGCCGTTTTTTTCTAAGCGACAACAAGATCAAGCTCGCTTTCCATGATGCTGCGATAGGCGCTGAGATAATTGCGCATCGGCGCCTCATCGGTCGGCGGGACCTTCAACGTCCCACTCGCCTCGCGCACATCTTCCATCGGCTGATGCAGCCCGCGGTGCATCATGATCCATTCAATTTCCGGCGCTTGCAGGCCTTCCCAGCAGCGCTCAAAACTCTCCATGTCGTCAACTTCGCCAAAGTTGGGGAAGTCTTCCCCGACCCGCATGCGCAATTGGTTGACTTCGTCTTTCGCCCCTTTCAGCATTGTGGCGTACCAGGTTAGCTGGGTCATATCGTGCGCCAGCGGTTCGACCACCTGGATTTGGTTCCCAATGATCAAGAGATTGGGAAAAATGTTGAGGTTCATGCCCGCGCCAGGGACGCCCTCAAGCGCTTCAAAAGCCGCCTTCTCACCATATTTTTCGACCAACGCTTCAGCAGTATATTCTCCGCCCGGCGTTGGGCGTACGCGGGCCCAAAGGCTGTCGCCCATCCCTGGGCGTTGGTGCAGTAGCCCGTGGCCGAAGGCGAAGGCTTTGCAGTACATCGGGCTATCATCTGGGTTGCTGGAAAAATGCGTACCGCCTTTATCGCGGCCATTGCGAATGCGGGTCATCTCAAACAAAGACTGGTGCCCAAAGGCCGGATGATAGCCATCCGCTGCATTGTCCCACGTGAGCTTCCAGTTGCCGTGATAAGTTCCGCGGTAAGCCCCAGAGCGTACAATGAGTTCCTTTTCAGGCGCTCGGTCGATGAAAATATCGAGATACTCTTTTGCTTCGCCGAGATAGTCCTCCAGTGGCGGCATGTCCGGATTAAGCGTACCAAAGATAAAGCCGCGATAGCTTTCAACGCGCGGCACTTTCTTCAGGCCCAGCTCAGACTTGCCAAGGCATTCGCCATAGCCTTGCGGAAAGGGCACAGCTACGAGTTCGCCGGTATTTCGATAGGTCCAGCCATGATAGGCGCAAACAAAGCGGCTTGCCTTGCCACTGGCCTCTTGGCACACGGTTGCAGCACGGTGCGCGCAGCGATTAAACAGTGCATGAAAACCGCCCGCTTTATCACGCGTGACGATGAGTGGGCGCAAACCCATGCGCACGCGCTTAAAACTGTTGGCTTCAGGCAGTTCGCTATCGTGACACAGAAAGGTCCACAGCCCGCCGAAAATTTTCTCCATCTCCTCGGGGAAATATGCCGGGTCAGTATAGATCGACCGGTGCACGCGGTCATGCTGCACCAAATGATCCCAATCGCGCGTCGGTTTCATTCGAATTTCGCCCCTTCAACGTCTTGAAGCGGCACTTGACTAACAATCTCTTCAGACAGGCCCATGTCCTCGACCAGAAACGCCAGCGTGTCCTTTGGCTCGATCGGAGTAGCGGTAAGCTCTCCAGCCGTATCGACGCGCAGCACATTTCCGCGCCCGTATGTGAGGATCTCATCATCGCGGTTGCGCCGAATGTAGAGCGTCGTGTTAAACAGACTAAATTCTTTTGTCTTTTCATAGCGATAGGAAAAGAAGTCGTAAGACAAGTCGTGCAGATCAAAGACAATCTCGATAGCCCGGCGCGAATGCCCTGGGCGCCACCAGACATGTCCATCACCTGTGTTCCAGATGCCAAACGCCTCGCTTTGCGTGCTGGTCGCGTGGCCATCTATCAACTCTAGGGCAACCTCCGAGCCAAGGCTTGGATCCGTATGATAGCGTTTGCCATCCAAATGCACGACCAGGCCGCCGTGATTTGGGTTCATCGGGTCGTTGCATTCAAGCATTTGGCCGGCAACACGTTCAACGCGAAACCCAATATGTGTGAGGATACCCAAAAGTGCTTCGCTTGATGGCCAGCAGCTGCCAGATGTGCCGTGCTTCATCCAGCTTTCAAGATAATCGTTCGGGTCCATGACCGGGAACGGCCCAGCCGCGTTCGTTTCAATATAAATGCGCTTTAAAACGTTGTCATAGCCGACCTTCCGGCACCACGCTTTGTAGACGGCGTTTAGCGTGTCAAGCGTGGGGTCAGGCATGGCACTATACCCAAAGGCATCAAGTGTTGCTTCGCACACGTCCCGCCGTAAAACGGTTTGCGCGGCAGAGCGTGTTTCAAGTGACGTTGCCATAGGTCTGCGCCTCATCTGTTTGAATGGTGTTAAAGCTTGTCTTAGCGCGGGTTGAAGCGAAGCGATTAACGCGATTGGGAAAGCTTTTTCGCCATTCGGAAAGGAAAGCGCTCAATCGAGCAAAACCGAGATCAATCCGCTTGTTTCGCGGCGAAATTCACTTTTATCAGGGGCTCTGACGACGCGACGGAGATCCGCAATGGGTGTTTCACAACTGGGGTATGTGCGTATTGGCGCGACCGATATTGACGCATGGCTCGATATCATTGAAAACATCATTGGCTGGGAGATTTTGCCACGCGAAACAGGCAGCGAGATCATCCGCTGCCGGGTCGACAGTATGCACCACCGCGTGGCTTTAGAGCCGGCGGACAAAGACGATGTGTTGTTCGCGGGGTGGCAGGTTGAAAGCGAGGCAGAGTTTGATGACGTTGTCGCGAAACTAAAAACGGCTGGCGTACAACCGGTGGAAGCCTCAGCGGACGAATGCGCAGACCGCAGAGTGTTCCGCATGGCCAAATTCAACGACATCGAGGGCTATCCAAACGAACTTTACTACCGCCCGGTTCATCACCACACAGCGTTTAACCCAAGCTTGCCAATCAGCGGTTTTGAAGCCGGCCATTTGGGCCTGGGGCATGTGATGCGGCACTGCAAAGACTATCCTGGAATGGTCGCTTTTTATCGCGATGTCTTGGGGTTTCGCATTAGCGACCAGATTGTCACGCCAGCGCTGGATGCGACCTTCATGCGCTGTAATGCGCGCCACCATAGCATTGCCCTGGTCAATGAAGCGCTCGGTCATGAGGGCGGCGATACCAACCACATCATGGTGCAAGTCAAAGACATCGATGATGTTGGCCGCGCTTATGACGAGGTATTGCGGCGCAAGCTGCCGATTATCATGACGCTCGGCCGGCATTGTAATGACGAAACAACATCGTTTTATTTCGTCGGGCCATCTGGCTTCGGCATCGAAATCGGCTGTGGCTGCCTGCTTGTTGATGAGGCGACCTGGACTGTCAAAACCTACAACGAAACTAGAAAATGGGGACACTTGTTCCCGCACGAGCGTGGAGAATAAAATGGGCCGCACTGTTAAAATTGATGCCGCAAATGCGATTGAAAAGGCGCGCTTGCCAAGCCGATACCTGGATGCCGGAGGCATCACCACACACTATGTGGAAATGGGCGAAGGGGTTCCAACGATCCTGATCCACGGCGGCGGCGCTGGCGCTGACGGCTGGGGCAACTGGCGCGTGTGCCTCCCCCTTTTCGCACAGGCGTGCCATGCCATGGCGATTGATCTGGTTGGCTTTGGCCGCAGCGATGTGCCTGACCCAGAACACTTTGAATACAACCAAGACGCGCGCGATCAGCAGCTCGCAGATTTCATCACTGCGCTCGATTATGACGGCAAGGTTAATCTGGTTGGCAATTCAACTGGCGGGCTGACGGCGCTTGGCGCAGCGCAGCTGGTACCAAATAAGGTCGATAAAATCATTATGATGGGCAGCGCTGGCATTAAAACGGGGATCATCACTCCGCTCAAAGCGCTCACAGAATATGACTTTACCGAACAAGGGATCCGCCGGATAATTGGTTCGCTCGCCAACCCAAACTTCAAATATGACGAAGACCTGGTGCCCTATCGCCACCAGCTGTCTATCGACCCGGACGTGCGCAAAGGCTATTCCGCATTTATGGGCTGGATTGGGCAACAAGGCGGGCTGCACCGGCCCAATGAGTTTATTGCGCAGCTCAAGCACAAAACGCTTGTCTTGCACGGCAAGGATGACGCTGTGGTGCCACTCTCTAGCGCCTATACACTGCTTGAGCTGATTGAAAACAGCTACGGATATATCATGCCCCATTGCGGGCACTGGGCGATGATGGAGTATCCAGAAGAATTCACATCGCAATCGCTGAAATTTCTTTTTGACGATTAGGAGAAGGACCAGCAGCATGCCCTTTATAGCGCCATTGCAACGCGATAGCTTGCCGGAGTTAGAGCAGACCTTTCAAGATACCGAAGCCTTTCTCGGCTTTCTGCCAAATGACGTTCTAACGATGGCCTACATGCCTGAAGCAACGCAGGCATTTATGGATTTTTGTTTGGCCATCTATAAAAACGCCGCCCTTCCGCAACAGCTTTTACATCTGGTCGGCATGGTGGCCAGCGCGGCTTCGGGCTGCCGGTATTGCACGGCGCATCTGGCCAACAAACTCTTCGATGAAGGGGGCGAGAAAGAGAAGATCGCTGATGTATGGCTGTATGAGACCAGTCCGCTGTTCACCCCAGCGGAGCGTGCTGCTCTTGCGCTTGCGCAGGCCTGCGGCCAGTCTCCCAGCCAGGTCGAAGCCGCGCACTACCAGAGCCTGCGCGCGTACTACACAGAGCGGGAAATTGTGGAACTGATGTTTGTGATCTGTCAATTCGGCTTTTGGAACCGCTGGAATGATAGCGTTGGCACTGTGCTTGAGGATGCGCCGCGCCAATTCAGTCAAGACATTCTGCCGCGGGAACACTGGTCTCTGGGCAAGCACGCGGCGCAGTAAGCATGGATGGCGAGGCACAAGAGCGGCTCTTAAAAAAGGGCCTTCAGTTGGATCAAGCGGAGCTTGATGCAGCCAAGCCGCACTGGGCCATATTGCAAGATATGGCGGCTGTGCTGCTAGACGACGAGCCACCGAAACAACAGCCGGCAAATGATCAGCCCTTGAAAGGTGACGATGAAAACCTCAACCCATGAGATCGCCAAGGGCATTTACAAAATCCGCACAGAGATCCCAGATGACGGCGAGGGCTTTACCTTCAACCAATTTCTGATTTTGGCGGACCAACCGCTGCTGATGCATACGGGTCCAAAGCAGCTGTTTCCTGCCGTTTTAGACGCCGTTCAGGATCTGGTAGACCTCGCTTTGCTTCGCTGGATCGTGCCCGGCCATTTTGAGGATGATGAGAGCGGTGCGCTGAATTTATGGCTGCATGCAGCGCCGAACGCGCAATGTGCATGCTTATCCTTGCTGGTCCAGGCCGGGCTTGGCAGTTTTGCGGACAAGCCGCTTGTTGTGCTTGGCGATGACGAGGCAGACATTGATCTCGGCAGTCACAATGTCACGCTGTTCGCAACGCCGCATTTCCCGCATGCTTGGGAAGCGCAGATGCTCTATGAACACACAACCCAGACACTGTTCGCCGGCGACTTTGGGGCTCAAATCGGCCTACCGTCCGTTATTGACGACGGCGGCGCGATTGAAGCGGCGAAGAAGACTGAGATGGTGTTTAAAAGCACCAATGTTTCGCCCCTGACAATTCAGACCATCCGCCGTTTTCAAAGTATGCCCATCCAAACCTTGGCCATCATGCATGGGTCTTCGATCACCAGCGGTGTGCCCCAAGCGCTGCAACGCTTGCACGACTTCTATTTGGTGACTTTAGAGCAGCAGCTGAGCGATCTTCGTGCCTGTGATGCATAATGATATCGCTGATGAACTCGCCTCTAATGGTTGGCTATCACGGCGTATTGCGCAGGACGCGGCAACAGTGCCGTCAGGGCCGTTATCGGGCCTCACATATGTCGCCAAAGACTTGTTCGATGTGGCGGGCATGCCGACCATTGCCGGGTCGCCGTCAAACGCAAATGCGTCGCCCGCGCAAACGAATGCGGCCGCAATCACGCTTTTGAACCAAGCTGGTGCGCGGCTTGTCGGGCTCAGCAATATGGATGCGCTTGCGTATGGCTTCGTGACCGACAATCCCCTTTATGGCCCTGCCCTTAATCCGCATGACCGCGCGCGAAGCTGCGGCGGCTCTTCGGGTGGCTCAGCTGGCGCAGTTGCCGCGGGCCTGGTCGATTTCGCATTGGGCACAGATACCGCTGGCTCCGTTCG
>JBCCLR010000043.1:0-20259 GCA_039026755.1 Pseudomonadota bacterium | reverse complement strand
TGTTTCAAGCTGCCGACGCGTTCGCGGCTCATGGCCGAAAGGGCGCCTGAACCAGACTTACCCGCGAGCACGTCAAAGCCAGCGGCCTCATAGCGGGTTACGCAGTCTGCGAGCGGCGCGTCGCCTGCAAGGAGGTCTCCAAGGTCCTTATCGGGCACAAGGCCAAGTTGGACATCTACATTCGCTAAGCCCAAATCACCATCGAACAGCAGGACTTTGCGGCCCTCATGCGCCAGCGCGCTGGCCAGTGTGATGGAAAACCAGGTTTTACCCACACCGCCTTTGCCCGATGCAACAGTGATCATTTTTGCAGCGCTCATTGCGTGGCTTCCTTTTGCTCAAGGGTGTTTGCGGCGGGTTTTTCAGGGATGCCCAGCCGCGCGGGGTCGGGTTTTGAAAGCAGGAACCTGGCCAGGTTTAGCGGTGTCGCATCAATCAAGCCGTCGGCCAAATAGGGGCTGCTGGACAGACCGGCAAGGCGCATTCGGCCTTTGTATAGCGCCGTGATGATGCCCGCAAACCGGCGCGCTCCATCAAGCCGGGTGACCAGCATGCGCTTAACGCCCAGCGAACCGAAGACATGCGCTTGCTCCGCTGCTTCCAACGCATCAATACCGGCTGGCAATACGAAAATGGGCTCGGCGCCTGAATGGGCAGCAAAGCGGGCAATACGTTCAGCGTCTTCGAGTGCATAGGCATTCACGCCGGTGGTATCGATGAGGCTGATGTCAGATGTGGTGTCTTGTTTAAGCAGATAGCGCAGCTCTTGAGGGCTGTCCGCCGTGGTCACCATGAGGTCTAGTTTATCGCAAAGCAGTTCAAGCTGCGCGACACCGGCAGAGCGCACCAAGTCAGTGCTATAAAGTTTTATGCTCTGGCCGCGTATGGCCGCTTGCGCTGCTATTTTTGCAAGCGTCAAGGTTTTGCCAGCGCCGGGCGGGCCGACCAGCATTAAGGGCCGCGCGGGATGGCGCGCCAGGCCAGAAAAGTTAAGCAGGTTCTCAAGCCCTGCAGCGAGGCCATGATCTAAGTCATCCGCCTTATACGTGCGTGCGGCTGCTTCGATTTTGTTCTGCAAAGAGGTGGGAATGCCATGGAAGCGCAGACTGCTGAGCAGCGTGTCTTTGCTATAGGGCGCGGCAACCGGGGCAAGGGGCACGGTTTCGTCTTCAAGGTCAGCAGGCGGCACGATGGGCGGTTCATAGGCTGCACTGATGCGAACGCCGCCGGGCGCGTTTTCATCAACGTTGATGATAATTGCATCTTCGCCCAGGTCATCCCGGACTTTTTCCATAGCTGCCTTCACATCACGGCCGGTATAGATTTTAAGCTTCATGGCTATCCGTTAACTCTGGTCTATACATCTGGCCGTTAAATCTGGCCAAGCGCGCGCAGTTTGACTTTGGGATGAATTTCATTTTGGCTCATGACCACGGTCGCTGGGCGGAACCGCTCAATAATTGAACGCACATAAGGCCGGATCACCGGGCCCGTGAGAACAACGGGAAGCACACCAATCTGCGCTTGTTTGGCAAACATCTCGCGGACGGCTTCAATAAAGTCCTGCAACTGGCTCGGTGGCATGGCGAGCTGTTTTTCTTCCCCTTGACCGTGCAGCGATTCTAAAAACGCCTGCTCCCATTCCGCCGATAAGCTTACCAGCGGCACCACGCCGGATGGATCGGCATGCGCGGAGCAGATTTGCCGAGCGAGACGGCCGCGTACATGCTCGGTCAAGAGCATCACGTTGCTGGTAAAGCCCGAGCCTTCGGCAAGCCCTTCTAAAATTGTTGGCAAATCGCGAATGGAAACGCGCTCGGCGAGCAGGTTTTGCAGCACCCGCTGCAGCGTGGTGACGGTCACCACAGAGGGAATGACATCTTCCACCAGCTTTTTATGCTCGCTCGGCAATTCATCGAGCAGTCGCTGCGCGCTGGCATAGCTTAGCATGTCGGGCATATTGTCTTTGATGGCTTCGGTCAGATGCGTCGTCACAACGGTGGCTGGCTCAACGACGGTGTAGCCTTTAAAGTTTGCTTCTTGGCGCTGTGCTTCATCGACCCATGCTGCAGGCAGGCCAAAGGCTGGCTCGGTGGTTTCATCGCCAGGCAAGTCTACCGGTGCCCCGTTGGGGTCCATAACAAGCAAGCGGCCGGGCTGTACTTCGCCTTTGCCAACTTCTGTCTCGCGGATGACGATGCTGTAGTCCTGTGGCTGCAATTGGAAATTATCCAAAATGCGCACCGATGGCATGATAAAGCCGAATTCTTTGGCCAGCTCCTTGCGCAGCGCTTTGACCTGGTCAGTCAGCCTAAAGCCGGAATCATCATCAACCAGTTTAATGAGCGAATAGCCAAGTTCGAGCCGTATAGGGTCCATCGCAAGACTGGCACTAATGGGTTCTTCCGCCGGTTTGGCCTCTTTTTCAGCCTGCTCGGCGGCTTCCACGCGCTCTGCTGCGGCAGATTGCTTGGCTTGACGCTGGACAAGATAAGCGGCCATGCCGGTGGCTGCAGAAAGCGTAACGAACGGCAGCAGTGGAAGGCCGGGCAACAGGCCGATGGCGGCAAGTAGCCCAGAGGATACACCGAGCGCCCGCGGATAGGTCGAGAGCTGGCCAAACACTGCTTTGTCGGTTTTACCGGTAGTTCCAGACTTGGTGACAAGAAGGCCAGCAGCGGTAGACACAATCAGTGCCGGGATTTGGCTGACCAGCCCATCACCGATGGTCAGGATCGTGTAGGTCGACAAGGCACCTGAAAAATCAAGGCCTTTTGATGTGGTGCCAATGACGATGCCGACGACGATGTTGACAAAGGTGATCATTAGGCCAGCAACGGCATCGCCGCGCACAAATTTGCTAGCGCCGTCCATAGCGCCATAAAAGGTGCTTTCGCTTTCAATTTCTTTGCGCCGGCTGCGCGCTTCTTCTTCGTTGATAAGGCCTGCGGACAAATCAGCATCGATGGCCATTTGTTTGCCAGGCATGGCATCGAGGCTGAAGCGGGCGGCTACTTCCGCAATCCGGCCCGAGCCTTTGGTGATGACGATGAAATTGACGATCACCAAAATGGCAAAGATGGTTATGCCAACGATGGCTTGTCCACCCATGAGGAACGTTCCAAACGCCTCAATGACAGCCCCCGCTGCGCTTGGCCCTTCATGACCACTGGTCAGTATAAGCCTTGTGGAGGCCATATTGAGGCCGAGACGCAGCATTGTCGCAATCAGCAGGATGGTTGGGAACGATGACAGCTGCAGTGGCTTTTCAATGAACAGACTGGTCATCAAAATCATCACTGAAAATGTGATGGAGACCGCAAGAGCAAAATCCAGTAGCCACGATGGCATGGGGACGATGAGCATCAAGATGATGCACATCACGCCGATCGCCATCATGATATCAGACGAGCCGGCAGCCGCCTTTAGGCCGGAAAAAGGGTCGCTTTGCGGCGCTGCAGCGCTGTCAGATGTGGTTGCCTCACTCATCCGGTTTTACAGCCCAGCGCGCAGGCCTTCGCCGGGGGCAGGCACGTTGACACCCTCGGTCTGATACTGATTGAGCTTATTGCGCAGCGTGCGAATAGAGATACCTAGGATGTTGGCTGCGTGCGTGCGGTTGCCCAGGCAATGCTGCAGCGTATCGATAATGAGATCGCGCTCTACGTCTGCGACCGTGCGGCCAACCAAGGCGTCCGTGCTTGCGGCTGCATCGGCGCTGCCGGAGCTTGTTGGCGTGATGCCGGGCCGCGATCCATCGGGTAGCAGGATGGCGCCAGCAGAAATAGTATCCCCGGTCGCAAGTAAAACGGCGCGGTGGATGGTATTTTCCAGCTCGCGAACATTGCCTTGCCAAGGGTGCGCCAGCAAGGTTTGCATAGCGCTTTCATCAATCGGCTTGGCTTTAATGCCATTTGTCTTCGCGTATTTCTCGGCAAAGTGGGCGACCAGCACCTTGGTATCTTCCGGGCGTTCGCGCAGCGCTGGGATCGCGAGGTTTACGACATTAAGTCGGAACCACAAATCTTCGCGGAAGTTGCCTTGTTTGACTTCGTCAGCCAAATTCCGGTTGGATGTGGCGAGGATGCGGATGTTGACTTTTACAGGCTTGGTGCCGCCCACACGGTCTATTTCGCGCTCTTGAATGGCGCGCAGCAGCTTCGCCTGAAGCCGCAAATCCATTTCCGTGATCTCATCAAGCAGCAATGTGCCGCCGTCGGCTTCTTCAAACTTACCAACCCGGCGTGCAACGGCGCCAGTAAAGGCGCCTTTTTCGTGCCCGAAGAGCTCCGATTCCAGCAGGTTTTCAGGGATGGCAGCGCAGTTGACCGTGATAAACTGTTTTGACGCGCGGTTTGACTTTTTGTGCACATAGCGCGCCATGACTTCTTTACCGGTGCCGCTTTCCCCAGTGATCATGATCGAGGCGTCTGATTTCGCGACTTGGTCGGCAAGACGGATAACCCCGTCCATGATCGGGTCTTTATAAATGAGCGGGTGGCTGTCATCAGCGACCGATTCAATCACCGCGGCAATCAGCTCTGCTTCAGGCGGCAGCGGCACATATTCCTGCGCGCCAGCCTTAATTGCTGCAACCGCCGCGTCCGGGTCAGAGCCGATGCCGCAGGCAATCAGCGGCGTTGAGATATGTTCTGAGCGGATCTGCTCTAAAAAGCCGCCGATATCCAGCAGCACATCCATCATGATCAAGTCCGCGCCTTTCAGGCGCAGCAGGTTGAGCGCTTTCAGGGCATCATCAGCGTGCGTGACCTTCGCGCCATTTGACATGGCGATTTGGCTTGCTTCGGACATTTGTCCGCTCAGCTGTCCAACGATTAACAAGCGCATGGTGGGTGTCTCTCTTTTGCTAAGGCTAGCGGGCCGCTAAGCCGCTCGGTTTCTAGATGAACGTTTGGATTTGGCCTGGTTAAGCTGCGCAGCGGCGGGTACAATGGCCTCAAGCGCGCTTGCCAAGGTGTTTGGGTTTTCTTGTTTGGTCATGGATTTCGCCGCCGCGATATAAATCGCGTTCAGTTCGCGCCCACGCAGCATGTTGCGTTCGGCAATCGCGGCAATCGGGTGGCACACCACATGTGCTAGAAACGCGCCATAAAATGTGGTCAGAAGGGCGACGGCCATGGCCGGGCCAAGCGCGGCAGGGTCGTTAAGTTGGCCGAGCATCTGGACCAGGCCAATGAGCGTGCCAATTAAGCCGAGGGCAGGTGCCGTTTGCCCGGCTTTGTGCATCACGTCACTCACCAGCTGTTCATCAGCGCCAGTTTTGATGGCTTCTAGAGCAAGCACATCCTCGATATCTTGTTGCGGCATGGCATCAACGACCATCGATACGGCACGGTGCAGGACAGGTTCCGTTTGCAAACTTGGCAGGACGGACTGCAGCGCAAGCGCGCCGTCGCGTTTTGCCTTTTGCGCGAGTTGGATCACGCTTGAGGCGGCAACAATTGGCTCAATGCGTTTGGCAAACAACACTTTAAACAATGCGCTTGGAAAGCGCAGAACTTCTTCACGGCGGAAGCTGGCTATTGTCACTGTGATGGTGCCCAGCATCACGACCATGAGACCTGCGGTATTCACATAGGCTGATGCCGCGCCATTGAGCAGCGCAGCGCCGGTGAGCAGCGCAATTGTGAGGAGTATGCCAAACAAAGCCATCATAAGCTTATTTGCGTGGTGCCTTGATAATTTCGGTCATGGTGACGCCGAGATTTTCCTCAACCATGACCACTTCGCCGCGCGCCACCAGCCTGTCGTTCACGTAAATGTCGATGGCTTCGCCAACCTTGCGGTCAAGCTCAATCACCGCGCCAGGGGCGAGTTTCAGTAATTGGTTCACCTCAAGGCTTGATTTACCGAGGATGGCCTGGACGTTAACGGGGACATCAAACACCGCTTCAAGCTCCGGGCCAGTGTGGATTTGTTCTCCATCTTCCTCATCGGGCGCTTGCAGGGGCTGGGATTCCGGCTGGTCAATTTGCGCAGGCGCGGTTGATAAATCATCCAGCTCCATTGCCTCGCCGGTCGCTTGATCATCACTGTCGATAACCTCGCCTTGTGGGATTTCGTCTTCATCACTCATGCGTCGTCACTCGCTTCATTTGTCGGTTCGGCCTGCGGCGGCATATCAGCCTCATCATCGGAATGTGTGCGGTTTTGTTCGCCATGATGCTCGGCAAGACAGCGTTCAATGGTCTTTGCGATCTCGTCTTTGATGTCTTGCGCGCGCCGCTCAATGCCGCCATTGGCCCACTCGATACGGCAATCACCGGGCTCAATGCGGTCATCGCCAAGCAGCACCACTGTGCCGGTAAACCCTGCTTCGAGCGCCATTTCATCCATCCGGGATTTAATATGGTCCACAAGCGGCTCGGCAAGGCGCACCACAATGCGCGCTTCGCCAATGACCAGGGGCAGTGCATTTAGAACGGTCTCAGCGACCAGGCGGCCAGGCCCGCGCTCGATGAGGATATCCGAGATTTTAGCTGCGGCCAGCTGTGCCAGCTCCACGCTTGCATTGCTGACTGTTTCAACCAGAACAGCGCGGTGCTCGCCCAGCGCGACAAGCTGCGCATTCATCGCCTGGACTTGCGCAAGGGTTTGCGCTTCTAAACCCGCCCTCGCTTCGGCAGAACCGCGCTCAAAGGCGGCCTGTTCTATAGCTTTTGCCTCTTCCTCCCACGCGGCGCGTGCGTCGGCGAGGTTGGTTTCTTCACGCCTTTTCTGGCCACCGTCAAAGGCTTCGGCAAATTGGTATTTGGTTGCGGTCACCATGATTAATAGATCAGCTCATCATCGCCTTTATTGTCGGACAAGATGATCTCGCCGGCTTCGGCTAGGTCTTTGGCTTTTGAGACCATGGCGGTTTGGGCTTCATCAACATCGCGTAGTCTTACCGGCCCCATGGTTTCCATATCTTCGCGCAAGATTTTTGCCGCACGCTCGGACATGTTGGAGAAAAACAGATCACGCAGCGTGTCTGATGCACCTTTCAGCGCTAGGCCAAGACGATCTTTTTCCACATTGCGGAGCAAGGTTTGCACCCCGCTTGGGTCAAGCTTGACCAAATCTTCAAACGTGAACATCAGCGCACGAATGCGTTCAGCGGAATCGCGGCTGCGTTCTTCTAAATTGCCCAGGAATTTGGTTTCGGTTTGGCGATCGAGGTAGTTGAAGATTTCAGCGATGGTTTCATGGCTATCGCGGCGCGACGTGCGCGCGAGGTTGTTCATGAACTCCACCCGCAAGGTCTGCTCGACTTTATCCAGCACATCCTTTTGCACCGCTTCCATGCGCAGCATCCGGGTGACGACTTCCATGGCAAAGTCTTCGGGGAAAACGGCCAAGACGCGCGCGGCATGCTCGGGCTTGATTTTCTGCAGCACCACGGCAACCGTTTGCGGATATTCGTTCTTTAAATAGCTGGCCAGAACCATCTCGTTCACATTGCCGAGCTTATCCCACATGGTACGGCCTGCGGGGCCGCGGATCTCTTCCATGATGGTGCCGACGCGGTCTTGTGGCAGGACCCGCTGCAACAGCTTTTCAGTGGATTCATACGATCCGTTTAGTGAGCCAACGGTAGAGACCTTGGCAGCGAATTCGACAAACAGCTTCTCCACAATGCGCGCATCGATGCCGCCGAGTACGGACATGATGGACGACAGTTCGCGCACTTCTTCATCGCTAAGCGCTTCCCAAATTGGGCGACCATATTCATCCCCAAGCGCAAGCATCATGGCGGCGGCTTTTTCAGGTCCGGTCATGTTTTGCAGGACGCGTGCGACTTCTACGCTCATGGGGTTTTTGGTCCTTGTGTTTCAATCATCGCCAGCGCCTCAGGTGCCGTGCAACCATTGGCGCACGATGGCTGCTGATTCATCGGGATGTTTGGTTATGATGCCGCCAACTTTCTTTAGGGCGGAGGCCTTGAGCCGACCTTCAACCTGGGCGACGTCAATTTCAGCATCAATGCCCATGTTTTGGACCGTTTCCGCCGATTCAATGCGCGCGGCTGCTACAATATCAGCCGCATCATCGTCGCCATTGGCCGCCCGCGCGAGCAGTTCGGGCGTTATCTCTGCAGCGGCTGGCCCGGTCAGTTGTGGGTGTTCCTCCATACCGATTTCCGCCTGCATGGGCGGGGCTTGCTCAATCGGTGCAGCTTCAATGACTTTCTTCACAATCGGCCGGACGACGAGGAACAGCACCAGGATTGAGACGATTCCAAGGACAAGGATTTCGGCAGTCTTTTCAAAGGCGGATAAGTCTATTCCGAGTAAGTCTTCTGCGACGCTTGGCGCGTCGCCCATTTCGGGCATAGCAAATTGCATGGAGGCAATTTCAAGGCTGTCACCACGCTCTTCATCGTAGCCAATGGCGCTTTTAACCAAACGTTCCATTTGCGCTAGTTCAGCTTCGGGGCGTGGACTGTAGCTCTTCGACCCATCATCTGCGGTTGCATAGATCCCATCCACGAGAACCGCCACGGAGACGCGTTCAACCGAGCCAATTTCCTTTACGCGCGTGGTGCGTGTGCGCGAATTTTGAAAGTTCGTCGTTTCTTGTGTTTCGTTGTTGTTGGCCGATTGGCTATCTGCTTGTTCCGCTTCACCGTCTGGCAAATTGTCAGCAACTGACACGGTGCCACCCTCGGTTTCGGTTTCTGAGCTTGAGCGCTCCGTCACGCTTGACGAGACTACCACTTGTGCTTCTGGATCATACACATCTGACTGTGTTGACACGCGCTCATTGTTGAGTGTCACCGCAACTTCCGCGCGCACCCGTCCTGGACCAACAGTGCGCTCGAGCAAGCTTTCAATTTGCCGCTCTAACGCGCTTTGAATATTGACCTGTTGCTCAAGCATGGTGCCCATGTTGACCGCATCTTCGCTGTCATCAATGCGCGCGAGCAGGGTGCCGAATTGGTCAACGATGGAGATGCGCTCTGGCGCTAAATCTGGCACGGACGCAGCAACGAGCTGGCGAATTGCGCGCACTTGCGGGTTGCCGAGCCTGCCACCCTTGGTGCGCAGCACGACCGATGCGCTTGGCGGTGTTTGCTCTTGCGCAAACAAGGCGCGCTCAGGCATCACAAGATGAACTCGCGCCTCACGCACAATGTTGATCGATTCAATCGTCCGGGCGAGCTCGCCTTCAATGGCGCGGCGGTGGTTGATTTTTTGCATAAACGATGTGGTGCCAAGCGGGTCTTGCTTGTCGAGAAGCTCATAGCCAAAGGACCCACCAATCCCATCGGCAGCAAATTGCATCCGCAACTCAGCAAGTTTTTCCGTTGGCGCGAAAATCGTGCGTCCATCAGCAGAGGTTTTGTAGACTACCTGCATTGTGCGCAGCCGCTCGGTAATCTCTGCTGCTTCGGTCAGTTCCAGATCGGCAAACAAGATGGATTGCGGCGCATCATTGATACGCGTCGACAAAAACATAAAAAAGAGGATAAGCCCGCCAATGACGACGCCCATGGCAGCCAGTCGAGCGGCGCCTAAATTGCGAATAAGCTGCGTGATGCCGTCCACGGTCGAAGCGTCCCTTTTTGTAAGCTTGCGCGGGTCTGGCCAAGCTTTTTCGCTAACAATGCGAACGCTATATCGAACGTGGTGAAGAGGAGGTTAAAGCTAGGCAGCTTTTTCCTAGTTTTAGACCTTTTTTGCCGCGTATCGTGATGCAACTAAAAAAAATGCGCGGCGGGGCGCGCACTGCCCACGGTTATGTGAGCAATGGCGACCTCTTAAAAAGTGGTACGCTACACGCAACTAATTCTTAAGTGCGGGCGCGTTGGTTCCGGTAATGCTGAACGCGGGTAACACGCAGTCCTGGCATGCCATTTTTCTCAATGGCGCGTTGCCACGCTACAAATTCTTCCACAGACAAAGAATAGCGCTCACACGCTTCTTCCATGGTCAGCAATCCGCCACGCACAGCTGCGACGACTTCCGCCTTGCGGCGAATAACCCAGCGCTGCGTGCCGGGCGGTGGTAGATCATCAAGGGTCAGTGCTTCGCCCGTTGGGCCAATCACTTGATGGGCTACAAACTTTTGATTCTCTTTCATCGTTCTATGCGCTCTAAAAACCTCGGCAACTGTGATGACAGTACCAAGCTTGATTTAAAAAACGCCTAAGCCACTGGGTAAATAGAGACCAAATTTCTGTATTTGGTGTCTCAAAAAAGGACGCGATATCAAGGATTTGGAAATCTTTTTTCTGCTGCCAAACCAGCGTTTGGCAGCGGCTGTCTTGATCGCTATCTTACGAAAAACTCTATCTTTTGATGGAGTTAAGCTCGGCCAGCATTTCATCAGCCGTTGTGATCACCCGCGTCGATGCTGAATAGGCGCGCTGCGTGGTGATCATGTTACTAAATTCACGCGCCAGATCGACCGTTGACGCTTCCAGGGTGCCGGGCTCCACATTACCCGAGCCGCCGGTGCCGGCTTCGACCAGCGTGAAGGACCCTGATTCATTGGTCACGCCATAGGTATTGCCCTGCTGACGGCGTAAACCATCGGGGTTTTGAAAGGTTGCCAGCGCCAGGCGATAAATGTCTTGCGATAGTCCGTTATCAAAGGTCGCTGTCACCGTTCCGCCATCGTTGATGGTGATGCCGGTAACCGCGCCAAAGATCGCGCCGTCAACAAAGGTGGATTCCTCGGCTGATTCACTTGCATATTGCGTTAGGCCCGTGCGCAGTGTGCTGTCGCCAAGGTCAAAGGTGATAACGCTGTCGCTAACGTTGCCTGCCCAGTTGATCGTAATCGGCGTTTGTAAGGACGCAGAGCTGTTGACCAGATCAATAACGCCATCTTGGAACGAGACTGTCCCCACTGCCAGCTGCCCATTGACGAGGCCCGGCGCCGTGTTCACATCGGTTTCTGGAACGACATGGATTTCCAGGTTCCATTGATCATCGACCGCGCTCTTTAAGAAAGAATAGCGCACAACATGGGTGTTGCCTTCTGCGTCGAAAACTTGCACATCGCGGCTAAAGTCCGCCGGTACAGTGCCGGAGGCCATATTTGTCGCGGCAACAGCTGGGTTATAGGTGGCCTCAAGCGGGCTTACCGGGGTGGTGCTAGAAATATTCGCATTCATACGCACAATCGTTGTCGGCGACGCTGCACCTGTAAGACCGGCCGTGGTGATGGGTTCAAGTAGATCGGTGGTGCCGTTGTTGATCACCGAGCCATCTGGTTCAAGCCGCCATCCTAAAATGTACTGGTTGGCCACATTTCGAAAGAAGCCCTGATTGTCTGGCGTGAACGATCCGGCGCGGGTGAAGGAGATGATGCCGGAGTTGCCTGATGTTGGCTCATCCTTAGTCACAAAAAAGCCGGCGCCATCAATCGAGAGGTCGGTGTCGTTGTTTGTCCGCGTTAACAGGCCCTGCGTCGACACGTTAGAGACGACGTCAGCAGAGACACCGCCCGGCGAATATGTGGTTGAGCTCGACTGTGTGACCAGCGTGGAGAATTTGGATTCGCTGTCCTTATAGCCGACCGTGTTCACGTTCGTGATGTTGTCGGAGATCACCCCCATGGACGTTGAAAACGCGTTCAATCCAGACACGCCGGTAACCAAGGATGCATATAAACTCATGGGTATTCTCCTTACTGAAAATCAAAACTTAAGAGTCTGTGGGTTCGTTTTGCGGATCTTGCACGGCAAGCACCGTTGTTGGGTCGATTGGCAGATCACCAATTTTGAGCAACGCGTTCGCGCCGGTTCTATCGATTTCTGTTGCGATGCCGCGGGCATAGCTGGTGGTCGCGATGGTCGCGCCGTCGGCAGTAAAAGCTTCCACTGATAGGGTATAGAGGCCCTCAGGCACAGGGTTGCCGGCACTGTTGCGGCCGTCCCATTGCAATTCATGAATGCCGGCGGCGTTGGCGCCGTCGACTGTTGCAATCGGGTTGCCGCTTAAATCGCGAATGGTCAGTCTGGTTGTCTCAGAATTCGCGCCAATGTCATAAAGCCAGCTTGCCGACCCATCAGACAGCGCTGCAAGATTGGTCTCAGCCACAACTGTTTTGCCCAAATAGCCAATCAAACCATTGTCGCTGTCATTGGTGCTGGCGGCGATCAGCGTTTCCAAATTCTGGTTGGTGGCGATGGCTTGCTCAACGTTGGAGAATTGCACCAGCTGATTGGTGAATTCAGAGGCGTCAAGAGGCTCCAGGGGGTCTTGATTTTGCAGCTGAGTGGTCAGTAGCAAGAGAAAATCATCAAAGTCGCTGGACAGCCGGGTCTGCGCAACCTCAGCGGCACTTTCGCCAAAGGCTTGCGCAGCGGGGTTGTTTAACACGCTGGTGATACCCTCAATCATGATATCTGATCCTTTTAGACCCGCACATCTAGCGGCCGGCCGCTGGAAATCTGGATATGCGCAAGGGTTGCGCCATCAATGTCATCCACGAGATCGCCGTCTTCATCGGAACCGCCTGCGGCGGCAATGCCGGTCTCAGCGCTGCCGCCAAAGCCTTCATTTGATTGCTGTTTGAGGTTGAGGCTGAACGCGTTTTGATCGGTTTTAAGACCTGCATCGTTGAGCCCGCGCTCCAGCGCGCGAACATCTTTATGGAGCAGCTCCAAGGTGGCTTCACGCTCGACAACAATATGCGCTTGCACGTCGCCCGCCTTTGAGATCGTCAGGCGGACATCGAGCTTACCCAGCTCTGGCGGATCCATGCGCACAGTAAAGTGTGTATCGCCTTGCCGCGCTTGTTTTGCCAGTTCTAGGCCAACCTGTTTCGCAGCCATATCCGCGCGCTGCTGAGGCACCTGCACAAGCACTTCTGGTGCGGGCTTGGCGAGATTTAGGTCAAGAACGGACTTATTGGCTGGCGTTGCTGCAGGGGTTAAAGGGGCTTGCTGTGGTTCGAATTCAACCAATTCAACAGCGTTGATGGATGCTGCAAATGCGGTGGTACTTTCGCGCGGGTTTGGCGTTTGCGAGCGCGTTACATCAGCCGGTTGCGGCTGCGCTTGGCCTTCGCCTAAGTCAACGCTTGCCTCTTCTATTGCAGGGTTTGGCTGCGCCGCACTCGGTTGACCCATCAAGCCGGGGTTGCGGCTGGGCTCAGTGGCTGAGGGTTTGGCAGTTTGCTGGCCTGATTTTGCACCGCGCGTTAGACTACTAGGCGGTGCTGGCTGTGATGCCGGCGTAACAACAGCAATGCTCTCTTCAGCGCTGCCTTCGGGCGTTGTCGACACCGGTGCATCATTGCCATCGCGGGTCAGCCTTGGCATTGGCGTTTCACCGTCTTGCGCATCCAATGACAGCTGATGTGTCTGTTCAACAGGAGCTGGCTGTTCGGGCTGCGCGTCTTCAACTGACGTTGCTGCTTCAGCGGTACTATTTTGCTTTTGCAAGGCTGACGCTTGTGTATCGATATCGAGCGCCAAATCACCGGCTGCGTCGTCCTGCATTGCAATAGTGTCCGCGTCAGCGTTTGCTGCCGAAGGCTCAGCGTCAATTGACGAGAGCACCGGGATTGTCTCAACGCGTACCGGCTGCTCAAGTGGCTCCTGTGTCGGAGTATCCACGAGGGCGACATCGCCCTTCGCCGTATTTTGTTCTTGGGCAGTGTCGTCGCTGCCATCATTTGACTGCGTGGTTTCAGCCGCAAGCGCGTCTTGAAACGATCCCTGCTCGGTGGCATTTTCCGCTGGCTGGGCATCTGCACGCGCGCCGGCGCCAAATGCCGGAGCGACAGGCGTGTTGATTTGCTGTAGAGGCTCAATCATTGCGGTTTAACCATCAACCAAAAATCAAAACGGGGCAGGGCAGCGTTTGACCACCTGGTTTATCCGCAACTTCCGTTCGGGGAAGCTGATCGACGAGATCGTGAGCGTGTCTGCAAAGCTCGGGCCAAAGCGGCAGGTTAACGCCAGACCCATTGCTAAGCTTAAGATATTGGCTTTTAGGCGGCGCACTGGTTAACCATATAGCGGCCTTGCTTTACCGACATCGCAGCAAAAATAGCCCAGTCAGGACGCTCGAGCGGCAGCTTCTGCCGGGTGCCGAGGCGCTTTGCCTCTTTTCCTGTCTGACTGGGCGGCGTATATGCGCTGCTATGAACAGTCTTGGTTTTGATAAATCCGCTGAAGAGACCCGCGTGGTGGTGGCCATGTCGGGCGGTGTAGATTCGTCTACAGTCGCAGCGCTTTTAAGGGATCAAGGCTATGACGTTGTTGGCATCACGCTGCAGCTGTATGACCATGGCCTGGCGCTTGCCAAAAAAGGCGCTTGCTGCGCCGGCCAAGACATTTACGACGCCCAACAAGTGGCCGCGGTCATTGGCATTGACCATTACGTGCTCGATTATGAAAGCCGCTTTAAAGATGCGGTGATTGATGACTTTGCCGATAGCTACGTGCGCGGGGAGACACCGCTGCCATGCGTGCGCTGTAATCAGAGCGTGAAGTTTAAAGACCTGTATAGCGTGGCGCATGACTTGGGCGCGGATTGCCTAGCAACCGGGCACTATGTGCAGCGCATGGTCGGCCCTGCGGGAGCTGAGCTGCGCCGCGCCGCCGATCATGACAAAGATCAAAGCTATTTCTTGTTTGCGACAACGGCTGCGCAGCTGGACTACCTGCGCTTTCCGCTTGGCGGCATGCGTAAAACCGAGGTGCGCGCGCTGGCCGAGAGGTATGGCCTGGCCATTTCTGACAAGCCAGACAGCCAAGATATCTGCTTCGTGCCTGATGGCCGCTATGGTGATTTGGTGTCTAAGCTGCGGCCTGGCGCGGCTGAGCCGGGAGAGATCGTGCATCTCGATGGGCGTGTGCTTGGCGCGCACAATGGCATCTTGCACTATACGATTGGCCAGCGCCGCGGTATCGGCGTGGGCGGGCTGGCAGAGCCGATTTACGTGCTGGCTCTTGATGCAGACCGTCGCCAGGTCATTGTCGGGCCGCGCGAAGCGCTAGCGGCGGCCAGCCTAAGCATGTCTGAATGCAACTGGCTTGTTCCCGCGCGTCCAGGCGATAGGCTACGCGGCTTTGCAAAAATCCGCTCAACCACTGCGCCTGAGCCGGTCACCGTGCACATTCATGATAGCGGGCAGGCAGATGTTTTGTTCGACGCGCCTGAATATGGCGTTTCCCCTGGCCAAGCCTGCGTGGTTTATGATGGTGACCGGGTGCTTGGCGGCGGCTGGATTAAATCTTCCAAGTCCGCGTTTCAAGCCGCTGGCGTGGCTCAAGCGCTGGCCTCTGCATCCTTATAATTCGGCACGTTGTCAGCCAGAAAGCCGACGTTTTCCGCACGGGTTTGCGCCCCTGCATCGTCATAGAGAAATGGCAAAAAGGCAAAACGGTTGCCTTTGGTTACCGGCAAAGCCTCGTGTAGCAGGCAGCAGCTGAACACAACCGCGCCGCCGCGCGGCGCCACATAGACCTCATCTGAGAATTCTGGAAAGCGCAGGCCGCCGCCCTCATAATCGCCGGTGTTGAGGTTGACGGTCACGGCAAAAGCGCGGTGCGCAGTGCCTTTGGTGGTGTTGTCGCGGTGCGGCATGAAAAACCCGCCGCGCTCTTTTGTGTAGCACGCGACAATGTAGCGTTCCATGCGCGTTGCCTTGAAATTGAGAGCGCGGTGCAGCATGGGTACGAGGCGGCGCTGAATACGCTCGCGCGCCGCTACCCGCAGGGCCTCATCCTCAATTTGACAGTCATAGCGGACCTTAAAGGTTGGGTTTTCCACATAAACGGTCTTGCCGTCTCGCTCTGACATCACCCCGGAATATTGCGCGCCTTGCTTGTCGTAGTAGGCCATGAGTTCAGCGCAAAAATCGTCCTCAAACACCCGCGGGATGACCAGCACGGGTGCATGCAACTGTGTGCCTGCATGGCCTTGCGGCGCGGCTTGTTGCTCAATGCAGCTGATTACCTCATCAATGTGCTCCAAAGGCGCCGTGTGCAGCACACGAAGCATGGGGTCAAAGGCAATCGCAAAGGGCATGATACGCATCTGCATTTCATTTTTTTCATGCTTCCCGAGGCGATAAAGGGCGAAAACTTCGCCTTTTGGATCGTCAAAATGGCGCAGGCCGGGTAGGCGTGGCTGCGAAAGTTCTACCTTGCCTGTTTTGCCATCCGCCCAAACCGCGAAAGCACAAGCATGGGTATCGTCAAACGCCGCTGATGTTTTGATTTTTGCTATCGCTGTGCGTGCTGCCGGGTGGTCATGGCTGCCAGTAAAAGCCAGAAGAACGTAGCGGCCAGCGGCACTGCCAAAGGCGTAACGCGCATTAGAACCGCACGCGGCATGAAACAACGGTGCAAGTGCACCTGGCTCGGCATAAAACTGGGGTTGGTGCGCGGGATGCACGTTTTGGCCGCCTTAAAACCTTATAGATCTGATGTGGTAACCCTACACAGGTTACTCCCATGTTAACTATACGGTTTGTGCTTTACCAGACGGCATCGAGCGACATGAAACGGCGCGGCTTGAAGCCAACGGAGAGATCAAGTTTCATATCTTTCAGCTCGGCATCATAGAGACTGTAGCGCGATGGCGGCGTGCTGATCTCGCGCACATTGCTCGGTTCCTCTAGATCTAAGGAGTCTATGACGCCGTGCCAGTGCAAGAGATCGGGATTAAGCGGCGCGCGCTCGGCGCTGGTGTCGTTGGCCTGCGCTGTTACAGTAAAGCTGGCAGATAGAGTGCATACCGCAATTACGCCGGTGAATGTCGCATCTCTAAAGACCATGGCTGACTCCCAAAACGCATACTCAAACACTGATGTAAAGGTACCATGAGACTGGGTGCTGGGCTGTGACCAAAGTGAAGCAAATCACAGAGGAAAAACGCCTGTGCTTGTCAACCGCCTTAAGCCATGACCAGACGCGGCGGCGGCAACGCATCCGATTTTTCAAGCTGGTCAAGGACTTGGCCAGCGATCTCCATAAATTTTGTGCTTTGGGCACTGCCCAGCTTGGCGGCAATAGGTGCGCCAGCATCGGACGACGTTCGGATGTCCATGTCGAGCGGTAGGGCACCTAAGAAGGGGATGGAAAGCTCGGCGGCCGCGTCTGCAGCGCCGCCATGGTTAAAAATATGGTGCTCGCTGCCGCAATCGGGGCAGATAAACATGCTCATATTCTCCACCAGACCAAGGATTGGCACATTCACTTTTTCAAACATCGCGATGCCTTTGCGTGCATCAATCAGGGCCAGATCTTGCGGCGTTGAGACGATCACTGCGCCGGCGAGCGGTGTGCGCTGCGCCAGGGTCAGCTGGGCATCGCCCGTGCCTGGGGGCATATCCACCACCAGTACGTCAAGCGCCCCCCATGCCACATCATTCAGCAGCTGCAAAATAGCTGAACCGACCATCGGCCCGCGCCAAATCATGGGCGTGGATTGATCCACCAGGAGGCCCATGGTCATGGCTTTGATGCCGCTTGCCGTCATCGGCTGCACCATCTTCCCATCGGCCTCCGGCTCGCCGCTTAATTTAAGCAGATGCTGCACTGACGGGCCATACACATCGGCATCAAGCAATCCCACCTGTTTGCCAAGCTGCGCCATTGCAATCGCCAGATTTACAGCAACCGTTGATTTGCCAACACCGCCCTTGCCGGAGCCGACTGCGACAATCGCTTTAATGTTGTTTTTTGGTGGCTCTGGCTGCGGCGGCGCAATTGGTGAGGCTGCAGCAGTAGCGACTTGGTCTGGTGCCACGCCGCCGGTCAAAACCACGGTTGCTTTGCTGATGCGTGCATCTGATTCTAGCACCGACTGCGCCGCTGCGCGCGCGCTTGCAAGGCTGCCGGGATTGCTGCGGAAGGCCTCAGACTGGTCGGCGTCCATGGCAAAGCCAACATGATCGCCGCGCACGCTCAGGCCACTGAGAATGGGCGACTGGACAAGCGATGTGCCATCCGGAAGCTCTATTTTGGAAAGTATTTCCAAGACCTGGTCTCGGTCGATCTGCGTCAATTTAGCGAGTATCCTTTGCGCCTCGGAAATCCGCTCTTATATAAGCGGCACAAACGCGCTATGGAAGCGCTGGATTGGATTTTTGCGCATCGAGCGAGGAGCGTTTATGCCTTGGCAGAACAACAACAGCGGCGGACCGTGGAACAACGGTGGCCGCGGCGGCGGCAAGAACCCCTGGGGCGGCGGCCCGCGCGGTGGTGGCGGAAATCGTCCACCGGATCTCGATGAGTTCTTTCGTAAAAGTCAGCAGCGCCTCAAAGGCGCAATGCCAGGTGGTGTTGGCGGCGGCGGCTTGGTCGTTGTCCTTTTATTGGCAGCGCTACTGTGGATTGGCTTTACCAGTTGGTATACCGTCAAGCCAGGCGAGCAGGGTGTGATCCTGCGCTTCGGCGAATATGTGAAAACCGAGGGTGAAGGTTTTCACTTCAAATTACCCACACCCATTGATCGCGCATTCACGCCAAATGTTGGTCGCCAGAAACGCATCGACATCGGCTTCAGTGGAACGATGGATGGTGCGCGGTTTGAGAATGAGCGTCTGATGCTCACCGGTGATGAAAATATTGTCGATGTGGCCTTCACAGTGTTTTGGCGGATTTCAGACGCGAAAAGCTATTTGTTCAATATTCAGGCGCCGCAAGAACAGACCATCAAAGATGTTGCTGAAAGCGCTATGCGTGAAGTGATAGGCCGGCGCCCAATCCGCGATGCATTGACCGATGCACGCAACGAAATTCAGGTTGAAGTGCAGGATATCATCCAGGCATCGCTGGATAAATACAACGCTGGCGTATCGATCAAGCGCATCTCCCTGGAGCAAACGACACCGCCAGTGGCAGTCATTGATGCGTTTCGTGATGTGCAGGCCGCTGAAGCCGACCGGGAACGTTCAATCAACGAAGCTGAAGCCTACCGCAATGACGTGGTACCGCGCGCCCGCGGAGAACGCCGCAAGATGCTGGAAGAGGCCGAAGCCTATAGGCAGTCCACCATTGCCAGGGCACGTGGTGAGGCAGATCGTTTCATCCAAGTTTATGATGAATACAAGCAAGCCAAAGATGTGACCCGCAAACGCATCTACTTGGAGACGATGGAAGAAATTATGCGCGATATGAACAAAGTGATTATCGACGGCTCCGGCGGCTCTGGCGTGGTTCCTTACCTGCCGTTGCCTGAAGTCAACAATCGCCGTGCGCGCAATTAAGGACACCGAGGGCAATGTCAGTTAAATCTATCATTTTTGTCGTTTTGGCGGGCGCTCTGGTGGTGCTTGCTTCATTTTCGCTGTTCACACTGCCTGAGACACGGCAGGCGATCGTGCTGCAGTTTGGTAAGCCAATTACAACCCATGTCGAGCCTGGCCTGAAGTTTAAACTGCCGTGGCAAAACACAGTGTTGCTGGATAACCGGGTTCTCAGCCTTGATGTGCCGCCGCAAGAGGTCACAACGTCAGATCAGAAGCGCATGATCGTCGACGCGTTTGCGCGTTTTCAAATCACCGACCCGCTCAAACTGTATCAGCGCGTGTTTAATGAACTTGGGGCGCGGGATTTCTTATCAACGCCGATCCAATCGCAGCTGCGCCAAGTGCTCGGCAAGCAAACGTTTAACACACTCTTGAGTGCTGAACGCAACAGCTTGATGGAGCAAATCCGTGAAGGCGCAAACGTCGCAGCGCAAGACTTGGGCGTTGAGCTTGTTGATGTGCGCATCAAGCGTGCCGACCTGCCAAAAGCCAACTCTGATGCAATTTATCGGCGGATGACAACTGAACGTGAGCAAGAAGCCCGGGAAATTCGCGCTCGTGGTGAAGAAGAAAAGCTGCGCATTCGTGCCGAAGCCGATCGCGAGCGCACCGTTTTGTTGGCCGAAGCGGAACAGGAATCGCAGAAGAAACGCGGTGACGGTGATGCGCAATCCATTCGGATTTTTGCCGACGCCTTTGAACGCGATGAAGAGTTTTTTGGCTTCTACCGCTCGATGCAAGCCTATCGGGAATCGCTCAAGAAAAGCGACACTACAATGGTGTTGTCTCCTGATAGCCAGTTTTTTGAGTATTTTGACCTGGGCAAGAAATAGGCGGCAAGAAATAGGCGGTACGACACAGTTGTCGAATTGTTATGGCACAGGACTGGCTTATTGCATTCGCGTTGATGCTGGTTATTGAAGGACTGCTTTATAGCCTATTTCCCGGCATGATGCGCAAAGCACTGCAAGCCGCGCTTGACGCCTCTGTCGATGCGCTGCGCATCGGTGGGCTTATTGCCATCATCGTTGG